>DATLZB010000154.1:0-11450 GCA_035574175.1 Hyphomicrobiaceae bacterium
GAACTCGGGGCGGAGACGGCGGCGGCCGACATCGCCTACCTGCAGAAGCTGGCGCGGGCGGCGCCCAAGCCCTATGCCGGAACCGCCCCCGCCGGCGCGCCTGCCGACGCCTGGGCCGCCAAGCTCGCCCAGACGCCGTGACCTCGTTATCGGTCGCTGTGCTTGCCAGCGCGGATTGAAGCCGCTAGTCGATGCCGACCTCGCGGCGCGACGCCGCGCCCTCGCGCACGCACGCTGCCGCTGCGTCCATCGCACGGGAACGACATGCCGGCCTCCGCTCTGATGAATGTCATGATCGCGGCCGCCCGCAAGGCCGGCCGTGGCCTTGCGCGCGACTTCGGCGAGGTCGAGCAGCTGCAAGTCTCGGTCAAGGGTCCTGCCAACTTCGTCTCGGCTGCCGACACACGCGCCGAAGAGGTGCTTTACCGCGAACTGTCCAAGGCCCGGCCGGGCTACGGCTTTGTGATGGAGGAGCGCGGCATTGTCGAGGGTGCCGACAAGACCCACCGTTGGATCGTCGATCCGCTGGACGGCACCACCAATTTCCTGCATGGCATTCCGCTGTTTGCGATCTCCATCGGCCTCGAGCGGGAAGGCCAGCTGGTTGCCGGCGTGGTCTACAACCCTGCGATCAACGAGATGTTCACCGCCGAGCGGGGTAAGGGCTGCTTCCTAAACGACCGCCGTCTGCGCGTTGCGGGTCGCGCTTCGCTTTCCGATGCGGTGGTTACCATCGGCATTCCTCACCGCGGCCGTGGTCGCCACGCCGCCTTTATGCCGGAACTGGCCGCCGTCATGCGCGAGGTTGCCGGTTTGCGGCGCACGGGTTCCGCCGCCCTCGATTTGGCCTGGACTGCGGCCGGGCGTTTCGACGCGTTCTGGGAACGCGATCTCGGACCTTGGGACATGGCTGCCGGGATCGTGCTGGTGCGCGAGGCGGGTGGGGTGGTAACCGATCTCGAGGGCGGATCGGCAATGTTTGACACCGGCGGCCTGCTGGTCGCCAACAGCGCCATCCACCGCAGCCTGCTTGCCGTTTTGGCGGGCGCTGCAACCGCGCCGGGCCAATGAGGCACGAAGTTGCCGGTTTTCCCTGCCATACGGATTGGTTATGGTCTCGCGGTTGAGCGGTGACATTTATGGCAAGAAGGCGACCCACCGACATGACCTCGCGTCCGATCCACCGGACGCTGACGCCGCCCGGCGTCTACCTGATGCGCATGTTCGTATTTCTCGCTCTCGTATCCTTTGTCGCGGTCATCCTGTCTCCGCAGCTGGTTGTCACGTTCAAGGCCAACCCGGCCCTCAACGCGTTGATCGCCGGCGTCCTTTTGTTCGGCATTTTGTTTGCGTTCCGGCAGGTCATCCGCCTCTACCCGGAAATCCGCTGGGTCAATGCCTTTCGTATTGCTGATCCGGGCCTCGCCATCGAGCACAAGCCCGTGCTGCTGGCACCTATGGCGACCATGCTCCGCGACCGGACCGGTGCGGTGATGCTCTCGACGACTTCCATGCGCTCGATCATGGATTCGATCGCCTCACGGCTGGACGAAGCCCGCGACATCGGCCGCTATCTGGTTGCGCTCCTCGTCTTCCTGGGTCTGCTCGGGACCTTTTGGGGCCTTCTCGACACCATCCAGTCGGTCGGCCAGACGATCAGCGCACTCGACACTAAGGCCAACGAGAGTGCGCTCGTGTTCGAAGAGTTGAAAGCGGGGCTTGCCGGACCGCTGCGTGGCATGGGCACGGCCTTTTCGTCCTCGCTGTTGGGCCTTTCCGGGTCGCTGGTCATCGGTTTTCTGGAACTGCAGGCGAACCAGGCTCACAATCGCTTCTACAACGAGCTCGAAGAATGGCTGTCGGGCATTACCGAACTGACGCCGGCCGGGGCCACGGGCTCCGATCAGCTGAGCCACAAGCTCTACAACGCCATGTTCGAGGTACAGCGCTCGGTCTCCGAGCTCAACGAGCGGCTCGGCGCGAGCGGTGTGGCGCCGGCCAGCGCCAATGACTCCGTGCGCGAACTTGCCCACGGCGTAAATCAGCTCGTCAGCCAGATGCGCCAGGAGCAGAACATCGTGCGCCAGTGGGTGGACGAGCAGGCGGCACAGAGTCAGGAAGTCGCGAGCGTCCTCAAGGATATCGCTACCAAGATTCCGCGCCGGAGCGCTTGAGCCATGGCGCGCGCCGCCCGCAGAAGCACCCAGTACGGCGAGTTCTGGCCCGGCTACGTCGACATGCTGTCGACGCTTCTGCTGGTGTTCGTGTTCCTGCTCTCGATCTTCATGCTGGCCCAGTACTTCGCCAGCCAGGAGGTGATCGGCAAGGACGATGCCCTGCGCCGCCTCAATCGCCAGATCGCCGAGCTGACGAGCATGCTGGCGCTGGAGAAGGGCAAATCGAAATCGGCGCTTGAAGAGCTGGCAGTGCTGCAGGCGACCCTTGCCTCGCTCCGCCAGGAGAACGCCCGCCTGTCCGGCTTCGCCCTGTCGGGCGACGAGAAGGCCAAGGCGGCCGAGGCCCGCATCTCGAGCCTCGCTTCCGAACTCGACCAGCAGAAGAAGCTTTCCAACGAGGCCCAGGCCAAGATCGACCTTTTGAACCAGCAGCTGCTCGCGCTGCGTCGGCAGATCGCGGCCCTCAACGAGGCGCTCGAAGCCTCCGAGCGCAAGGATCGCGAGTCGCAGGATCGCATCCGCGATCTTGGCTCGCGTCTTAACGCTGCGCTCGCCCGTCAGGTTCAAGAGCTGCAGCGCTACCGCTCCGACTTCTTCGGCCGCTTGCGCGAGCTGTTGAAAGACCGCAAGGACATTCGCGTGGTCGGCGACCGCTTCGTATTTCAGTCCGAGGTTCTCTTTCCTTCTGGTCAGGCGCAGATGACGATCGAAGGGCTTGCCGCCATCGACCAACTCGCCACCGCCATTCTCGAGCTTGAGCGCAAAATACCGCCCGAGATCGACTGGGCGCTGCAGGTGGACGGCCACACCGACATCCGCCCGATCGCCAGTGCGCAGTTCCCTTCCAACTGGGAGCTGTCCACGGCCCGGGCCATTTCGGTGGTGCGCTACTTGATCTCACGCGGCATTTCACCCAACCGCCTGGTGGCCGCCGGCTACGGGGAGTTCCAACCGCTCGAGCAGGGCACCTCCGAGGAGGTTCTGCGCCGCAACCGTCGCATCGAGCTGAAGCTGACCAATCGCTGAGCCCTTGCCATCCCGCGCCGCCGCCGGCGGCTTACGGCCCATCGCCGCCTGCCGCCGCGTTGTTGGTCGGAGTGCCTTTGCGGCTGGTGATCCCGACGTATTTCGCAAGCGTGGCCGCATCCCGCCTCAAGACCTCGCTGCTGGCTTTGTGCACGATGGCCCCGCGCTCCAGGATGATTGCCTCATCCGTGATCCCGAGGATCTTCTGGGCGTGCTGCTCGACCACGATGCCGGTAAGCCCTTCCTCGCGGAACAGCTGCTTGAGCGTCTTGAGCAGCTCCTCCACGATGATTGGCGCAAGCCCTTCGGTCGGTTCGTCGAGCAAAATCAGCCTCGGGTTGAGCATCAGGGCGCGGGCGATGGCAAGCATTTGTTGCTCGCCGCCGGAGAGCTGGTTGCCGAAGCTGTTGCGCCGCTCCTTGAGCCGCGGAAAGAGCTGGAACACGCGCTCCACGTTCCACGGCCCTGGCCGTGCCACCGCGGTTAGGTTCTCCTCCGCCGTCAGAGAGCGGAAGATGTTGCGTTCCTGCGGCACCCAGCCGATGCCGGCCTCCGCCCGTCGCTCGGGCCTCATCCGTGTGATGTCCCGCCCTGCGAAGGCGATGGCCCCCGAGAACCGCCGAGTGACGCCGACGATGGTGTTGATCAGCGTCGTCTTGCCCGTACCGTTGCGCCCGAGCAGTGCAAGCGAGCGGCCCTCCTCCAGCGCAAGCGAGATGCCGTCGAGCACGCGCGCTTCCCCGTAGCCGGCGACAACCGCCTCCAGCCTGAGCAGCTCAGCCATCGGCCGCCTCTCCGAGATAGACCGCGCGCACTCTTTCGTCAGCCGCGACTTTCTCGGTCGGTCCTTCGACGAAGAGGCTGCCGTTGACCATCACCAGTATGCGTTCGGCGAACCGGAACACGAGGTCCATGTCGTGCTCGATCAACAGCACCGAGACTTCCCGCGGCAGAGCGGCCACCGCGGCCAGGATTTCGTGCCGCTCCATTTCCGGCACCCCGGCGCCCGGCTCGTCGAGCAGCAGCACGCGCGGCCGGCAGGCGAAGGCGAGGGCGATCTCGAGCAGGCGTTGTTTTCCGTAGGGGAGCTCCGCCGTCGGTTGATTGAGCACTTCGGTCAAGCGGAACCGCTCCGCAATCTCGACGATCTCATCGACGATCTCGGCGCGGCTGCCGGTTCGCCGCCACCAGTCACCGCCTCCACCCAGTCGTTCCGAGACGGCAAGCCCGATCGACTCGAGCGGGGTGAGCTGGGCGAAGAGCTGATTGATCTGGAAGGTGCGCACGATGCCGAGACGCACCCGGCGGTGGGGCTCGAGCGCGGTGATGTCGGCGCCGTCGAGCAGGATGCGACCCGCGGTGGGGCGCAGCACGCCGGTCAGCAGGTTGACCAGCGTCGTCTTGCCGGCTCCGTTCGGTCCGATCAGGGCGTTGCGCGCACCCTTCTCTATTTTGAGCGAGATGTTGTGGGCTGCGACGATTCCGCCGAAGCGTTTCTCGAGCGCGATGGTTTCGAGTCGGCCGGCCATGATGTTAGGTCTCCGGTCGCGGCCGCAGTCTTCCCGGTAGCGGCATTTTGTGCGCCACGTGCATGATACGTCGCTCCGCCCGTTTGATCGCGTCCAGGATGGGATTGCGCACCATCCCGATCAGCAGCGTGAAGGCGATGCATTCGAAGAACGATAGGCCGAGCGCGAGGACGATGGCGAACATGAGGCCGGCGATGAGGAGGCCGTAGATGCGGCCGAACAGCACCATCATGACCAGCACCAGCCCGATCCAGAAGTGCCAGTACTGAGGCGTGAACACGGCCAGCCAGTCCTGCATGAATTTGAACACGATCGCGCCGATCAAGCCGCCGTATAGATTGCCGGTTCCGCCGATGATCAGCACCAGCAGCACGTCGGCGGACCGTTCGAAGGAAAATCCCTCCATCGAGGCGAACGCCGTGGTCTGGGCGAGCAGCCCGCCCGCGATCCCGGCATAGCCGGCGGCCACCGTATAGATGGCGATGAGCCGCCTGTTGACCGGGATTCCGATCGCAGCCGCCCGCAACGGATTGCTCCTGATCGACCGCAAGGACAGCCCGAATGGCGAATGAACGATGCGTCTTGCAATCACGAACAGGATGAACAGCACGAAAAGGCTGTAGACGTAGCCGGTGCGGCCGTAGAGATCGAAGCGGAACAGACCGAGCACCGGCTCGATGGTAACGCCTTGCAAGCCATCGGTGCCGCCGGTCAGCCAGCTCATCTGGTTGGCAACCTCGCGCAGCAGCAGCGCCACGCCGAGGGTCACCATCAGCCGTGTGAGGTCCGTTCCCCTGAGCACGAGAAAGCTCGTCAGGAAGCCGAGGATCGTCGCGGCGAGGCCGGCCACGGCGAGTGCCAGCACTGGCTCGGTCACGATCTGATGTTTGGCAAGCAACGCTGCCACGTAGGCGCCAAGGCCGAAGAATGCGGCATGTCCGAGCGACACGATGCCGGCGTAGCCGAGAATGAGATCGAGCGAGAGCGCGAAAAGCCCGAGGATGGCGATCTCCGCCAGGATCAGATGCTTGTTGGGCAGCACAAAGATGGAAGCCAGGGCAAGCAGCCAGAACGCGATTTCGCCCGCACTCCAGCGGGAGCGCGTGGCAAGGTGTTTGGCGATCTCGATTGCGGGCGGCGCTACGCCTGCCGGTTTGAGAACGTTGCTCATCTGCCGCCCGACCGTGCGAACAGGCCCTGCGGCCGCCACAGCAGGATGATGATCATCAGCGTGTAGATGACGAACGCCCCGAACTGCGGCACGTAGTATTTGCCGGCGACGTCGCCGATGCCGAGCAGGATCGAGGCGATGAAGGGGCCGGTAATGCTCGAGGTGCCGCCGACTGTCACCACGATCAGGAAGTAGATCATGAACTTGAGCGGGAACGAGGGGTCAAGCCCAAAGATCTCCACCCCGAGCGCGCCGCCCAGCCCGGCAAGCCCCGAACCGACGGCGAACGAGACTGCGAACACGCGACCGACGTTGATGCCGAGGCCGCTTGCCACCCGCGCATCGTCGACCGCCGCCCTCAGTCTGCTGCCGAACCGCGTCCGCGCCAGCACGAGCTGCAACCCGACGGTCAGCAGGCCGCAGATGACGATGATGAGCAGTCGATAGCGGCCGACGCTGAGCCCGAACAGGTCGAGCTGGCCCTGAAGCACAGGCGGGATCCTGACCGTCTGTGGCGAGGATCCCATCACGTAGTCGACGGCCGCCACCGACATGAACACGAGCCCGATGGTGAACAGCACCTGCTCGAGATGGCTTTTGGCATAGACGTGCACATAGAGCGTGCGCTCGAGCACCGCGCCGGCGAGTGCGGTCACGACGAACACGATCGGCAGCGCCGCGAAGAACGGTATGCCACTGCGGTTGACGAGCACCACGGTGACGTAACCGCCGGCCATGGCGAAGGCGCCATGGGCCAGGTTAACGAAGTTCATCAGCCCCAGCGTAACCGCCAGCCCGCACGCCAGCACGAACAGCAGCATGCCGTAGGCGACGCCATCGAAGAGTACGGTCACCATCCCTGGTCTTCCGCGCCGGCCGGCGGCGACCCTTGCCCGTCATCCTCGACCGGCGGATTGCGGAAGCTCGCACCGGCTCTAATCGCTCATCGGGGGATTCCAGCGTTAGATCCACCCAAGGCGCCTCGCAATGCGCTGCAATAGCCACATGGCGCCTCGGGTACTTCTTGCGCTGGGCTCCCCGGTGAACGCGCTCTCACGCGCTCACGCGCTGGGTTGACGGGGCGTAGGGCTGTCCGTCGGTGCCTGAAAGTTCAGTTCTTGATCTTGCCTGGGTCCTTCACCGCCTCGAATGTGGCGAACTCCTGATTATAGAGCTCGCCATCCACGCGCTCGACCCGCCGGATGTAGATGTTCTGGATGATGTCCCGGGTCTCAGGATCGATCTGGATCGGCCCGCGCGGGCTCTCCCACTTCATGCCCTTCATCGCCGCGAGCAGGGCATCGCCATTGGTATTGCCGCCCGTCTTCTTGAGCGCCTCGTAGATGAGGTGCATGCCGTCATAACCGCCGAGCGAGATGAAGTTCGGACGGAAGCCGTATGCCTTCTTGAAGGCGGCGACGTATTCCTTGTTCTTTGCCGAATTGTGCGAGGCCGAATAGAAACCTGCCGTCACCACGCCGAGCATTGCATCGCTCATCGTCGGCATGTCATCGTCATCCGTGACGTCACCGGGTCCGATCAGCTTGATGCCGGCCTTGTCGAGCCCCCGCTCGACGAATTGCTTGGCGAAGGTCCCTGCCTGGCCGCCGGCCGGCACGAACACGAACAGGGTATCGGGGTTGAGGTCTTTGGCCCGCTGCAGGAAGGGCGCGAAGTCGGGGTTGGCGAGCGGCACCTTCAGTGTCTCGAGGATCTGACCGCCGCCGGCCGTAAAGGCCTTGGTGAAGGTGGCCGTTGCCTCGTGACCTGGCGCCCAGTCCGACTGGATGATGACCACCTTCTTGTGTCCGTTCTTGGCCGCCCAGTCGCCCATGATCGCGCACTGCTGCCCGAGGGTGAAGCTGGTCCGCACGATATAGGGCGAGCGTTCCGTGACCACCGATGTCCCCGACACCATAACCACCTCGGGGATCTTCGCTTCCGTCGCGAGCGGCGCGATCGCCATCGCCACCGGCGTGATACCCACCCCCAAAATATGAACCTTCTCGTTGACAATCAGCTCCTGCGCGAGCCGCTTGGCCACGTCAGGCACGGTCGTGTCGTCCCGCAGGATGAGCTGGATTTTCTTGCCGGCCACCGTGTCGCCGTGCTGCTGCATGTACAGCTTGGCACCGGAAACCACCTGCCGGCCGACAGCGGCAAGCGGCCCCGTCATGGATTGAACGAGGCCGATCTTGACGGTGTCCTGCGCCCATACCGCGCCACTGCCCGTCAACGCCGTTGCGATGGCGATGCCGCCCGCAACAAGTACTTGTTTCAGCATCTGGTTCCTCCCATGGCTGCTTGCCGACGCCGATTTGCTGCAATGTTACGCCAATTCACCTCGTCCGGTAAGGCAGCGCCATGCCGGATCGAGCAAACCATCATTTACCCTGGCCCGAAGGGCGCTCCGACATAGGCTTCCGCCAGCGCCGTTGCGAAGTGTTTCGAGCCGGTCACCGATTCGAGTTCAGCGAGCTGGCGCCGCTCGTCGAACTCGCCGGCGTCGGGGAAATTGTGAAGCATCGATGTCATCCACCATGAGAAGTGCTGCGCCCGCCACACGCGACGCAGCGCGGTCGCGCTGTAGGCGTCGAGAAGCGCCGTCGAGCCTTCTCCGAAGAAGGCGCCGAGCGCGCGGTCGAGATGCCAGACATCGCTGGCGGCGAGGTTGAGGCCCTTGGCCCCGGTGGGGGGCACCGAATGGGCGGCATCCCCCGCAAGGTAAAGTCGCCCGTACTGCATCGGCTCGCCCACGTAGCTGCGCATGGGCACGATGTCTTTCTGGAAGATCGGACCCTCCTTCAGTCGGAACCCGTCCTCGCCCGCAACGCGCGCCTGCAGCTCGGACCAAATCCTGTCGTCGGACCAGTTGTCGACGGAATCGTTGGGGTCGCATTGAAGGTACATGCGCTGCACTTGCGGCGTGCGACTGCTGATCAGTGCAAAGCCCCTCGCGTGCCGGGTATAGATCAGCTCCTCCGAGGAGATGGGGGCCTCGCAGAGGATGCCGAACCAGCCGAACGGGTAGATGCGCAGGTAGTCTTTCCGCCGATCGGTCGGGATGGCGGACCGGCACACCCCGTGCGAACCGTCGGCGCCGACGACGGCCTCGCATTTGAGTTCGCGCATCGCGCCCTCCGGCGTGACGTACTGGATGGCCGGACTTGTGGTTGTGACGTCGGCAACCGCCACGACCCTTGTGTCAAAGAGAATTTGCCCGCCCTGCGCCAACCGCGCCGCAATCAGATCCTTGAGCACCTCGTGCTGCGGATAGAGCATCACCACTCTGCCGCCCGTCAGGCCCTCGAAATCGATCCTGTGGTTGCGGCCGCTGAAGCGGAGGTTGATGCCCCTGTGGACGACCCCCTCTCGGCGCAACCGATCCGCAACGCCGAGCTCGTGCATGAGATCGACGGTGCTCTGCTCGAGCACCGCGGCGCGAATGGTTGCCTCGATGGCCTTGCGTCCGCGCACATCTATGATGACGGAATCGATCCCCCGTCGATGGAGCAGCAGCGACAAGAGCAGGCCCGCCGGCCCCGCTCCGACGATGCCGACCTGGGTGCGCATTACCGTCCTCTTTGCTCGGGCCTGCGCCGGTCCAAGGCCGCGCCGCCACCGATAGCGCACCTCCGAGCCCCGACGCCCGGCGTCGTGTGCGCTTATGGCGGCAGCTTCCGGCCATACACCCGACTCCTATCAGAAATGCCGGGCGATTTGCATGGACTCCGCCCGGAATTGCTTGGACGAATCTGGTCAAGAAGGTATCGTTCCGGCATGTCTCCGGAGAACCTGCCTGCGTGGCGTTGAGGGCAGATGGCGGCGGCAATCGAGCAAGGCATTCCCGTATTTCGCCTCTATGGCGAGGCGGGTGATGCGACGGTTCCGGGATTTGTGCATGTCGAGCGGATCTCTTCGCGGGCGCCGCTGCACGACTGGCAGATCCGCGCTCACCGGCATCCCCATCTGTCGCAGGCGTTCCTTGTCACTGTCGGCGGCGGCATCCATCACATTGACGGTCGGGAAGGACGGTTCGAGGCTCCCTGGTTGATGTGGATTCCCGCCGATACCGTTCATGGTTTTGCGTTCCGGCCGGGCACCGAAGGCTTTGTGGTTTCGGTTGCCGATGATTTTCTGGACACGGCGATCAGGCACGATCCCGAAGCGCTCGCGCTGCGGGTTGCCGCCGACGAAGCGTTCAGTGCCGCAATGGGCCTGCCCGAGGAGATCGACGTTGCCTTGGAGCCGGTCTTTGAGGGTCTCTTGCGCGAGGCCTCGGGCTCCTACCCCGGCTCCGTCAGTGCGACCTTGGGCCTCATCAAGCTGCTACTGGTCGGCGTCGTTCGCACGCGTGCGCTGCGAACTATCAACGGAGCGGGCGCCGAGGCCCGTGCCGGCCTCTACCGGCGCTACCGCAAGCTCGTCGAGCTGCGCTTGCGAGAAGGCTGGAGCATTGCGCGCTATGCGAGCGAGCTTTGCGTGACTACCGACCGCTTGCACGCCGCCTGTACGGAAGCTGCCGGCAAGGCGCCCCGGCAGATCCTGCACGATCGTCTCCTGCTGGAGGCCAAGCGCAGCCTGATCTACACGACCATGTCGGTTGCGCAGATTGCCGGTGACCTGGGCTTCGGCGACCCCGCCTACTTCTCGCGCTTCTTTTCGAGCCGCGCCGGAATGAGCCCGACGGCCTTTCGGAAGGAGCACGATCTGGCGGCAACGCGCCGATCCTACTGTGCCGCCTCGGCCGGAAACTGAAGCTCGGCAAGCCGTGCATAGAGCCCGCCGGCGCGAACGAGGTTCGTGTGTGTGCCCTCCTCGACGATCCGGCCGCGGTCGAACACCAGGATGCGGTGCGCTTTCTGAATGGTGGCGAGCCGGTGCGCGATGACGAGCGTAGTGCGCCCGTGCATCACCGCCTCGAGCGCCTGCTGGATCTGCCCCTCGCTTTCCGCATCGAGCGCGCTCGTAGCTTCGTCGAGCAGCAGGATCGGCGCATTTCGCAAAATGGCGCGGGCAATGGCAATGCGCTGGCGCTGGCCGCCGGACAGCGTTGCGCCGCGCTCGCCGAGCCGCGTCTCGTAGCCGTTGGGCAGCGCCCGGATGAACCCGTCGGCCTGGGCCGCGACGGCAGCGCGCCGCACGTCCTCGGGTCTGGCATGGGGTGCGCCGTATCGGATATTCTCGATCACCGTGTCGGCGAACAGCGCCACCTGCTGAGGAACCAACGCCATCCGCGAGCGCAGCGCCCCAAGGTCTGCGGTGGCGATGTCGACACCATCGACCTCGATCATGCCCCGGGTCGGATCGTAGAAGCGGAGCAGCAGGTTGAGCACCGTGGTCTTGCCGGCCCCCGACGGGCCGACCAGCGCCACCGTTTCGCCCGGGGCGACGTGAAAAGACACGCCCGAGAGCGAGCGGCTCGTCGGCCGCGACGGATAGGAGAAATGCACGTCCCGGAATGCGATCTCGCCGCGCGCCGGCTCGGGCAGAAGAGTGGGGACGGCGGGCGAGCTTATGGTCGGCCTCTGAGCCAGCAGCTCGGCG
>DATLZB010000155.1:0-23383 GCA_035574175.1 Hyphomicrobiaceae bacterium
GCGCCGGCCGGCAAGCGCCTCTGCAACGACCTCCTCGGCCCCACCCTCCCCGTACATCTCCGCCGTATCAATGAGCGTCATCCCAAGATCGAGGCCGGTGCGAAGGGCGCGAACCTCCGCTCCGCGGTCTCCTGTTCGCTCGCCCATTCGCCAGGTGCCGAGGCCAAGGGCCGGGACTTTCTCGCCGCTCGCCAAAGTGACGGTCTTCATGCTCCATTCTCCTTGGGCGGTGCGCGCCGCCTCTCATGCTACGGGAAAATGTCGCGTTTGCGCATGCTTGTCGTCAGGCTAGGTTGGCATGGTCTCTGAGCGATCATCCCATGTCCCCAGAAATCTTCATCGCCTTCGTGGCGGCCTGTTGGCTGTTGGCCTGGACGCCAGGGCCGACCTTGTCGCTGATCTTCGCCAACGTGGCCTCCTATGGGCTGGCGGCCGGGTTGTGGACGCTCGCGGGCAATGTTGTGGGGCTTTCCGTGCTGGTGACGCTGGCCGCGCTCGGCATGTCGTCGCTGATGAGCTTCGTGTCGGAATGGTTCGACTGGCTGCGTTGGATTGGTGCCATCTATCTCGTGTGGCTCGGCCTGCAGCGCCTGCGCGGGGCTTGGTGCGGCGAGCCGACGAACTTTGGGGCGCGGCCGGCGAGCGGCCGACGCTGGTTCGGACAGGCCGTCACCGTGTGCCTCAGCAATCCGAAAGTGCTCCTCTTCCTCGGAGCTTTCCTACCGCAGTTCGTGGACACCGGCGCCCCGGTCGTGCCGCAGCTCTGGGTACTGGGCGTGACCTTCGTCGCCGTAATCAGCATTGCCGACCTGCTGTCCACAGTGGTCTTCGCCCGTGTACGTGGCGTGTTCGCCGCCCGCCGGATGCGGCTCATGGATGGCATGGCAGGCGGTCTGCTGCTGCTTGGGGGACTGGCGCTTGCCGCAGCGCGCCGGCCCTGACCGCAATCACTTCGCCGATTTCATGCCCACGTAGGAAAACACGAAGTCCTGCTTCTCGAGCCGCCGGTGGCACGTGAAGCAGTTCTTCAGGTTGGCCGGCCGCGGCAGCGCCAGCAGCCGCGAGGCGAGAAATCGAGAGAACACTCATGCAACGCTCTCCCTACCAGGGCACGCCTGGCACAAACCATCAGGGTTGGATTGCAAGCGGCGATCAATTCCGTTTGAAAGCAGCGGCTGCGGTTGTCCGCTCCGTGCGTCCAGGCTAGGACTAAGGCCCATGGCGTATATCGGCTTCTACTCCGGCAGCTTCGATCCCGTCACGCACGGCCACACCGACATCATCGCGCGCGCGCTCGATGTCGTCGACGAGCTTGTCATCGGCATCGGCGTCCACCACGGCAAGGTGCCGATGTTCAGCGTCGAGGAGCGCATCGCCATGCTGGAGAGCGAAACCAGGGCGCTCGGCAGGAAACGCGGCGCCAAGATTCGTGTGACCACCTTCGACGGCCTGGCGGTCGAAGCCGCCCGCGAACATGGTGCAACCATCATCATCCGCGGCCTGCGCGATGGCACGGATTTCGACTACGAAATGCAGATGGCGGGCATGAACAGCGAAATGGCGCCGCAGATCCAGACTGTGTTTCTGGCCGCGAGCCCGGGAGTCCGGCACATCGCAGCCAACCTTGTGCGCCAGATCGCACAGATGGATGGCGACGTTACACCGTTCGTCTCGGCAGCCGTCGCACGCCGCCTGAAAGCCAAGGCGGCAGCGGGCAAACGCTGAATTTCGACGTCCAACAAAGGCCATATCCTGAACGCAAGCCGAGGACGGCCACGCCGCCACAGTCCATTACGAGGAGTGCTCGCCCATGCGGCTTTTCAGAATCCTGCTCGCCGCCTTTCTCAGTCTGCCGCTTGCGACGCGGGTCGAGGCGCAGAGGCCCGATCCAGCCAACACGCTCATTATCGAGCTGAAGACCGGAAAGGTGACCATCGAGCTCAGGCCTGACCTTGCCCCCAAGCACGTGGCTCGCGTCAAGCAGCTCGCCAAGGAGGGCTTCTACAATGGCCTCAAGTTCCATCGCGTGATCGACGGCTTCAT
Organism: Hyphomicrobiaceae bacterium; assembly: GCA_035574175.1. Classification (GTDB taxonomy): domain Bacteria; phylum Pseudomonadota; class Alphaproteobacteria; order Rhizobiales; family Hyphomicrobiaceae; genus DATLZB01. The sequence continues at coordinate 2,044 of DATLZB010000155.1, forward strand.
GGCTCAGACCGGCGATCCGACCGGGACCGGGGCCGGCGGCTCCAAGTATGGGCCGCTGCCGGCCGAGTTCACGCCGACCCCCTACGTCCGCGGCACGGTCGGGGCGGCGCGCACGCCCGATCCCAACAGCGCCAACAGCCAGTTCTTCATCTGCTTCAACGACACCGGCTGCGCCGGTCTCAAGGGCCAGTATACGGTCTGGGGCAAGGTCGTCTCCGGCATGGAGCACGTCGACAAGATCAAGCGCGGCGCGCCGGGCTCGGGGGCCGTCAGCGATCCGGATACCATCGTGAAGATGTACCTGCTTTCCGACGACAAGAGCTGATCAGGGTACACACAAAGGAGCCCCGCCATGGCCGAAATAGAGGACGCCGAGAACACTCTCATCATGGAGACGAGCAGAGGCAGGGTGGTGATCGCCATGCGCCCCGATCTCGCGCCGAGGCACGTGGAGCGCATCAAGAAGCTGGCGCGGGAGGGATTCTATGACGGCGTTGCTTTCCATCGCGTCATCGACGGCTTTATGGCGCAGACCGGCTGTCCGCATGGAACGGGGACAGGGGGATCCAGGTACGGCAACCTCAAGGCCGAGTTCAATGCCGAGCCGCACGTGCGCGGCGTATGCTCCATGGCGCGGGCCGCGAGCCCCGACAGTGCGAACAGTCAGTTCTTCATCTGCTTCGACGACGCGCGTTTTCTCGACCGGCAGTACACCGTCTGGGGCAAGGTCACGGAGGGCATGGAGAACATCGACAAGATCAAGCGCGGGGAGCCGGTGCAGAATCCAGACCGCATCCTTTCGATGAAGGTGGCCGCAGACACGGTCTAGGCTGCGGCGTGCAACTCGTGGTTCGATGGCCGTGTTAGGCCGGTTGCAGACCATGCGGTCCCGGTGGTAGCTGGCTCCGTGCGCACCGACCTCTTCGACTTCGAGCTGCCCCAGGACCGCATCGCGCTGCACCCCGCGCGGCCGCGCGACGCCGCCCGGCTACTCGTCGTGCGGCCGGTTCGCGGGCCCAACGGGCGGGAGGAGATGTTTGAGGATCGCATCGTGCGTGACCTGCACGGGCTCCTCGAACCGGGCGACGCCCTGGTGCTCAACGACACGCGCGTGATCCCCGCCGCGCTTGAGGGCGTCCGCATCCGCGGCGAGGCGCGCGCCGGCGTGGCGGTTAATCTCATCAGGCGCCTCGACGAAAGCCGGTGGCGGGCCCTTGCGAGGCCGGGCAGGCGGCTCGCGGTCGGCGACGTCATTCGTTTCGGCAACGAGGGGCGGGTGTGCCTCTTGGGCAGCCTCGAGGCGCAGGTTGCCGCCAAGGGCGATGCTGGCGAGGTGGAGCTCACATTCAATCTGCATGGCGCCTACCTCGATGAGGCGATCGGCATCCTCGGGGAGGCGCCGCTTCCGCCCTATATCGCCCTGCGTCGCCCGGTCGAGGAACAGGATCGGGCCGACTACCAGACGGTTTATGCGGAACGGCAAGGTGCTGTGGCCGCCCCCACCGCGGGCCTGCATTTCACCAGCGAACTGCTGGAACGACTGGCAGCCCGCGGCATCGAGCGCCACTTCGTGACGCTGCACGTCGGCGGCGGAACGTTTCAGCCTGTGAAGGCGGAGGATACCTCCGAGCATCGCATGCACAGCGAATGGGGCGAGATCGCAGCCGAGACGGCCGAGGGGCTGAACCGCGTGCGCGCCCGTGGCGGCCGCATCGTCGCCGTCGGCACCACCGCGCTGCGGTTGTTGGAAAGCGCGGCGCGTGAGGACGGCACCATTGCCCCCTTTCAAGACGAAACGGACATCTTCATAACACCGGGCTACCGCTTCCGTGCCGTCGATGTGCTGATGACCAACTTCCACCTGCCGCGTTCGACGCTGTTCATGCTCGTCGCCGCCTTCAGCGGTCTTGCCACGATGCGGGCTGCCTACGCCCATGCGATCGCTCGCGGCTACCGTTTCTATTCCTATGGCGACGCTTGCCTGCTATTTCCGGCAGCGCCATGACGGACCCGCCGTTTTCTTTCACCATCGAGGCGACCAGCGGAGCCGCACGCACAGGACGGATCAGCACTTCGCGCGGCATCATCCGTACACCGGCGTTCATGCCGGTCGGCACGGCAGCTTCCGTCAAGGCGCTCTATCCCGATCAGGTGAGGGCGGCCGGGGCCGACGTGATCCTGGCCAATACCTACCATCTGATGCTGCGCCCGGGGCCCGAGCGGATCGCCAAGCTCGGCGGTCTCCACACCTTCATGGGCTGGCGCGGCCCGATCCTCACCGACTCGGGCGGGTTTCAGGTGATGTCACTCGCCAAGCTTCGGTCGGTCGGCAAGGACGGGGTCGCCTTCCAGTCACACCTCGACGGCGCCTCCCATCTGCTGACGCCCGAGCGGGCGATCGAGATCCAGTGCATGCTCGGCAGCGACATCCTGATGCAGCTCGACGAGTGCCTCGCCTTGCCGGCGGAGCAGAGCGAAGTGCGCCGTGCCATGGAGCTGTCGCTCGCCTGGGCTGAGCGGTCGACGCGTGCCTTCTGCGCGCAACGTGCGGCTGGCCTCGCGCGGCCGGGCCAGGCTCTGTTCGGCATAGTGCAGGGCGGGACGGATCGGCAGCTCAGGCGCCGTTCGGCCGAGGCGCTTGCTGCCATGGACTTTGCCGGCTACGCGGTCGGCGGCCTTGCCGTAGGCGAGGGACAGGAGCTGATGCTGAGAACCCTCGAGGACACGCTTCCCTTTATCCCTTCCGCCAAGCCGCGCTATCTCATGGGCGTCGGCACGCCAGCCGACCTCATCGAAGCGGTGGCGCGGGGCCTCGACATGTTCGATTGCGTGATGCCGACGCGTGCTGGCCGGCACGGCCACGCTTTCACCTGGAACGGGCGCCTCAACCTGCGCAACGCACGCCATGCCGATGATCCGAGGCCGCTCGATCCGGCGAGCGCCTGTCCGGCCGCCCGCACCTTCTCGCGCGCTTACCTCCACCACCTCGTCAAGTCGGGCGAGTACCTCGGCTCGATGATCCTGTCGTGGACCAATATTTGGTTCTACCAGGAGTTGATGGCGGCGATGCGTGCCGCCATCGCCGAGAACCGCTTTGCTGCCTTCGCACAAGAGTGCAAGGTACGCCTTGACGGGATGGAGACGGAAGCGGCGGGTGGCTGACGCCCGAAGGGCGCCTTTGCGTCCTTTCCCTGACCCGGGCGGGGCCGGATCAGTGCTTCGCCTGCGACTGGCGGGCAACGATATGCTCGCGATGGATCAGGTAGATGCCGGAGGCGATGACGACGCAGAGACCGGCGATGGTCCACACGTCGGGCACATCCGCGAAGATGATGTAGCCGAGCGCGGTCATCGAGACCGCCTGCAGATAGATGAATGGACCCACGGTCGAGGCGGGCGCCAGGCGGTGAGCGAGGATGTAGAGGTAGTGGCCGGTGCCGCCGAGGATGCCCAAGGAGAGAAGCAAAAGCCAGGCAAGTGCGCTGGGCGGCGCCACCCACTGATCGAGCACGAAGGGGATGGGTAACAGCGTGCCCACGAACATTGAATAGAACAGGGTGACGAGCGGCGGGTCGTAGGCGACGAGATGGCGGGTCAGCAGGCTGAACACCGCATAGGCCAGCATCGCCGCAAACGAATAGAGCACGGCGGGGTGCACGTCGGCAAATCCCGGTCGCACGACCAGCAGAATGCCGGCGAACCCGACCAGGATAGCCACGGCGCGTCGCCATCCCACCCACTCGCCGAGGAAGGGGCCGGCGAGCAGGGCCACCACCAGCGGCGTGAGAAAGATGATGGAGATGGTCTGATCGAGTCGGAGATACTTGAGCGCGACGAAATTGAATCCCGTGGTCGCCGCCATCATCAGCGAGCGGATGAGCTGAAGGCCGGGCCGGCGTGTGATGAACAGGCCCTTTGCGCTCAGGATGCCGAATGCCGGTACCAACAGCAGGATCAGCGCGAACTGGCCGAGAAACCGCAGCCACATAATCTGCATCACCGGCACGCCCATCACCGAGGCGAGGTACTTGCCCGCGGCATCGAGCCCGGCAAACAGCGTGACGGCGAGCGCCATCAGTCCAATCGCCTGGATCTGGCCTGGGATGCGCCCACCCTCGCGTCCGATTGCGCTCTCCTGCATGCGGCAACGCCCTCGCTCGATGCCGGCACGTCGAGGCACGCGCCGGGCCCGTCCCTCAGACAGGGCGGGTGAACCTAGCCTATCGGCGTACTCCGGCGTGAGTCCGGAACGCCCAATGCAGCTCGGGCGAAAGACTTGGCCCCGTCTTGACAGCGATGATGGTTCCCGCCACAAGGCCCGAAGTCAGCACGGTCATGAGCCGAACACGGGGCCCGTAGCTCAGCGGTAGAGCACCTGACTTTTAATCAGGGTGTCGTTGGTTCGACTCCAACCGGGCTCACCATGATTTCCCAATAGAATCATGGCATTGATGGCCCGACGACGACGTCGCGGAGCCGGCGTCGTCGGCGCAATCGTCCGCACATTCCTCGCCCGTCATGCCGGCGGGACGACGGGCCACACGTTTCATTATTGGTCATTATTGGCGAAAAAGGGCGGAGGTGAGTGCCCTTGCCAGCTTCCTTTCGTCGGCGAACGGCCGCGCACCTTCCTCAGGCGCTCCTGTAGAGCTTGGTCATGACGAACTCCCTGTGGCCGAGCGCCTCGGCAGCGGTCGCCCGGCCGCTTGCGGTGCGCACCACCATGTCGATCAGTGCATCGCCCGCCTGCTCGATCGTCATCTCGCGCCGTAGGATGCCCGATACGTCGAGGTCCACGTGTTCGCTCATGGTGCGGATCGTGCGCGGATTGGCCGAAAGCTTGATCACGGGCACGATGGGGTTGCCGATAACGTTGCCTTGACCCGTCGGGAAGGTGTGCACCACGAAGCCCGCTGCCGCCATCAGCGTCACGCACTCGGCTGCGGCCGATGAGGTGTCCATGAAGTAGAGCCCAGGGCCTGACCGCGGCGCCTCCGCCGGATCCAGGACATCGATGTAACGGCACTTGCGGCCAATCTTTTCCAGGTTGCCGAGGGCCTTCTCCTCGATGGTGGTGAGCCCGCCCTCGATATTGCCTTTGGTCGGCTGGCTGTCGGAGAGGTCGTCCACCTTATGTGCCTCGATCACCTCGCTCTGGTAGGCTTTCCACATGGCGTACCAGCGCTCGCCGACTTCGGGTGTCGCAGCGCGCGCTTTGCAAATGTGCTCCGCGCCGGTGATCTCCGAGGTCTCGCCGAAAACCCCATAGATGCCATGCGGGATTAGCTTGTCGTACATATTGCCGACCGTTGGGCAGGAGCCGAGGCCGGTGGTGGTGTCGCTCTCGCCGCATTTGGTCGAGATCCACAGTTCAGAGAGCCGGCAAGGCTCGCGTTGCAGTTCGCTCGCCCAGTGAACGAACTCCTTGGCCTTGCGCGAGGCGTCCATGATCGTCTTCAGATCTCCGTTCTGCTCGATCCAGAAACCGGCGACCGGCTTGCCGGTTTTGGCGATGCCGTCGACGATGCGCCCGGTCCAGCCCGGTTCGATGCCGATGACCACGCATGCAGCGACATTGGGATTGGCGCCGGTGCCGATCAAGGTGCGAAAGTGAAGGTCGAGGTCCTTGCCGAACTGCAGCCGCCCGTAGGCGTGCGGCAGCGCCATCGTGCCCTTGATGTTGTTGGCGACCGCCTCGCAGGCGGCATTGGAAATGTCGTCAACGGGCAGAATGACCACATGGTTGCGGACCCCCACCCGGCCGTTCTCGCGCCGGTAGCCCATGAACTTGGAGTTGCCGTTGAATGCCATGAGGGCCCCCTCACCAGCGCTTGGTCTTCAGATTGTGCACGTGGACGTGCCCGCCGGCCGGAACGTCGGCGATGATCCGGCCGATATCCTCGCCATACTTGATCGCCGTGTCGCCGGCCTTGAGCGGTTTTAAGGCCACCTTGTGGCCAATCGGGATGTCGGCCACGCTCTTTAGGCGAAACGACGAATTGTCCTCGGTGACCACGCACAGCATGTCCGTGCCGGCCTTAAGGCCCTCCACGACCACTACGCCGACGTTGTCCCTGCGGTCATGGACAAGGAGCTGGGGTATGCTCATTGAATGTCCCTCCGGCATCACCTGAGGCATCGATATGACCTAAGTCACGCGAACGGATCGGTTGTCAATCGCGGGTCGCCGGATCGCACGGCAGGAGAGACCAAGTCTTGGCCCGCAGCGAACGGGCGCCAGCGTAAAGGGGGAGCCGGAAGCGTGGTCAATGAACGCAGGATGTCGCTGGAGGCAGCGCAAGCGCTGGTTGAGCGCGTTCTTGTATCGAACCGCACGTCACCCGCGAACGCCCGATCGGTGGCCCGGGCACTGGTCGTGGCAGAGGCCTGCGGTCTTAAGGGGCACGGCCTTTCGCGCGTCACCTCCTATGCCGAACAGGCCCGTTGCGGCAAGATCGACGGGTTCGCCGTCCCGTCCATGGAACGCACCGCGCCCGCGCTCGCCGTCATCGACGCTGCCCATGGCTTCGCCTATCCGGCGCTCGATCTGGCCGTGGAGGCTGTGCTGGAGCCGGTGGAGGAGCTCGGCGTGGCGGTGGCCGGTGTGCGCCGTTCCCATCACTGCGGCGCCATGGGATTCGTGGTCGAGCGTATCGCTGCCGCCGGGCATGTCGGGTTGATGTTCGCCAACACGCCGCGGGCGATGGCGCCGTGGGGCGGCCGGCGCGCCCTATTCGGCACCAACCCGATCGCCTTCGCAGCCCCGAACGAGGATGGTCCGCCGGTGGTGGTCGATCTCTCGCTTTCCAAGGTGGCGCGGGGCAACATCCTGGCGGCCAGGCAACGGGGCGAGCCGATCCCTGAAGGCTGGGCGCTCGACGAGGGGGGCCGCCCGACAACGGATCCGCAAGCCGCCCTCGCGGGCACGCTGTTGCCGGTCGGTGACGCCAAGGGCACGGCCCTTGCGCTGATGGTGGAAGTTCTCGCCGCCGGACTGACCGGCGCGAGGTTCGCCTTCGAGGCAAGTTCCTATCTCGATGCGGACGGGCCGCCCCCCGCCACCGGTCAGCTCTTGATCGCGCTTTCAACCGACCGGCTCGGTACGCCCAATGCGGCGAGCCACATCGCGTTGCTGCTGCGGGCCATTAGCGAGGAACCCGGGGTGCGGCTCCCGGGCCGGCGGCGGCAGGATGCGCTCGACAGGGCCCGCGCGGAGGGAGTTGCCGTTCCACTGGAGCTTCTCACCTAGCAGTGCCACCGGGCCGCAGCCGAAGGGTGCCATAAACGTCGTGCTGCACCGCGGGGCGCGCACGGTGAGGAATGCAGCAAGTACGGAGCTCTGGCGAGGGGCCAGGTGTCCTCGGCCACGAAGCGGTCGATCGCCTTGCGGCGGTCCGCGCCCTGCTGGCGTGACCTGCCGCGTATCGGGTCGCTGGGGGCGTCGCGTCATGCGCCGATGTCGAACAGCGGAGGGCCCTTCCTCAGGGCCGCACGCGCCAACAGACCGCGATGGATCTCGGAGGTGCCGTCGAAAATGCGATAGACGCGTGCGTCTCGATAGTAGCGCTCGATGGGCAGCTCTTTGCAAAAACCCATGCCGCCAAAGATCTGCACGGCTCGGTCGACGACGCGGCCCAGCATCTCGGAGGCCTCTACCTTGACCATCGAGATCCAGTCGCGTGCATCCCTGCCCTGGTCGATTTCCCAAGCTGCGCGCAGCACCATCAGGCGCGCCGCGTTGATCTCGATTACGCTGTCGGCGATAAGCTGCTGGATGAGCTGGAATTCGCCGATCGCCTTGCCAAATTGACGACGCTCGCCGGCATAGCTGGTGGCAAGCGCCAGCACGCGAGACGCCTTGCCCACGGCGCGAGCGGCGACCTGGGCGAGGCGCACGCGGCCAAGCGTCTCCTGGATCAGCTTCATGCCGTTGCCCTCGCCTCCGAGCAAGGACTCGGCGTCGAGTTTGACGTCGTCGAAATGCAGCTCGACGTGACTGGTGCCTCGGAGCCCCATCATCGGCTGGTCGCGCCCCACCGTGACGCCTGGCAGGTTCTTGTCGACGAGGAACAGCGAGATGGTTCGCGCCTGGCCGGTAACGGCGGAAACCACGAAGTAGTCCGAGTAGAGCCCATCGCTGATGAAGTGCTTGCGTCCCGTCAGGCGCCATCCACGTCCATCTTTGCTCGCTCGGGTGGCAATGCCCGCCGCATCCGACCCGGCGCCGGGCTCGGTGATGGCGATGCTGCACGTTCGCTCGCCCTTGACCGTCGGCAGCAGCCAGCGCTGTCGCTGCTCGCCTTCGCACGCCAGCAACACTTCGTAGACGTTGCCGAAGGCTCTGCGCACGAGGATGTCGGTGGTATGCCCGAACTGCTCCTCGACCAGCATCGTATCGAGCGCCGAAAGTCCGCCTCCGCCGAGCGCGGCGGGCATGTTCATGGCATAGAGGCCGAGGCTGTTGGCTTTCTCGAATATGGAGCGGGCCGTGGCCGGATCGAGCCGCCCCTCGCGCTCGACCTCATCCTCCAGCGGCGCGAGATGCTCGGCGATGAACCTACGCACCGTATCGACGAGCAGCCGCTGCTCGCTGGACAGGGAGAACTCCACCGTCGAGACCTCCTGATTAGGGGATCGGGTTGCTGGCGAGACGCGACTGGGCGGCGAGCCGAATCGGTGCGTTGCTGGCGCCGAAGCCCTTGTATCCGCGCCGCTCGACGATCTCGAAGAAGAAGCGATCGTCGAACGTCTGCGTGTAGGCTTGCCGGTACTCGCCGCCCGCGTCGCGATCGTAAAGGAGGTTGTGGACCCTGAGAGCATCGATTTGGTCGGCCGTGAGGTCGGTCTTGCTCTCAATGTCGTCGTAATAGTTGTCGGGGACCGTGAGCAGCGATACGCCGTTTGCCTTCAGGGTGCGAACCGTCGCGTAGATGTCGTCGCTCGCCAAGGCGATGTGTTGCACGCCGGAGCCGAACGCCTCGGAGACGAAGCGCGCCGACATGGAGTGCTTGGACTGTGAGGCGTTGAGCACGACTCTGAGCGCACCATCGCTGGCCTGCACCACTTGGCTCTTGACGAGCCCGCCCGGGTCGAGAACGTCCTGCTCGGGCATCTTCGACAGATCGAGCAGCGAAGTGTAGAAGAGCAGCCAGGTGAGCATCTCCTCGTAGTGCATCGACTGGGAGATGTGATCGACCCTGGTAAGTCCTGCGCCGCGCCCGGCGCCCGGTTCGCCTGTGGGCGTGAACTCGACGTCCCAAACGCGGGCGAGTTCGCTGTGCCCATCTATGAAGTAGAGCAGGCTGCCGCCGACGCCGCGCACGGCGGGGATCTCGAGCTCGCCCGGCCCGACGGCCTGGCGGAAGGGTTGATCGAGCAGCCGCTTGGCCCGGTCGAGGGTTTTGGCGGCATCGTCGACCTTGATGCCGATGGCGCACACCGAGGTCCCGTGCATGATGTTGTAGGAGTGCGCGAAGCCCTCCTTGTCAGTGTTGACGACCAGGTTGATGTCGCCCTGCGACCATCGCGTCACGGCTTTCGATTTGTGCACGCCGGTTCTGGCGAAGCCAAGGCCGCTGAGCAGCTTCTCTAAGCGCGGTTCGGTGTCCTCATCGACGGTGAATTCGATGAACTCCGTACCCAGGCACTTCGATCGCGTCGGCAGCGGGGGGAGGGCGGGGTAGGTAATACCCGTGCGCAGGCGCAGTTCGTCCATCAAATAGAGCAGCGAGCGGCGGCCGTCGATGGCGACGCTGCGGGCGGAGCCTGCACGGAACTGGTCGTTGAAGATCTCGAGCGACAGCACGCCGTCGTAGCCCGTCGTCTGCAACGCGGCCATAAAGTCGAGCACCGGCAGCTCGCCCTGGCCGGGGAAGTTCCTGAAATGGCGGCTCCACGACAAGGTGTCCATGTCGAGGACCGGAGCGTCCGCAACCTGCACCAGGAATATGCGGTTGCGCGGAATGGCCGACATCGCCTTGAGGTCGGTCCTGCGGGCGAGGATGTGGAAGCTGTCGAGCACCAATCCGACGGCTTCGTGGTCAGCGCGCCGCACTGCCTCCCAGGCGTCACGGTAGTCGTTGATGTGACGGCCCCAGGCCAACGCCTCGAATCCGATGCGCAGGCCCCGTCCGGCCGCGCGCTCGCCGAGCTCATTGAGGTCGGCCGCCGCCCGGTCGATGCCGCCGTGGCTCTCGGGCGAGACGTTCGAGCACACGAGCAGCAGATCGCAACCGAGCTCCTGCATGAGGTCGAACTTGCGCTCGGCCCGAGCGAACGCGCGCGCGCGTTTGTCGGGGGGCATGCCCTCGAAATCTCGGAACGGCTGGAACGTGACGATTTCCATGCCGAGATCGCCGACCATCCGGCGAACGTCGCCTGGGGTGCCATGGAAGGACAAAAGGTCGTTCTCAAAGAGCTCGACGCCTTTGAAGCCGGCAGCGGCAATGGCCTCGAGCTTTTCGTCCAGGGCCCCTCTGAGACACACTGTGGCGATCGACAGTTTCATGGGGCTCCCCCGGGACGAGCGAAAACGCACCGCTGCACGGCGGGCCTCCTCGCCCGCGCCGGCCATGCCATCTCGCTGGCGGCGGGTCCGTCAATGACGAAGATTTGGGCTCCACTAAACCTGATGTTACATTGCCATCGCGTCGGCAAGAGAGGGAGGAACAAGGGGGCGCCAGGATCATGCACGCAAAACGAAAAGCAGGGCAGCGCGCAGCCCCGGTCGAAAACCGGGTCAGACCTCAACCGGTTGGCGATCGGCCGCGCGCGCGCTAGCCTCCACAGCCGTTGTTCGACGCCGAGTGCTGATGCTCACGCTCCGCCAGATCGAGGTCATCCGGGCCATCATGGTGACGGGCAGCGTCGGTGGCGCCGCCCGCTTGCTCAACGTCTCCTCGCCCGGCATCAGCCGCGTCATGAAGCACGCGGAGGCCATGCTCGGCCTCAAGCTGTTCAGCAGGAAAGCCGGTCGCTACACGCCGACGAGCGAGGCCAACGACATCTTCGACCAGATCAACAGCGTATACGATAAGGTCGAGGATTTGCACTTCCTGGTCAAACGCCTCAAGCGGGGCGCCGACGCGGAGCTCAAGATCGGCTCAGTACCGAGCATCTCCAACGTGATGGTTCCGCGGGCCGTCGCCGATGTCCGGCGCAAGTATCCTAATCTGCTCATCGACATCGACATTCTGAAAATCGAGGAGGCCATCAACTACCTGCTGCTGGGCAAGGGCGAGATCGTAGCGGTCAGCCACAAGGTGGAGCACCCGATGCTCACCTTCGAGCCGCTCGCCAAGGGGCGCCTCAAGTGCATCGTGCCAAAAGGACATCCGCTGGCGCATCGCGATAGGGTCTCGGCCGACCAGATCGTGAAGTACCCTCTGATCGGTATCGATCCCAACGACCCCTATGGGCGGATCATGGCCGGGATCTTCTCCAACCACGCCCTTTCCTACGAGGTTACGATCCGCGCCCGTTTCGGTTCGACCGTTTGCGCGCTCGTCACCAGCGGGCTCGGTGTGGCGATCATCGACGAGTTTACGCTGGCGGCCGACAACTGGCCGAACCTGCGCGCCCTCGAGATCGTCGAGCCGACCGTCTTTGAAACCTATATCGCCTACCGGAAGGACACCACGCTTTCGAGCTATTGCGCGTTTTTCGTCGCTTCGCTGCGCGGACACATGCAGAGCCAGCGTTGTGGCGCTGAGCCGGATCGGTCAGCCACCAGCCCCCGCGATGCCTTTCACAGAAAGTAACATTAGGTTAAGGTGGCTGAAAATCTTGGTCATTGACCTCATCTGGGGCCCGCAGCAGGCTGGCTCAGGCATCAACAAGGGGGGCTATGTCATCCGTTCGACAGTAGCGGCCAGCCGCTACGCGCAACCGCCCTCAGGGCTGACCGGATCGGGCGGCCCGGGCCGACGATGCCAAGCAATCAGATCGACGAAGGGTCGGCAGCCGGGCGCTGCCACCCGAAGTTCGGTGTGAGGAAGTCCGACCAGACAAACGACACGGAGGAACGCTTATGACGCACTTCAGGATCCGGTCGGTTCGGGCGCTGCTGCCCGCCGCGATGCTTGCCGCGGGGCTCGCCCCGACGGCCGCCTATGCCGAGGATGGTGTGATCCGCATCGGCGTCACGCTGCGCATGGTGGTGGAGAACGGCATCAAGTACGGTCAGATGACCAAGGATGAGCTTGAGGCCGTAAATGCCTCCGGCGGCATCAACGGCAAGAAGGTTGAGGTCATTCTGCTCGACGATGAATGCAAGCCGGACAAGGGCATTGCCAACGTCAACCGTTTCATTCACCAGCACAAGGTGCACCTCGTGCTTGGTTCGACCTGCAGCTCAGTATCCCTGCCGATGGTCGACGTGACGGCCAAGGAGGAGGTGCCGCAGATTATCCCTCACTCGACCAATTCCAACATTACCAAGAAGGGCAGTGCTTGGGTGTTCCGAACCTCGGTCTCGGAGCGCTTCTATGCTTCGGTCCATGCCAAGTACTTGTCGGAGAACGTCGGCAAGAAGGTCGCCTATCTGTTCACGACCGACGGTGCGGCGATCAGCTTCGCCAAGGACTACATGGACTACATGCGCAGGACCTATAAGGTCGAGCCGCTTTACGAGGCGCAGATGCAGGAGACGGATCTCGATTTCCGCTCGCATCTGCTCAAGATCAAGTCCCTTAACCCGGACGTGCTGGCGATCGGGGGTCAGCTTGACGCCATCGCGCGTATCACCCAGCAGGCTGCAGAGGTCGGAATTCCGAGCAAGGTTCGTCGTGTAGCGGCATCCGCGGCTTCCAACGCACCGGTGCCCGAGCTGGCCGGGGACGCCGTGGTCGGGCTCACCTTCGCCGCCGCGTTCTCCTGCAAGGACGAGCGGCCCGTGGCTCAGGCCTTCGTGAAGATGGTGCAGGAGAAATACAAGGTCCGCTGCCCTGACCACGATTTCAGCCAGGCCTATGAGACTGCGCAAATCGTCAAGCTCGCGCTGAAGAACGCCAAGCTTGAGCTGACCGACGCTTCCCTCAAGGCTGACCGGGCCGCGATCCGCGACGCACTCGCCAACATCAGGAACTACAGCGGGCTCGCCTCGGGGCCGATTAACTTCTGCAAGGACCCGACGCCGCAATGCCGCGACGGCAACCGTACCGGCATACTGGTCGAGTACACCAAGGGCGGCAAGGACTACGACATGCGCGTGCTCGCTCGCGTGTCGTTCGATGCAGATTTCGGCCTCTGAGCGTCCGAGCCCATCTCTGGCATCCGGCGGCCGCCGCACCCGGTGGCCGCCGGGATTGGATGTCACCGCAATCTTCCAGCCTGCAAGGCACCGATAGAACGTGGCGACAGAAGCGGTACGGAACGCCGAGCAGACGGCTCAGAGCGGCGTGATCGCCTCCACGGTCGGCTCACTGCACCCGATTGTGCCTTGGATCATCGCTTGGCTATGCCTGTTGCCGGTGCCTTTCTTCCTAATGAACACGTACACCCAGTTCGTGGTGAACGTGATCTGCATCAACATCATCCTCGCGGTCGGTCTCAACATCGTCAAAGGATTCGCCGGCCAGGTGACGGTGGGCCACATCGCGCTGGCGGCCATCGGCGCCTACGCGTCGGCGGTGTTTTCGACCAAGCTCGGTCTGCCGTTCTGGGTGGCACTGCCCGCGGCGATGCTGGTGACGGGCTTCGCCGGTGCCATCGTCGGTATCCCCTCGTTTCGGCTTGAAGGGGCGTACCTGGCGTTGGCGACGCTAGGGCTTGCCGAGTCGGTGCGGATCGTCATTTCCGGCACCGAATGGCTCGGCGCCGGCATCGGCTATGAAGGCATTCCGCCCCCCAGTATTGGCGGCGTCTCCCTCGGCGATCATCGCTCCTACTATTACATCACCATGCCGCTGGCCCTGCTCGGGCTCTATTTCTCCTTCAGCATCCTGAGCTCCGACATCGGCCGCGCGTTCAAAGCGTTACGAGAGGACCCGCTCGCCGCCGCCGCGAGCGGCGTCAACGTGCGCAAGTACAAGGTGATCGCCTTCGTCATCAGTGCGCTTTATGCCGGCTGCGCCGGCAGTCTGCAGGCCCACATGTCGCCGGGGTTCCTGCATCCCAACAGCTACACCATAACCGAGATGGTCACCTTGCTGTTGATGGTCGTGTTCGGCGGCATCGGCCACATCTGGGGCGGCGTGATCGGCGCCATTGTGGTGACCATTATCGACGACCTGACCCGCGACTACTACCAGTATCGCATGGCGATGTTCGGCTCCGTGATCGTGCTGACGGTGATGTTCATGCCCCGCGGCATCGGCGGCATCATCGACGATATGATCGTGCGGCGGCGCTTCAAGGCGATCCGCCGGCGCAGGGCCGAGCAAGCGGCTGCGGCGCCCGGGGGCGAGGCTTGAGACCATGCTGCTAGAGGCCCGCAATCTGACCAAGCGCTTCGGTGGCATGACCGCCCTGTCCAAGGTCGACCTTTGCGTGCGTCCGGGCGAGGTGCGCGGCATCATCGGGCCCAACGGCTCGGGCAAGTCGACGCTGTTCAACGTGATTTCCGGCGTGTACAGGCCCGAGCCCGGGGCCAGCATCGTTTTCAACGGTGAGGACATCACCGATCGTGAGGCGCACGAGATCGCCCGCCGTGGGGTGGCGCGCACCTTTCAGCTCCTGCGCATCTTCACCGGTATGAGCGTGCTTGAGAACATGCTGATCGGACACCACAGCCTCATTGGCTACGGTTCTGCCTCAGCCGTCGTCGGCTCTCGTAAAGTGTGGGCGGAAGAGCGGCGCGTGCGGGCGGAGATGATGGAGCTTCTGGCCTTCATCGGTCTCGCCGACTACGCCGACATGCCGGCGGGGGAGCTGTCGGGCGGCCAGCGTCGCTTGCTCGCTTTGGGCCGCGCCATGGCCATGAAGCCGAAGCTGCTCATGCTCGATGAGCCCGCGGCCGGCCTGTCGCCCGTCAATGTCGATATCCTGCTCAACACCGTGCTGGCGCTCAAGAACCGCTTCGGCCTCACCGTCATCATCATCGAGCACATCTTGAAGGTAGTGATGGAGACCTGCGAGATCGTGAGCGTGCTCGAGCACGGCGAAAAGATCGCCGAGGGTTCGCCCGCCGAGATCAAGGAGGATCATCGCGTCATCGAAGCCTATCTCGGCAAGGAGATGCGGGACGAGGAGGTGCGGGCTTTCCTACAGTCGGCATGAAGCCGCTGCGGGGCGACAGGCCTGCGAGGAAGACTGTCGACGTTGCATGTTGGAGATAAGGGACCTCGTGGCCGGCTACGGCACCGTCCAGATCTTGAACGGCGCGAGCCTGAAGGTCGATCGCGGCCGCATTGTCGCGCTCCTCGGCGGCAACGGCACCGGCAAGTCCACCCTGCTCAAGGCCGTGTCGGGGCTGATCAGGCCCTGGAGCGGCTCGATCACCTTCGACGGGGCTCGCATCGACGGCTTGCGGCCCGACCGGATCGTGCGCCTCGGCCTGGTTCAGGTCACCCAGGGCAAGGAAGCCTTCCCAGCCATGACCGTCGAGGAGAACTTGAAGCTCGGCGCCTACGTGGTGCGGGACCGCGCTGCGATGGCACGAAACCTCGAACAAGTTTACAGCTACTTTCCGGTGTTGAAGGAGAAGCGCAATCAGCTCTCGGGAACGTTATCAGGAGGCCAGCTCCAGATGGTGTGCATCGGTCGCGGCCTGATGTCGAACCCGAAAATGATCATGCTCGACGAGCCGAGCGCTGCCCTCGCTCCGCAGGTGGTGCTCGACATCTTCCGCACGATCCATCGCATCACCCGCGACGGCATGACAGTACTGATGATCGAGCAGAACGTGCGCATGGCTCTGCTGCTTGCGGACTACGGTTACGTGATCAAGGACGGCGTCATTCACATCGAAGGACCCGCCGAGAAGCTCATTCACGACGACAACGTGAGGCTTTCCTATCTCGGCGGCACGGTCGCCAATCGCGAGGCGCAGCTCTGACAGCCCCTCCGCTAAAGGAAACCGAAGAGGCAAGGGCAGAAGAACGTGGGCTACTTCATCGATCTCGTCATCGTCGGCCTGTCGGTCGGCATGGTCTATGCGCTCGTCGCGCTCGGCATCTCGCTCATCTACTCGGGCCTCGACATTGTGCATTTCGCCCACGGCGAGATCTACATGATCGGTGCCTTCATCGGGCTCGTGCTGTTCGAGAAGCTGGCCCTGCCTTACGTTCCGACGCTTCTTCTCGCCATCACCTTGACCGGTTTGCTAGGCGTTCTCATCGAGCGCTTGTTTTACCGCCGACTGACGCGCGCGGGCGGCGGTTACACGGTCGCCGGCATGGGCATGATCATTGCGGGCTTTGGCATGTCGATCGTCCTGCAGAACGTCGCGTTTTTGATCTGGGGCGCAAAGCCGCTGCCATTTCCCGTACCGTTCGGAATGCCGGTGGAGATCGGCAATCTGGCGCTGCCGATGTCGTACGTGTGGATCGTGGTCGTGGCGGTTGCCTTGATGCTCGGCCTCCACGTCGTGCTGAGAAAGACCATGCTCGGCCTAGCCATGCGCGCTGTTGCCCACAACAAGGACATCGCCTTCCTGAGCGGGGTCAACGTGCCGCTGATGATCTCCGTCATTTTCGGCATCGGCTGCGCGCTGGGGGCCGCCGCCGGAGTGCTGATCGGGCCGATCAATTACGTGCAGGTTCTGATGGGCATCGGCGTTCTGATCAAGGCATTTGCGGCGGCTGTCGTCGGCGGATTCGGCAGCCTGCCCGGCGCCATCGTCGGCGGGCTGCTGGTCGGGGTGTTTGAGAGCCTCGGCGCCGGCTACGTGTCCGGCACCTACAAGGATGTCTACGCTTTCATCCTGCTCGTCGTGGTGCTGATGGTGAAGCCCTCCGGCATCCTCGGTGTCGAGGCAAAGATGAAGGCGTAAGCTGCGGCGAGATGCGCGGGCCGGGTCATATTGCTTGGACTACGGCCGTCGCAAAACGAGCGGGGAACGTCCTCGATGTCCATTTTCGATGAGCCGAAGATCGACTGCCACAACCACGTCTTCGACCCCGCCCGCTTCCCCTATCAGCCCGACACCCCCTATCGCCCGGCGGGACAGGAGATCGCAACGGCCGCGCAATTCAGGCACGTGATGGACTGCTATGGCGTGCGCTATGCGCTCGTTGTCGGTCCGAACTCCGGCTACAACACCGACAACCGCTGCCTGCTCGACGCCATAGCGAAGAGCGGCGGACGCTGCAGGGGCGTAGCGGTGGTTGCCAACGACGTCACCATGGGTGAGTTGGCCGCGCTCAAAGGGAAGGGCATCGTCGGCATCGCCTTCAACTCCACGATCAACGGGGTCGATTACTACATTGGCACACAAGATCTGCTGGCGCGCCTGACCGATCTCGATCTCTTGCTTCAGATCCAGGCGGAGAAGGATCAGCTCGCGGAGCTTTACGATTTGCTTGCGCGTTCGCAAGTGAGGCTCGTGATCGACCACTGCGGCCGGCCCGATGTTGCGGCCGGCTTGGATCAGCCGGGCTTTCAGGCGCTGCTCGATCTCGGCCGATCCGGTCGCGCGTGCGTCAAGCTCTCCGGCTATGCCAAATTCTCGCGCTGCCCCCACCCGCATGAGGATGCCTGGCCGTTTGTCAGGGCGCTCATCGATACATTCACGGTGGATGCCTGCGTTTGGGCTTCCGATTGGCCATTCGTGAAGGCGAAAGAACGCATTGACTACGGGCCGCTACTGAAACTGTTCGAGCGGCTGGTACCCAATCCTGAGCATCGCAGGAGAATATTCTGGGACACCCCCTGCCGGTGGTTTGGATTTGGCAGCTAGATCGCATTAAGGGGTGCGACATGAGCCTGCTTGTAACGGGTGCCATGGGCCATGTCGGCTACGAGATCGTGCGGCAGGCCGCGCGGCGCGGCATGAACGTTGTTGCGCTCCACTACGGAAGGTTTCATCCGGCAGCAGCCAAAGCGGCCGGGCCGAATGTCAAGTGGCTGCAGTGCAACCTCGCCGACGCGGGTGCAGTCCGCGCGATCGCGCAGGCGCACGCCATCGACGCCTGCATTCATGCCGCCGCCGTCTCCAACGAGGCCTACGCACGCCCGGCACCGCTCTCGGCCATAGAGGCCAACGTGAGCGCCACCGCCAATCTGCTCGAATGTGCGCGCTTGAGGGTTTGGCGCCGCTTCCTGCTTATCAGCACCGGCTCCGTGTTCCAGACGCGCCCCGACACGGTGAGCCCTATTCCCGAGGACGCAGCACCGGCGCCCGCCAACGTCTACAGCACGACCAAGCTGTGCGCGGAAATGCTGACGCGCATGTACCGCACCGAGTATGAGCTGTCCGCCGCCACCGTGCGCATCTCGTGGGTATACGGGCCGCCCATCGTTTCCGATCAGCCGACGCGAGGCCCGATCCCGTCCTATCTGCTGCGGGCTTTGCGCGGACAGCCGATCCGCGAGGGCGGAGCGGACTTCTCGGCGAGCTTCACTTTCGTCGGCGATGTTGCCGAAGGGCTCCTCGCGGCGGCCGCCGCGCCGCGTCTGCGTTTTGCAACCTATCACCTCGGACCTGGCGTCAACTTCACGGCCGGGGAGGCCGCAGAAGCGGTGCGGCGTGCGGTGCCCGGCGCCGTCATCGAGCTCGGGCCCGGCACCGAGCCATGGACCCGCTATACCAGCTTGCGCGGGCCGCTCGCCGGAACCAATTTTGCCTCCGACGTTGGTTATGCGCCGGTCCACTCGCTTGAGGCCGGCATAAGGGCATATGCTGAGTGGATGCGCGCAAACCCCGACCTGTGGCGGGATCGCCGCGTTGCCTCCTAGGGCTTGGTTTCAGCTCAGCTCGACTTCATCACATCGGCGGCCAGCATTTCCCTAAGCTCCCGGGTGACCTCGGGCTTCACGCCGAACCACAAGGTGAAGCCGCGCACCGCTTGATAGAGAAGCATGTCGAGGCCGTCGGACGTCCTGAGGCCGCGCCGCTCGGCAGCCTCGAGCAGCTTGGTCTTAAGCGGCACGTAGACGATGTCGGCGACCACCGCGTCCTTGGCGAGCGGTGCGAGATCGATGTTGAGTTCGGGCTGCCCCTTCATGCCGAGTGACGTCGCGTTGACGAGGAGCTTGGCGCCCTGCAGCAGGCGGGGAAGGTCCTCCCATCGCGCCGGGTGGACCCGATCGCCGAAACGCTGCCGAACGGCTGCGGCCTTTTCCGCCGTGCGGTTTACGACGTGAACTGTCTTGATGCCTCGCTCAAGCAGTCCGAACACAACCGCGCGACTGGCACCCCCCGCTCCGAGCACCACCGCGCTGTCGGTACTGCGGTCCCAGCCCGGCGCGTTGGCGTCGAGCGCGCCGATGAAACCTTCGACGTCCGTGTTGGTCGAGCGCAGCCGCCCGTTCTCGAGCCACAGCGTGTTGGCGGCGCCGACGGCTCGGGCTCGCTCGTCCGGCTCCGACAATGCCAGAGCCGCATCCTTGTGCGGCATCGTGACGTTGCCCCCGACGTAGCCGTTTTTGGCAAGGTTCTTCACGAACGCCGGGTACTCTTCAGGCGGAATCTCTGCGACGCGGTAGTCGCCATCGATGCCGTAGCGCCTGATCCAGTAGCCGTGCAGCTTCGGCGAACGGGACTGCTTGGCAGGCCAGCCCATCACGCAGGCTACGCGGGTCGCTCCACTCACTTGCCTCTCCTCATCTTTGCGATTCGTCGACTGCCGGTACTTCCAGCATCTCGGCCACCCGCACCGGCGTGCCCTGCTGAGCGGACCGCGTGATGGCGAGCGTCGTCGCCAGCGTCATCGTCCCATCCCGGCCGCTGAGGACCGGCGCCTCGGTCCCGCGGATCACCCCACAGAAGTTGCGCATCTGCTGATGATAAGCATCGGCCGGGCGAATGGGAACGAGCATCTGCGTCATCGGCGCATCCCAACTTTCCTCTCCCGGATTGTGCCAGCGGTGCCGCAGTGTTGGCACTGAGATGGACCCCTGGGTGCCGGCCACCAGATAGCAGTCCTCGGGCTCATGGGGGCGGTTCGGGTTCTCCCGCGAACCCCATTCCCACGACCAGGGGGCAGACACGGCGTCGGAGACAAGCAGCGTGCCGAGCGCACCGTTCCTGAACCGAAGCACGGCGGCGGCCGTGTCCTCGACCTTCAACCCGCGGACAGCGCTCCCGGTCGCTGCACTGACGCTCTCGACATCTCCACACAGCATGCGCAGGCAATCGATGTCGTGAATGGCGTTGATGAGGATAGGTCCGCCGCCGGGTTCGCGTCGCCAGGCGACATTGAAGTAATCCCTTGGCTTGTGGCTGAGCCAGAGGCCGTTGACGGCGACAATGCGGCCAATCCCGCCACCGGCGATGATCTCCGCGGCCTTGCGCATGATGGGGTTGTGGCGCCGGTGATGGCCGACCAGTGTCGGCACGCCGGCTTTCTCCGCTGCTTCGACGAGCTTGAGCGCGGAAGATACCTCGTCCGCGATCGGCTTCTCGATGAGGATCGGGATGCGGCGCGCCACGCAGGCAAGCCCCACCGCGACGTGAAGCTGATTGGGGACGGCGACGATGGCGCCGTCGGGCTTGATACGGTCGAGCATTTCCTCGGCGCTGGTGAAGTGCGGGTAACCGAGTGTTCGTGCCTCCTCCGCGGCGGCAGGCGAGGGATCGGCCACGCCGGCGAGCGCGTAATGCGGGGCGCCCGACCGGAGCACAGAGATATGTGTTCTGCCGATGAGGCCGGCCCCGATGACGGCGATGCGCACTGGCGCCATGGATGCGCTCCTAGGGCTGAAAGTATTCGACAGCCATGACGGCCGGATCGCGCGGAACAATCGGCGCGAACCGCATGCGCGCCAGCACGTCTGTCTTGATGTCGACGCCCGGTGCCACTTCCGTAAGCGCGACGCCCTCTTGGGTCAGACGGAACACCGCGCGCTCGGTGATGTAGAGAGCCTCCTGCGCCCGCTTCAGCGCCTCGCGGCCGGAGTAGGTGATCTGCTCCACTTGGGCCACGAACTTGGTCACCTCGCCGTGTCGCTTGATCGTCAGCCCCTGGGCACCGATCTCGAGCTCGCCGCCCTTGGCGTCGAAGGTCCCGCAGAACACCACCTTCCGAGCATTCTGCGCAATGTCGATGAAGCCGCCAGGGCCAACCGTCATGCCGCCGAGCTTGGAGGCGTTGACATTGCCCTCGGCATCGATCTCGCCGAAGCCGAGGAAGGCGATGTCGAGGCCGCCGCCCGAGTAGAAATCGAACTGCGAGGGGCCGTCGATCATGGCGGTCGCGTTGCGCGCATAGCCGAACAGCGTACCGTCGAGCAGCTCCCCGCC
>DATLZB010000156.1:0-34463 GCA_035574175.1 Hyphomicrobiaceae bacterium
GGGGGGGGGGGGGGGGGGGTCGGCTGGCCGCCCCCTGCTGCGCTCGCGTCAGAAGGGATTGAGGCTCGGCTCAGCGGTGAATTTCAGATAGCCGATGTTGGCGCCGAGCCTCAGCCCCAGCCCGGTGCGGATCGGAGCCAGGATCAGGCGTCCCTTCTTGAGGAAGGTGATGCCGACCCCGCCGACCAGATAAGCCGAGCCGTCGATACCGGCAAAGCGGGTCAGCACCTCGTCTGCCGACTCAATATTGTAGACGAGGAACATCACGCGGGAGCCGTCGACTCCGAAGTCGGTGCCGAGACTCGGCCCCTGCCAGTAGATCCTGCGCTCGCCAAAGCGCTTGGTCACCAGCTTGCCTTGGCCGTAACGCACGCCGGCGAACAGCGCACCTCCGCCTTCGGTGCCGAGCACGTAACCGTTGGGACTGCCGTAGGAGCGGAAGGCGTACTCGATGACGCTGGCGAGTTCGGCGGAGAGCGTGCCGAAGAATCCCCGTCCGGCGGCGCGGATGTCCTCGGCGGTGAACGTGCGCCCCTCGCCGCCGTCGGGTGCAGGTTGCGTGTCGCCGGGCGGAGTAGCAGAGGCCCTCGTGGCGGAATCCCACGATGTTGCCGCAGGAGGGCGTGCGGGCGGCTCGAGTTCGCCGGTACGGGCAGTTTTGAGCTGAGGCGCCGCCTCGGGCGCACGGCGGGGCTTGGGCGGCTCGGAAGGAGGCACAACCGCCTTCGGCGCCGGCGGCCGCAGTGCGTCCTCGAGCCGGGCCGAGACAAGCCTGGCGCGCTGCCTCGTCACCTCGATCAGCTGCGCGGCGGCGGCTTGGACCTCTCTCAGGCGATCGCAGCCGGCCGACTTGGCGCGGCTGTCGTCGCCCAGCCGATCAAGGTCAAGCAGCAGTTGACCGGCCTTGGCATCAAGGGCGCGGACTTCTTCGGTGCGCAGGAACTCGTAGCCCCTGGCCTCGATCTCATGCTCGGGCCAGTCGCGTTTGGCGGCCAACTCCCGCAGCTTCGGGTTCAGCTCGCGCTGGCTGTCGGCATTGAGCTGGCGCAGGCGCACACCGGTTTCATCGATCACTGCGGCGATGGTTTCTGGGCCGCACACCTCGCTGGCGGCAGGTGTGGCGTGCGCCAGCATCGAGAGCGTGGTCAACAGAGCGATGGCGGCGTTGCTGGGCATGCCGCGTTCCGTTGGTAGGCAGCGTTTCAGACTCGCGCCTAAGAAACACGCCCACAGTGGGACGCAAGTTTGGCAATGCGTGGGTTCCTCCAGGCGCCAGCGCTCGGCCAGGAGGGCAACTTCCCCTCGGCAAGGGCTCAAAGTTCTAAATCAGTTCTTGCCGGCGGGGGTGCCAGCCACCGGAGCCGGGGCAGTCTCGATCGTGCGCACCACACTCGAGGTGGGGCGGTCGGATACGGGTCCTTTGAACTCCGCCTTCACCCTGGCGTCGTATTCGGCAATGCTGACAACCGGCGCCTTGGGCTTCATATGCACGACCTTGTAGCCCTTGGACTTCAGTTCGTTGAGCAGGTCGGGCAGAGCCTTGGCGGTCGACTGCTGGAAGTCGTGCAGCAGGATGATGCCCTTGCCGGTCTTTTCGAGCTTCGAGAGCACGGCCTTGATAACCTGCTCGGGCTTGCGCCATTTGAAATCGAAGGAGTCAAGGTCCATCGAGAAGATGGCAATGTTGCGCTTGCCAAGATAGCTCACCAGAGCGGGCGGATCCTGCAAATAGGGGAAGCGGAAAAACGGTGCCGGCGGCGCGCCGAGCGCCAACTTCACCGCGCTCACGCCGAGCTCGATCTCGTCCCTGGCCTTGTCCTCCGTCATCTTCTTGTGGGCGAGGTTGGCGTGCGACCAGGTGTGTGAGCCGATGGTGTGGCCCTGCGCTGCGACCTCCTTCAACAGTTCGGGATGCCAGATGGCGTGCTTGCCGATGGGAAAGAACGTCGCCTTGATGCAATGGGCGGCGAGCGCCTCAAGAACGAGGCGCGTGGTGGTCGGCCAGGGTCCATCGTCGAAGGTCAGCACCACTTCCTTCAAGGACAGGAAGTCGTGCGCCTTGTACTGCTCAAGGCCAAAGCCCGGACCGCCGGTGGTATCGATCTCCACCACGCGGGAAAGGCCAAGCGCGTTGGGGTTGCCGGGACACTGCTGTGCGCTGGCGGAGAAGGCCATTACGGTGAACAGCGCGGCCGACAGCGAAACGGTGCAAAGTGTCCGGCGCATTGGCTGCCTCCCCTTCAAGACCGATCCCGGCTGAATCGAAGCTCATGGGGATGTTTAGCCCTCCAGACGTATTCGGGAAAGCTCTCGTTGGCGGGTGGCGACAAGCGGCGGGCGCCAGTGCAGCTCACCGATGCAAGAACGAATTTCGCGGCGCGGAATGACGCTGCGCGTTTTGCTTGTCGCTTGAAGCCGTTGCAACGCTGACTGTAATGTGGCGCCGTTTCGAAGCAACGGAGGAGACGGCAAATGAGAACGGGGCTTGTCGGGGCGGCATTGCTCTCAATGGCGGTGGCGCCGCCTATCGCGCTGGCCGACGAGGTGGCCGATTTCTACAAGGGCAAGACGGTCAGCGTGATCGTGGGCTACAGCCCCGGCGGCGGCTATGACACCTACGCGCGCGTGCTTGCCAAGCACATCGGCAAGTACATTCCCGGCAATCCGACGGTCGTCATTCAGAACATGCCGGGAGCCGGCAGTCTGGTGGCGGCCAATTACCTCTACAACATTGCGCCTAAGGACGGGACGGCGTTCGGCACGTTTGCCCGCAACATGCCCCTCATCGGTATGCTCGGCACCGACCAGAACGTGCAGTTCGACCCGCGCAAGTTCACCTGGCTCGGCTCGTCCTCGAGCTTCGCGAATGACGCCTATGTGCTGATCACGCGGAAAGATGCCAAGGCAAAAACTCTTAAGGATGCGATGAAGCCCGGCGGCCCGCAACTGCTGCTGGGCAGCACCGCGGAAGGCGTGTCGAGCGATGCCATGGCGATCGTGCTCCGCGACATGCTGGGCTTGAATATCAAGTTGATCACCGGCTACCGGGACAGCAGCGAGCTGTACCTGGCGATGGAGCGCAACGAGGTGGAGGGGCGAACGACGGGACTGTCCTCGGTGCTCTCCAACAAGCCGGATTGGCTGAAGAAGGACGGGCCCATGCAGGTGCTTGTCGTGTTCGGTCGGCGTGAGCGCCATCCTGACTTCCCGAACGCGCCGATGGCCGTGGAACTGGCCAAGAACGAGAACGATCGGGCCCTGATCAGGTTCCTCGAGCTGCCCTACTCGTTGTCGCGGCCCTACGCGGCCCCGCCCGGCGTGCCACCTGCCCGGGCCAAGGCGCTGCAGGCGGCTTTCCTCGCCGCGCACAAGGATCCGGAGTATCTCAAGGAGGCGGAGAAGCTGCGCATCGACGTCAGCCCGATCGGCGGCGAGGCGGTTTTGAAGCTGCTCGACAACATCTCCAAAATGCCGAAGGAAGAGCTGAAGAAAGTCGAAAAGCTGATTGGCGGCTGAGACGACTGCATGCCGAGGAAGATGCGCACAATCGCGGCGGCGGCCATTGCGCTTGCCGCCGCACTGCTGCCTACTGGGGCGGCGACGGACGATATCGCCGAGTTCTACCGTAGCAATCGGGTGCGCATTGTCGCCGGCCATCTGCCCGGCACGGCCGGCGATGCGCACGCGAGGCTGCTGGGGCGCCACCTCGGCCGCTACCTTCCGGGCGGCTCGGTGGTGATCGTGCAGAACATGCCGGGAGCCGGCGGCCTCATCGCGGCCAACTATCTCTATGCAGCGGCGCCCGCCGACGGCAGCGTGCTCGCCACCTTCTCGCACGACATACCGATGCTGGCCCTGCTCGGCGAGAACGCCAATGTCCGGTTCGACCCGCTCAAGCTCGGCTGGCTCGGGTCCTCCTCGGGTTACGAAGACGACGCGCTCCTGCTGCTGGTGCACAACGGCGCTGGCTTCGCCACCATCGAGGATGCACGCGGGGAGAGCGGCCGCGAGCTCGTGCTCGGGGTGACGGGGGAACATGCGCGTGGCTCGGACGTACCGGTGGCGCTGCGCGAGCCGGCAGGCGTCAATCTTAACCTGCTGTTCGGCGGCGCGGCCGAGGAGGCGACGAGTGGTGCTGTGCCCCATCTCTTGCGCCAAGTCCTCGGCCTCAACCTCAAGGTGATCTCGGGCTTTCCCGACAGCAACGCCATCGACGCGGCCATTGCGCGCGGCGAGATCGATGGGCGAATGGCGTCCCTCTCAGCCATTCGCGCAAGCCGGCCGCAATGGCTCGGCCCGTCGGGCTCGATGCGCGCGCTGATGCAGTTCGGGCGCGCCAGCCGCCATCCGGCCTTCGCCGAGGCTCCGACGGCGCGCGAACTCGCCGGCGATGAGGCGACGCGCGAGATCATCGCGCTCGCAGAGATGCCTTACATGATGTCGCGAGCTTATGCGACGCCACCGGGCGTGCCGCCGGCTCGGGCGCACGCGCTCGCATCCGCTTTCGCGGCCGTCCACGATGATGCGGGATTTCGCGCCGGCGCGGCTCGGCTCGGTTTCGACGTGAGCCCGATCGGGCCCGAGCAGTTGCGCCGGCTCCTCGGTCGGATTGCCGAGGCACCGGCGGAACTGCGCGATCGGCTGCGCAAGGTGCGGGCCGGCGGTGGCGAATGACCGGCTCATGCGCGTGAACTGAGGCCTACCTTTACAGCCGTTCAATCAACGCCAGCGCGGCCGCAGGCGCGCGCAGTTTACCTTCGTGAATCACGTACATGAACACGTCGCGCGGTTGCCTTCTGCCGGCAGGGCGATGCTCGGGATCGGCGAGCGGTAGCTCGCCGGGCACTTCGCCCCGCGCCCAGGCGCGGGCACGCCGGGCCCAGGCATCGAGGTCCTCGAGCGGATAGGCGACGGGCAGCGCGTCCACACCCCGCTGCAGGCGCGCATAGACGAAATCGCCCGTAACGTCGGCGATCGCCGGGTATCGTGCATGATCGGCATAGACGAGGGCGGTGCTGTGCCGGCGCAACAGCGCGACGAACTCGGGCGTGGCGAACGAGGGATGACGTACCTCGACGGCGTGGCGCAGCGGTCGACCTTCGAGCGATCGCGGCAGCAACGCCAGGAATGCGCCAAAGTCGTCGGGATCGAACCTCTTGGATGGCGCAAACTGCCACAGCACCGGCCCGAGACGGTCGCCCAGCTCGGCGACGCCCGAACGGAAAAAGCGGTCGATGGACTCGCCGGCCTCAGCCAGGACGCGGCGGTTGACGGCGTAGCGCGGCCCTTTCAGCGTGAACACGAAGCCATCCGGCGTCTCGCTCCGCCATTTGGCGAACGTGGCCGGAGACTGCGTGCTGTAGAAGGTGCCGTTGATCTCTATCGAGGTGAGGCGGCGGCTGGCGTAGAAGAGCTCCTTGGCCTGCGGCAGATCGTCGGGATAGAACACGCCGCGCCATGGCGCGAACGTCCAGCCGCCGATACCTATTCTGATCGCGCCGCTCTTCGGCATTGCTCTCACCACCTCGCGACCCCATCTCTTGGAACCATGGCGGGACGGTCAATTGGGACCGGTCCCCACAGGAGCCGAGCATGGGCGATATCATCATCACACGGGAAGAGCACCCGACGCGCGGGCGCTACGTGGCGCGCATGGTGGGCAGCGAGGCCGAGGCGGAGCTCACCTACAGCCGCGCTTCGCCCGTGCTGATCATCGCCGACCACACCGGCGTGCCCGATGCCTTCCGCGGCCGCGGCGTCGGGCGGGCGCTGCTCGAGCGCATGGTCGCCGACGCCAGGATCGAAGGGTTCAAGATCATCCCGCTGTGCCCCTTCGTCAACGCCGAGCGCAAGCGCCACCCCGACTGGGCCGACGTGTTCCAGGCGTGAAGCGGCGGCCCGGCATACGCCACTCACAGCTTGATGCCTTTGTCGGCCAGCTCCTGCTTCGCCCTCTCGTTCTTGGCGAGGTTAAGGCCCATGGCGTTCAGCACCTCCGGCGCTTTGGTGAACTGAACGTTGGTGTATTCGACGACCTCGACGCGGTTGCCCCAGGGGTCGAGGAAATCGAGGAAGGGGCCCGGCAACAGCCGGGCGCCCGCCGCCTCCGCCAGCCGGCGCACGGCGGAGCGGTCGTCAACGACGAGGCCGAAGTGGCGATGCGGCTCGCCGCGCGCGGTATCGGTCTCCATCAGCGCGATGAACTGGTCGCCAATGTCGATGAACGCCTGTCCCTTATCGCGCCCGCGCAGGTTGAAGGAGAAGATGCGGCTGTAAAACTCCAAGGCTTCATCGACGTTGCCGACCTCCAGCGCGACGTGGTTGATGCCGACCAGGCGCGGTCTGCGAGGCTCCGGTTCGTTGCTCATCGCCGGGTCCTTTCCTGCAGCAGTCATGCCTCTAAACTCCAGATGGGGCGGCGCAGCGGCGGCTGCAATCGCGGCTTCCGGTCGTGCCCTTTGCTGTCAGCGCCGGCGCGGACGCGGGCGGCGGCGCTCGGCGAGCCAGGCCAGGAACGCCGCGAGGATCACGTGCTGGCCCTTGTGCAGCTTGTGCATGGCCTTCTCGGGCGAGAACCATCCCGCGCGGTCCACTTCCGGGAAATCGCGTAAACGGCCCGACCCGGGCGGCCACTCCATGGCGAAGGTGTTGGAGCAGAGCGCGGCGGGATCGAGCTCGCCTTCCACCGCCCATACGTCGATGATTTTGGCCGAGGGCTGACGAAAAGCGCCGAGCGGCACCGGCTCGCCCTTCATTACCGCGGACGGGATCGCGCCCGTCTCTTCGGCGAACTCGCGCTTGGCGGCGGCCAGTGCGTCCTCGCCCGGGGCGTACTCCCCTTTGGGGATGCTCCAGGCGGCCTCGTCCTTGTTTGTCCAGAAGGGGCCGCCGGGGTGCACGAGCAGCACCTCGGGGCGCGATCGGCGCAGCCGGTAGAGGAGCAGCCCTGCGCTGCGTCGAACCATGATGATACCAGCCACGGGCAGGTTCCCTCGCCGGGCTGGTGTAGCCTGCAGGCGAAGACGCCACAACGGTTGCAAGCGAATCACCGGGGGGCGCGCCGCATTTACGACCCCGCACCCGGAGTCACCTGGACATAGGTCGAGATCTCCAAACTGCGGTTCATGCTGGTTTGATGGCGGCCGTGATGCGGACGAGGCCCGAAGATCGCCGCAGAACCATAGATGAGCAAGCGCCGTTGTGGTGCCGGGAAACAAGGGCGGGCTCGTTTCGGGCGGGTAGGGGCGCTATAACCGCCCCATGACGATGCAAGAGCCCGCACCGCCCGCTGCCGCCGTCGTGCCCAATGCCGCCGTCACCGTCGGGGCGGTAACCTTCGCCAACGACCGGCCGATCGCCCTCATCGCCGGGCCCTGCCAGTTGGAGAGCCGCCAGCACGCGCTGGAGACGGCCGTGGCGCTTAAGGAGATCGCGGGCAAGGCCGGCATCGGGCTCGTCTACAAGACTTCCTTCGACAAGGCCAACCGCACGAGCCTTTCGGCGAAGCGGGGGCTCGGGCTCGAGGCTTCGCTTGCCGTGTTCGCCGAAATCCGCGAGCGGCTCTCGCTGCCCGTCGTCACCGACGTGCACGAGAGCGGCCAGTGCGCGCAGCTTGCGCAAGTGGTCGACGTGCTGCAGATCCCGGCGTTTCTGTGCCGGCAGACCGACCTGCTGGTGACGGCGGCGCGCACCGGGTGCGTCATCAAGATCAAGAAGGGCCAGTTCCTGGCGCCCTGGGATATGCGGAACGTGGTCGCCAAGGTGACGGGCAGCGGCAATGCCAACGTGCTGGTTACGGAGCGCGGCGTGTCCTTCGGCTACAACACGCTCGTCTCCGACATGCGGGCGCTGCCTATCCTCGCCGAGACGGGCTGTCCCGTCATCTTCGATGCCACCCACTCGGTGCAGCAGCCGGGCGGTCTCGGCAGCGCCTCGGGCGGCGAGCGGCGGTTCGTGCCGGTGCTGGCGCGCGCGGCGGTGGCGGTCGGCGTGGCGGGGGTGTTTATCGAGACGCACGAGGACCCGGACCGGGCGCCCTCGGATGGCCCCAACATGGTGCCGCTGAAGGAGCTTGGCCAGCTCATCGCCGAGCTGCAGGCGATCGATGCGGTGGTGAAGGCGTCGCGAGCGGGCAGGTAGCGCTCGCAAGGCAGCCCCGGGGCCGTGCCGGCACGGCCCCGAGGCGGTTGGCGATGGCCCTTTCGGCCAGGCGGTCAGAGGGCCCGCGCGGGGAGCCCGGCGAGTTGCGGGCGCGGGGCGCGCGGCAGTAGGCGCTTGTCCGGCGGTTGGGCGATAAGCACCGGCTTGCACACGGCAGCCGTGCAGAAGGTGCCGTCCCAGCGCAGGGATGCGACGTTGACGGCGGCGAAGGCGACGACGGTTGAGAACAAGCTCAAAGTGGCGGTACACGCCACCAGGCCCACAAGGCGGACGATTTCCTCACTCATAACACGACCTTTCACGCTTGCTGCCGGCGCCACGCCAGGCCGCTTGAAGACAAGGGCTGTGCAGTGCCAGCTTGCCTTCACCCTATGGCAACCTTGGTTAAGGCCGCGTTAAGGTTAGCGATCGGTTAGGAGCTTGTGGCGGCGCGGCGGCGGCGCAGGTGCCAGAAGAACCACGGGTAAGGCAGTATACGGAAGAACTTGGCGAGCAGAACCATCCGCCAGGGAAAAGCGATCTCAAAGGACCCCCGCTCAAGGCCGGCGACGATCCGGTGCGCTGCGTCCTCGGCAGAGATGATGAAGGGCATCGGGCCCTTGCTGTCTGCGTTCATGGGCGTGGCGACGAAGCCCGGATTGACCACGCTAATGGCCACGCCCTTGCGGTCGAGCTCGGGCTTCAGGCACTCGGCCAGGCTGATGAGTGCGGCCTTGGTCGGGGCGTAGGCGGCAGCGCGCGGAAAGCCGCGATAGCCGGCGAGCGAGGAGATCAGCGCGAGCTGTCCGCTTCCCCGCGCCAACATGGACGGCAGCGCCGCTTCGATGCCGTTGACGACGCCCAGGTAGTTGATGTGCATCGCCGCCTCGATCCGGGCGGCATCGAAGGCAGAGGCGCCGACCGAGCGCCACACGCCGGCAGAGAAGATCGCAAGATCGATCGCACCGAGCCGCCGCTCGATCGCCGCCACTGCGGTCCGCATCGCCGCCCGATCGGTCACATCGAGCGGGAAGACCGTCACCGCGGGACACTCCGCGGCGAGCGCGTCGAGCTTGGCGGGGGAACGGCTCGAGGCCGCGATGCTGACGCCGCGACGGGCGAGTTCGAGCGCCAGCGCGCGGCCGATGCCGCTGCTCGCCCCAGTGATCCAGGCCGTGTGCCACGATCGCCTCATCAGCCTTTAGGCTCCCTCTCCATCGACTTTCAGCGTGTGCGGAGCGTGCGGCCCACAATCGCCAAAAACAAGGCATAGCGCCGCCGCAGGAAAGCGCGCAAATTGGAGGCAACGGGGGCCTGGCGCTCGATGAGGTGGCCGGTCCGGCAAAAGGCAAAAACCGCATGATGGACGTTTCCTTCGAGCAAGTGGCCTGGCTTTTGGCAGCGACCGCTTTCGCAGCCCCGCTCGCCAAGCTGCTGCGAATCGGCTCGGTGCTCGGGTACCTGCTGGCCGGCGTGCTGATCGGGCCGTACGGCGTCGGCCAGGTGTTTTCCAACTACAAGGCGAAAGAGGTGCTCGAGTTCGCCGAGTTCGGCGTCGTGCTGCTGTTGTTCCTGATCGGGCTCGAGCTGCGGCCGACGCGGGTGTGGTCGATGCGCTCGGCCATCGTCGGGCTCGGCGGTTTGCAGGTTTTGCTCACGGCCGTGCTCCTCGCCGCGGTCGGCATGGTGCTTGGGCTGGGGCTCGCGGCCGCGGCGTTTGCGGCACTGGCGCTGTCGCTCTCATCCACCGCATTCGCCCTGCAGGTGCTCGAAGAGAAGGGAGAGCTCACCGCCCGCCACGGCCGCCTCGCGTTCGCCGTGCTGCTGTTTCAGGACCTGGCGGCCATACCGCTCATCGCCTTCGCGCCGCTGTTTGCGGTGGCGGCCGCTACGGCGGCCCCCCATGCCCAGATGAGCCTGTGGTCGGCGCTTGTCGCGCTTCTCGCGATCGCCGGCGTCGTCGTCGTAGGGCATTTCCTGCTCGATCACGTGTTCCGGCTGATCGCGCGGGCCCGCGTCAGGGAAGCGATGACGGCGGCCGCGCTGCTTACCGTGGTGGGGACCAGCGTGGTCATGCAGCAGGTCGGCATCTCGGCCTCGCTCGGCGCGTTTCTTGCCGGCGCGCTGCTCGCCGAATCCTCCTACCGCCACCAGCTGCAGGCCGACATCGAGCCGTTCGAGGGCCTGCTGCTCGGCCTGTTCTTTACCGCGGTAGGCATGCAGCTCAACCTCGATCTGCTGCTCAGCCACACCGATCTCGTCGTCGGTCTCGTGGTGCTGCTGCTCTCGGTCAAGGCTGCGGTCCTCTACGGGCTCGGCCGCTGGCACGGACTCGACGACTGGCAGGCGCGACGGTTCGCCATCTCGATCAGCCAGGGCGGCGAGTTCGCCTTCGTCCTGTTCACTGCGGGCGTTGGGGCGGGTGCGCTCGCTGCCGGCGATGGGGAGTTGCTCGCCATCGTCGTTACGCTGTCGATGGCTGCCACACCGCTGTTGCTGCTCGTTGATGAGGTGGCACTGCCGCGAAGGGCCGGGGTCGCCGCGGCGTTCGCCGCACCGCCAGCCGAGACGGGGCACGTCATCATCGCCGGTTTCGGCCGCTTCGGGCAGATCGTCGCCCGGATCCTGCGGGCCAAGCGCATTCCGTTCACCGCTCTCGATATCAACCCGGAGCAGATCGCCTTCGTCGAGAGGTTCGGCTCAAAGGCGTTCTACGGCGACGCCAGCCGGCCGGAAGTCATCGACGCCGCCCAGGCCGGCAAGGCGCGCGCCTTCGTGCTCGCCATCGACGACGTGGAGGCCTCGCTGAGGGCGGCCCGGTACGTGCGTGCCCGCTACCCGAAGCTGCCCATCTACGCTCGCGCGCGCAACCGAAACCATGTGCATCGGCTGATGGACCTCGGCATCACCGTGATCCGCCGGGAGACGTTTCTCTCGGCGCTCGATCTCACGCGCGAGGTGCTGCGCGGGCTCGGCATATCCGAGCGCGACGTGCAGTTCGCGGTGGAGACGTTCGCCCGCCACGACCGGCGGCGGCTCAGGGAGGACTACAAGCACTACACGGATCAGCAGAAGCTCGAGGAACTGGCCCGCAGCGACAGCGCCACACTCGAGCGGCTGTTCGACGAGGACGCAGCCGAGCAGGCCAGGATTGCCGCAGCGGGCGAACAGAGCGTGCCGGTGCGGGCCAAGAAGGAGCTCACGGCATGAAGCGCATCGTGTGCGTCGGGCACGCAGCGCTCGACCACGTGTTTCGCGTCGAAGCGTTTCCGACACGCCCGACCAAGATCCGAGCCATCGAATACGTGGAGAGCGGCGGCGGCATGGCCGCCAATGCCGCTGCAGCCATCGCGCGCCTGGGCGGGTCGGTGGAGCTGTGGAGCCGCATCGGCGACGACGATACCGGGGTCAAGATTCGCCGCGGCCTGAAGGCGGCGGGTGTCGATGCGCGCTATGTACAGGCCTTCGAGGAAAGGCGTTCCTCGACCTCGGCCATCCTGGTGGATGACAAAGGCGAGCGGCTGATCGTTGGTGCGCGCGACGTGAACATGCCCTCCGATACGAGTTGGCTGCCGCTCGAACGGGTGAGGGAGTCGGCGGCGGTGCTCGCCGATCTGCGCTGGCTGGAGGCCGCCCGCATGGTGCTGGAGACGGCGCGGGCCGCCGGCATCGTCACCGTGCTCGACGCCGAGCTTGGTGGGCGGGAGGCCCTTTCGGAGCTGCTCACGCTTACCGACTATGCCATCTTTTCGAAGCCCGCCTTCGAGGAGTTCGTCGCTGGTGGGTCGGCGGAGGAGCGCCTGGCGCGAGTCGCGCGGCTCGGGCCACGCCACGTCGGCGTCACGCTCGGTAGCGAGGGCTATATGTGGCTGGAGGCGGGCAAAACCTACTCCTGCCCTGCGTTTGCGGTCGATGTGGTCGACACCACCGGGGCCGGCGACGTGTTCCACGGCGCATTCACGCTGGCGCTTGTGGAGGGCCGCGCGAGCGCGGACTGCGCCCGCATGGCGTGCGGGGCAGCGGCGCTCAAGTGCACCCGGCTCGGGGCGCGTGCCGGACTTCCAACGCGCAAGGAACTGGCCGCCTTTTTGCTGGCAAATCCGTCGAGAAGGGAGCCGCGGCGGTAGACGCCTTGCACGGTGCCCGGTAAATGGTCGCCTCGGCCGGCGGTCCGGCCCCCGACAATGACCATTGAGGACGACAGCGGCATGGCCCAGGCAGCAGCCGAGCACGGCGTCGAGGTAAGTCACCGCGACATGGCGAATGCCATCCGGGCGCTGGCCATGGATGCGGTCGAGGCGGCGAAGTCGGGGCACCCCGGACTGCCAATGGGCATGGCGGACGCTGCGACCGTGCTGTTTTGCGACGTGCTCAACTACGACGCCGCAGATCCCGCCTGGCCCAACCGCGACCGGTTCGTGCTGTCGGCCGGGCACGGCTCCATGCTGCTTTACGCGCTGCTCTACCTCACCGGCTATCCGGGCATGACGCTCGAAGAGCTGAAGCGCTTCCGCCAGCTCGGTGCCAAGACCGCCGGTCATCCCGAGTACGGACATGCGCCCGGCATCGAGACCACCACGGGGCCGCTCGGACAGGGGCTCGCCAACGCCGTCGGCATGGCGCTCGCCGAGCGCATCTGGAACGCCAGGCTCGGCGAGGTGTTCGACCACCATACATTCGTCATCGCCGGCGACGGCTGCCTCATGGAAGGCATCAGTCAAGAGGCGATCAGTCTCGCCGGCCACTTGGGGCTCGGCAAGCTCATCGTGTTGTTCGACGACAACGGCGTGTCGATCGACGGCCCAACGAGCCTTGCCACGTCGGAGGATCAGATCGGGCGCTTCAGGGCGGCGGGTTGGAATACGGCAGCCGTCGACGGGCACGACCCGGCGGCGATCCGGGCCGCGCTGCACAAGGCCAAGTCCGATCCTTCCAAGCCGTGGATGATCGCCGTCAAGACCATCATCGGCTACGGAGCACCCAACAAGCAGGGCACCGCCGCAACCCATGGCTCGCCGCTCGGGGCCGACGAGGTACGCGCGGCACGCGAGAGGCTCGGGTGGCCCCATGCACCGTTCGTGATCCCGGACGGCGTACTGGCGGCCTGGCGCAGGGCGGGAGCGCGTGGGGCCGGGCGCCGAGCGGCATGGATCGAACGCTGGCGCAGGGTCGACGCAGCCCAGCGCGCCGCTTTCGATCAGCCGATGAATGGCGAGATTCGGGCGGCCGTGGCGGCCGCCGTGCGTGCCGCCAAGCAATCGTTCGCCGCGGAAAGATCGGAACGCGCCACGCGGGTGTGGTCGGAGCTGACGCTCGAGCGGCTGCTGCCGGCGGTGCCGGGCCTCATCGGCGGCTCGGCCGATCTTACGGGATCGAACAACACCAAGGTCAAGGGCCAGCCGGTCATCTCGCGGCAGAGCTATGCCGGCAGCTACGTCCATTACGGCGTGCGTGAGCACGCGATGGCAGCGGCCATGAATGGCCTTGCCCTTTATGGCGGCCTCATTCCCTACGGCGGCACGTTCCTCGTCTTCACCGACTACTGCCGCCCTGCGATCCGCCTTGCTGCGCTCATGCGGCGCCACGTCATCTACGTGATGACCCATGACAGCATCGGTCTCGGCGAAGATGGGCCGACGCACCAGCCGATCGAGCACTTGGCCTCGCTTAGGGCTATGCCCAACCTCAACGTGTTCCGCCCGGCCGACGGCGTGGAGACGGCGGAGTGCTGGGAGCTCGCCCTTGCCAGCGACGACCGGCCGTCGATTCTGGCTCTCACCCGGCAAAACGTGGCGAACGTTCGCACGGAGGCGGCCGCCGAGAACCTGTCCGGGCGCGGTGCCTATGTGGTGCGCGAGGCAAAGGGGCGGAGGAACGTAACGCTGCTCGCCACGGGCTCGGAGGTCGGACTCGCGCTCAAAGCGGCCGCCCTGCTTGAAGCCGATGGCATCGCTTCCGCCGTCGTCTCGATGCCATCCTGGGAACTGTTCCGGCGCCAGGCGGACGACTACGTCAAAGGCGTGCTCGGCGAGGCTCCGCGCGTTGGCGTCGAGGCGGCGGTGGCGCAGGGCTGGCAGGAGTGGCTCCGCCCTAATGACGCCTTCGTCGGTCTGTCCGACTTCGGAGCATCGGCCCCGGGCGCCAAGCTCTACGAGCATTTCGGCCTCACGCCGCAAACGATCGCGGCGGCAGCGCGGGGCGTGATTGAAAAGCAGGGCAAGTAGTGGCAAGCCTCATGAATCTCGACAGGCTCAAGACGACGGACGACCTCGACGTCAGGGGCAAGCGCGTGCTCGTGCGCGTCGACCTCAACGTGCCGGTCAAGGACGGCAAGGTGACCGACGCCACCAGGCTCGAGCGCATCGTGCCGACCATCCGCGATCTTGCCGGCCGTGGCGCCAAGGTGGTGCTGCTCTCCCACTTTGGTCGGCCAAAGGAGGGGCGTGATCCCAAGCTATCGCTCAAACCGGTCGCCGCCACGCTCGGCGATCTTATGGGCTCCTCGGTGAGGTTCGTGGAGGACTGCATCGGCGATGCCGCGCGCCAGGCCATTGCCGCGCTCGCGCCGGGCGAGGTCGCGGTGCTGGAGAACCTGCGCTTTCACGGGGGCGAGGAGAAGAACGATCCGGCCTTCGCCCGGGCGCTGGCAGAGCTCGGCGATATCTACGTCAACGACGCCTTCTCATCGGCGCATCGGGCGCACGCCTCCACCGAAGGACTCGCCCACCTGCTGCCCGCCTATGCCGGGCCCGCCATGATCGAGGAGATCAATGCGCTGCGCGCGGTGCTCGACAGGCCGCAGCGGCCGGTCGGCGCCGTCGTGGGCGGCGCCAAGGTTTCGACCAAGATCCCGATCCTGGAGAACCTGCTCGCCAAAGTCGACAAGCTGATCATCGGCGGCGGCATGGCCAACACGTTTCTTCAGGCTCAGGGCATCGAGGTCGGCAAGTCGCTGGCGGAGTCCGATTTCAACGATACGGCACGCCAGATCCTCGCCAGCGCGACGGCGAGGGGTGTTGAGGTCGTGCTTCCCATCGATGTCGTCGTCGCCCGCGAGTTCAAGGCCGGGGCGGCCCATGCCGCAACACCGATCGGCGAGGTGCCAGGTGACGCCATGATCCTGGACGTCGGTCCGCGATCGGTCGCTCGGCTTGTCGCGGTCATCACGGAGTGCCGCACGCTATTGTGGAACGGGCCGCTCGGTGCGTTCGAGATTTCGCCCTTCGGCGAGGGCACCTTTGCGCTCGCCAAAGCGGCGGCGGCACAGACGAAGGCGGGCAAGCTCCTCTCGGTGGCGGGCGGCGGCGATACGGTGGCGGCACTCAACGCGGCTGGCGTAACGGGCGACCTTACCTATGTGTCGACGGCCGGCGGCGCCTTCCTGGAATGGCTGGAAGGGCGCGAGCTGCCCGGTGTCGCCGCGCTTGCCAAAGCCTAAGCCTCGGCGTGACCTTGCAAAAACCTTGATTGCATCGCGCGCGCGTCCTGCCTATCCTCGCGCGCCGCCCGGCGGGACTTGGCGGCGAGTGAGGGCGCAGGGGAGGGACGATTCGATGCGACGTTGGTGCTGCATGGCATGCGGAGCTGCCCTGGCGTGGCTCGGCCTCGCCGGGCCAATCCAAGCCCAGCAGGACGCAACCGAAAAGGGTCTTCAGCAGTACCGGCAGATGCTGAAAGAAGACCCCTGGAGCAATCCGGGCTGGCTCGATGCCGACCGCGGCGAGGCTCTATGGAAGACGCCGCGCGGGCCCAAGAACGTCTCCCTCGAGCAGTGCGACTTGGGCAAAGGGCCCGGCAAGGTTGAAGGCGCCTTCGCCGAGCTGCCGCGCTACTTCGCCGACGCAGGCCGCGTGATGGATGCGGAGGCGCGCATCATCTGGTGCATGGAGACGCTCCAAGGCTTCGACCGCAAGGAGTTGATGAAACAGCCTTATCCCGGCGGCGGACAGCCCACCAAGGAGATCGGGGCGCTCGCCACCTTCGTAGCGTCGAAATCGAACGGGATGACGTTCAAGGCGAGCGTTGCGCACCCGAAGGAGAAGGAGGCGCTGGCGCTCGGGGAGGCACTGTTCTTCCGCCGCCAGGGCCCGATGGATTTCTCCTGTTCCACCTGCCACGGCGATGACGACCGGCGCATTCGTCTGCAGGAATTGCCCTACCTGTCAAAGGCTGCCGAGGCGAAGAAAGTGATCGGCGAGTGGCCGGCCTACCGCGTCTCCAGCACGCACGTGATGACCATGCAACACCGCATCTACGATTGCTTTTGGCAGATGCGGCTGCCGCAGGTCGACATCGGTTCGGAGGTGCCGGTGGCGCTCACCATGTACCTGGTCAACAAGGCCAACGGCGGCGAGATCGCCGCGCCCGGCCTCAAGCGGTAGGGAGGGCACCGATGCGCAAGCTTGCCTCTTTCCTGGTGTGCGGCGGGGTGTGCAGCGGGCTGCTGCTCGTCACATCGGCCGATGCTCAACAGCAGGGGGCCATCGATCCGGCGGTGGTCGAGGCGGCCATCAAGCAGAGCTGGAGCACAGCATCGGGCGAGTGGCAGCAGCGGCTGGTGCAGGACGAGACCATGCAACAGTGCACCAAGTACCGCAACAATCCGCCGCGGGATGTGGCGGCCGCCATCATGGCGCGCGCCAAGTCGAGCGTCGTCTATCCGGCCGACGGCAAGCTGCTCGGCGACTGGCGGAAAGGCGAGGCGATCGCCCAGAGCGGCTATGGTTTGCGCTTCACCGACAAGGACGCAAGCCGCGCCAACGGCGGCAACTGCTACGCCTGCCATCAGCTCGACAAGAAGGAGGTGAGCTACGGCACGCTCGGCCCGAGCCTCACCGGCTACGGCAAGCTGCGCAACTTCAGCGCGGCCGATGCCAAGAGCGTGTACGAGCGGATCTACAACCCGCACACGGCGCTGGCGTGCTCCAACATGCCTCGGTTCGGCGAGGCCAAGGTGCTGACCATCGAACAGATCAAAGACCTCGTCGCGCTGCTCATGGATCGCGACAGCCCGGTGAACAAATGAGCCGTCTGTCGGCCGTTTCCGCCAGGTCGGTCAAGCGCGCGCACGGCGTGCCGTGAACCGCTCCCGCCGCGAGTTCCTCGAAGTGGCGCTGGCCGCCGCGCTCGCCGCGGCAGTGTCGGGGCGTGCGGGTCGGGCGGCGGCGCAGCAGCGGCTGCGCCAGGAAGACCTGCTGCGGTTCGAACCGCTCGGGCAGGTCAGCATCCTGCACGTGGCCGACCTCCACGCCCAGCTCGAGCCCATTTATCTCCGCGAGCCGGCGGTCAATCTCGGCGTCGGTGGCGCCAGGGGGCTGGTGCCGCATATCACCGGTGAGGAGCTGCTGCGCGCCTTCGCAATTCCACCGCGATCGCACTTGGCCTATGCGCTGGCGTCAACCGACTTCGCCGAGCTGGCGCTCGACTACGGTCCGGTCGGGGGCGTGGACCGGCTCGCCACCGTCATCAAAGCCATCCGTGCCGAGCGGGGGTGGGAGCGCACGCTGCTGCTCGACGGGGGTGATGCGCTGCAGG
Organism: Hyphomicrobiaceae bacterium; assembly: GCA_035574175.1. GTDB lineage: Bacteria > Pseudomonadota > Alphaproteobacteria > Rhizobiales > Hyphomicrobiaceae > DATLZB01. The sequence goes on from DATLZB010000156.1 coordinate 17,674, forward strand.
GCTCCTATACGGCGCTCGTCAGCAAGGGCGCCGACATGGTCGAGGTGATGGCGGCGCTCGGCATCGAAGCCACCACCGGGCACTGGGAGTTCACGCTCGGCGCCGAGCGCGTCGCCGAAATCTACGGCACGCGACAGCGGCCGGGTGCTGCGAAGGTACCCTTCCTTGCCGCCAACGTGGTCGAAAAGGACTTCGAGGAGCCGGTGTTTCATGCCGTGCGCCGGTTCGAGAAGGGCGGCGTTATGATCGCCGTCATCGGCCAAGCCTTTCCCTACACGCCGATCGCCAATCCGGCATGGATGATCCCCGAGTGGTCGTTCGGCATCCGCGAGGAGGCACTGCGCAGAGAAGTGAACGCGCTGCGCCGGACGGGGGCGGAACTCGTCATCCTGCTCTCGCACAACGGCTTCGACGTCGATCGTAAACTCGCCTCCCGCGTCGAGGGAATCGATGTGATTTTCACGGCGCACACTCACGACGCCTTGCCGCGGCCGATCACCGTCGGGCGCACGCTGCTCGTCGCTTCGGGCAGCCACGGCAAGTTCGTCTCGCGGCTCGACCTCGAGGTGAGGAACGGGCGGGTCGCCGACCATCGCTACCGCCTGATACCCGTGCTGGCCGACGTCATCGCCCCTGATCGGGAGCTGTCGGAGATGGTGCGGCGCATCCGCGCGCCGCACGCAAGCATGCTCGCCACCGAGCTCGGGCGCACCCGCTCGCTGCTCTACAGGCGCGATACGTTCCGCGGCACGCTCGACGACGTCATCTGCGCGGCCATGCTCGAGGAACGGGAGGCCGAGATTTGCTTCTCTCCCGGTTTCCGCTGGGGACCCTCGTTGCTGGCGGGCGCACCGATCACCTGGCAGGACGTTTACAACGCAACGGCGATCACCTACCCCGCTTGCTACCGGCGCACCATGAGCGGGGCGATGATCAAGGCGGTGCTCGAGGACGTGGCTGACAACTTGTTTTATCCTGATCCCTACTATCAGCAGGGCGGCGACATGGTGCGCACGGGCGGGCTCGCGTTCACCGTCGACGTCGACGCGCCCAGCGGGCGCCGCATCTCGGACCTGGTCCTGCTGCGCACCGGCAAGGCGATCGAGGCCGATAAAGAGTACGTCGTGGCGGGCTGGGCCAGCATCGAGCAGGCCACCGAGGGGCCTCCCATCTGGGAGGTGGTGGCGGCCCACCTGCGGCGCAAGCAGGTGGTGGAGGCCGCCGCCGTCTCCAGGGTTAACGTGAGGCGCAGCAGCTGAGGCGGTCGCTTTCTTGCGGCAAGGCGGCACGTTGCCCTCACAAAAGGGGCCGCGCCCGCCTATAACTTAAGGCGATGATCGCAGAAGCTCAGATCTATGTCGGCGTGCTGCTTGCCGGGCTGGCGAGCTTCCTGTCGCCGTGCGTGCTGCCGCTGGTGCCGCCCTATCTCGGTTATCTCGGCGGCACTACCGTCAATCAGGCCACGGCAGCCGGCGGGCTTGAGGAGCACGTCTGGCGCCGGGTGGTGCTCGGCTCGGTGCTGTTCGTGCTGGGCTTCACCACGGTGTTCGTCGCCCTCGGCGCCGGCGCCTCGGCCCTGGGGCAGTTCATGCGCAGCCACAAGGAGGAGCTCTCGCTCGCCGCCGGGCTTCTCATCGTGCTGTTCGGTTTGCATTTTCTCGGGCTGCTGCGCATCCCTTGGCTCTATCGATACGCCCGCTTCAACGTGCAGGTGCATCGCGCGAGCCTGGTCGGCGCCTACGCCATAGGACTGGCCTTCGCGTTCGGGTGGACCCCCTGCATCGGCCCGATCCTCGGCGCCATCCTGCTGCTGGCAGGAAGCGAGGCGAGCTTAAGTGCCGGTGTCGGCCTGCTGTTCGTCTATTCGCTCGGTCTTGGCATCCCGTTCGTGCTGGCGGCCGTCGCCATCCGTCCCTTCCTCAGGTTCTCAGAGCGGTTCCGACCGCATCTGGCCACGGTCGAGAGAGTGATGGGCGTGGTGCTCATCCTCACCGGCCTGTTGTTCATGTCGGGGTGGCTCAACGTGCTGGGCCAGTGGATGCTCGAGACATTTCCGGCGCTCGGCACGGTCGAGGAGATGCTGGCCCCCGACACCCTTCAGAAGGACATCATGCAAAAGGGAGTGGGGCGCTGAAGGCGCCGTTACGCACCCGCTACCCAAGGGAACCTCATGACACGAGAAACCGCTACGCCGGTCGCGCTGACTATCGCCGGCTCGGACAGCTCGGGAGGGGCCGGCATTCAGGCCGACCTCAAGACATTCACGGCGTTCGCCGTCTACGGGGCGAGCGTGCTCACGGCGCTGACGGCGCAGAACACGAAAGGCGTCGCTGCGGTTCAGCCGATACCCGCCTCTTTCGTCTCCGCCCAGATCCGCGCCGTGTTCGACGATCTGGCCGTGGGCGCCGCCAAGACCGGTATGCTTGCCAACGCCGAGGTGGTGCTGGCAGTGGCCGGCGAGATGGAGCGGCATTCCAAGGTGCCGCTCGTGGTCGATCCGGTGATGGTGTCCACCAACGGCGATCTCCTGCTCGAGGCGGACGCCATCTCGGCGCTCAAAAGCCGACTGCTGCCGCGCGCCGATCTCATCACCCCGAACCTGCCGGAAGCGGCAGCGCTGCTTGGAGGAAAACTTGCGGCGAGCGAGGCGGAAATGGCTGAGCAGGGCCGGCGCCTGCTCGAGCTCGGCTGCGGCGCCGCGCTGGTCAAAGGCGGACACGGGGCGGGCGCGGCGGCGGTCGACATGCTGGTGACCGCCGCCGGCACGGTGCGCCTCGAATCGCCGCGCATCGAGACCTTGAACACGCACGGCACCGGCTGCACGCTGTCGGCAGCCATCGCCGCTCTCCTTGCCATGGGGGAGCCACTCGAAAGCGCCGTGCGCCGGGCGAAGACCTTCGTTACCCGCGCCATCGATCACGGACGCGAGCAGGCGATCGGGCACGGACGGGGGCCCGTCGATCACCTCTTTGCGATCCGGGCGGCGACCCCTCCGGCCTGAGGCGCGGGAAGGCGCACTTCTGCCACACGTCGCCCCCATCTGTCGCTCGGCGCGTCGCGGGCGCCTGCCCATTGTCACCTGGGGAACATCCAAAGGCGAAGCCAATCCTCTAGCTGGTGTACGTACATTGCCGGCAGGGGCGAATGGAGGATCAGCATGAGCACTCGGGCGTTTCGGCTTATGGCGATGGCGGCGGCGATGGCGGCTGCCGCTGGAGCGGCGCAGGCGGCGCCGGCCGGACCGGTGGGCGATCTGGCAGGCCGCTGGTCAGGCTGGGGTGCAGTGACGTACGGCAACGGCGAATCCGAGCGGGTCAAATGCGTTGCCACCTATTTCATCGAGGGCAGCGACACCGTTCGGCAGAATTTGCGGTGCGCGAGCAGGGGTTACGACATCGATGCCACGGCCAGACTGCGCGTCGATGAGGGCCGGGTGTCGGGGGCTTGGGAGGAGAGGCGGTGGGCGGCCACCGGTTCTGTCGCCGGGCGGGTGACCGAAGATGGCTTCAACCTGTCGATTAAGGGGGACACCTTCACCGCAGCCATGGCGGTGACCACGTCCGCCTGCAAGCAGTCGATCAACATTACCCCGCAGGGGTTTGACATCACAAAAATCTCGATCGGCCTCGGCAAATGCTGAGGCGATCGCGCCAGCGCTGATCCCCGATCAACGATCGGGTGGCTGAAACAGCACAGGATTTGAAGATTTGACGGCCTCGCCTGGTTTGCGAGGCCGTCGCCGATTGTGGCGGCCCTGTGGCAGGCTTAGTTTATCCACAAAAAGAATACTCCGCCGGTGCGGCGGAGCGCGGGAGTGGCGTTCGGGGAGTATTGCGTCATGGGGGCGGTTCCTTCTCGCGGCCAATTGCTGGGTTCGGCGGCGGCGTGCGCGCTGCTGGTGTGGGCGGGGGCGGCAGAGGCGGGCGGGTTGGCGGTCCGCGAGCAGTCGGCGATCTTCCAAGGACTGTCGTTTGCCGGCGATGCGGCCGGTGGCGCGCTGAGTTCGAGTTTTTGGAACCCGGCAGCGATCTCAGAGGCAGGCTGGGGTCTGCAATCGGAGAGCGCGCTCAGTGCGATACTTGGTTCTTCGGAGGTGACGCCGCGAGCAGGGACGACGTTTCCTAGTCTCCTCGGCCCGGTCAACGCACCGCCGAGTTTTCTCGACGAAGCTGAAGACATTGCCAGGCCGGCGCTGGTGGCCGCGAGCTACTTTGCCTACCGGATCTCTCCGGATTTGGTGCTCGGACTGGCCATCAATGCGCCGTTCGGCCTTTCCACGGAGGCCGACGAGAACTGGGGCGGCCAATACCACGGACGTTCGGGGAAGATTTTGACTGTCAATGTCAACCCGATGCTTTCGTACAATCTGGCGCCCAACCTCTCGGTCGGCGTGGGCGTGCAGATCCAGTACGGCCAAATTGTCTTCAAGGGCAATCCAAACCTCGCACCCGGCCATCCGAACGCGGGCTTCGACGTCGACGACATCGGCTTCGGTGCGACCGCCGGCTTGTTGTGGAAGCCAGCCCCAGGCACGGCGATAGGTCTCGGCTTCCGCTCCGCCATCGAGCATGATTTCGAGGGCGACTTTTTCGTTGTCGGCGGCCAGCTCAACGTGCCGGTTCCGCCCTTCGCGCTTCCCTTTACCGACGTCGGGCTCGATGGCAGCGTGATGTTGCCGGAAATGGTGACGCTCAGCCTCCGTCAGGCACTGTCCCCGAACACGAGGCTGCTGGGCAGCGTCGAATGGACCAATTGGAGCCGCCTTGGCGTCGTCACCTTCAACGCGACATCCACAGGGGGTGCGCCGCCCGTGCGGCCGATTGCGCCGGGGGATGCGGTTGCGACATTCGAGTTCAACTGGCACGACGGTTGGTTCTTCGCGCTCGGCGGCGAGTACGATTATTCGCCCAGTCTCACGCTGCGCGCCGGCGTCGCCTACGAGATCTCCCCCATCCAGAACGCAAATGAACGCTTCTCGCTGATCACCGACAGCGACCGCGTCTGGCTCAGCGCCGGCCTCTCCTACAGGTTGAGCGAACGACTGGCGGTGGATTTGGCCTACTCCCACATCTTCTTCGATGACGCCTCGATCGATCGGGCCACCAATACCAGCGGTGCGCCGCTCGCTCTCGTCGCCGACGTCGAGCAAAGTGCCGACATCATCTCCGCCGGGCTGAGGATGAAGTGGGGGGGCGAGGCACCGCTGAAATAGGCCGTTTCACCCGACCATGGACCGGCGGGGACCATAGCTCCCGGCCCGCATTTGCGTGCAGCCTGCTCCTGACCTAGGTTCAGACCCTTGAGCCGAAGGAGCAGCGTTATGGCGGTCCCGCAGCCCTTGCTAACCATTGCCGATGTCCGTGCCGCGCGCACCCGCATCGGTCCCTTGGCCGTGCGCACGCCGCTGATCGAACATCCCGCGCTCAACGCGCTGACCGGCGGCCGTATTCTCCTCAAGGCGGAGAATCTGCAGCGGATCGGCGCCTTCAAGTTCCGCGGCGCCTATAACAAGATTTCCCAGGTCGATCGCGGCGCCTATCCGGGCGGCGTCGTCGCCTGCTCCTCGGGCAACCACGCGCAGGGCGTGGCGGCGGCGGCGAGCCTGCTCGGTCTCAAGTCGCTGATCGTGATGCCGAGCGATGCGCCTAAACTCAAGATCGAGCGCACCCGCGCCTTCGGCGGCGAGGTTCACCTCTACGACCGGGTCAAGGAAGACCGCGACGCCATCGCAGCCAGATTCTGCGAGGAACGGGGCGCCGCCTTCGTGCATCCTTTCGACGATCCGCAAGTGATGGCGGGTCAGGGCACGGTGGGCATCGAGTTGATGGAGCAGGCCGAGGCTCTTGGCGCGTCGCCCGACACAGTGTTGGTCGGCTGCTCGGGCGGCGGTCTTGTGACCGGTACGGCGCTCGCGGTCAAGGCGGCGCGGGCGGAAGCCAGCGTCTACAGCGTGGAGCCGGCCGGCTTCGACGATTTCGCGCGTTCGCTGGCCAGTGGTCGGCGGGAGCGCAACCGCGCGCTGTCCGGCTCGATCTGCGATGCGCTGATGTCGCCGACGCCGGGCGAGCTAACGTTCGCGCTGGCCCGAGATCTGCTGGCCGGCGGTCTCACGGTCAGCGACGCGGAGGTTCGCAACGCGCTGCGCTTTGCCTTCGCCGAGCTGAAACTGGTGCTCGAGCCAGGCGGCGCGGTGGCTCTCGCCGCGGTGCTCGCCAAGAAGATCGATACGCGGCAGCGCACAATCGCTTGTGTGCTCTCCGGCGGCAACGTCGATCCCGGTCAGTTCGCCAGCCTCATCAACTAAGGCAAGGACGAACCCCAAAGTCCCGGGGGCGGAGGGGCAATCCATCCCTCGACGATGGAAAGGCCGGGGATGCGGTCGCGGGCGAGCAGCAGCGGGCTGTCGAGGTCAACCCAGTCGGCATGCTGGGCGAGGATCAGGGCCGGCGCCATGGACAGCGAGGTGGCGAGCATCGAGCCCGCCATGATGCGGAACCCCAGGCGGCGCGCCTCTCGGGCCATGGTGAGGGCCTCGGTGAGCCCGCCTGCCTTGTCGAGCTTGATGTTGACCGCATCGTAGCGGTCGCGCAGGGCTGAGAGATCAGCGCTCGTGTGCACGGACTCGTCGGCGCATACCGGCACGGGCCGCTTCGTCGACGCCAGCACGCTGTCGTGGCCGGCGGGCAGCGGCTGCTCGACAAGTTCGATGCCGCACTCGGCGGCCACTTCGAGCAGCGCTCCCATCATGTCCGGCGTCCATCCCTCGTTGACATCGGCGATGAGCCGGGCGTCGGGCCTGCGGGCGCGCACCGCGCGCATACGTTCGGCATCCTGCGGAGCGCCGAGCTTCAGCTTGAGGAGGGGCTGCCTCGGCAATGCCGCGGCCTGGTCGGCCATGGCTTGAGGTGCGGCAAGGCTCAGCGTGTAGCAGGTGAGGACGGGGCGCAGGGCGGGCAAACCGGCGAGGGCCGCAGCGGATGTGCCGTGCCGGCTGGCATCGAGGTCCCAGAGCGCACAATCAAGCGCGTTGCGGGCAGCGCCGGCCGGCAGCGCCCCCTGCAGGCGCACCCGGTCGAGCGGGCCCTGCGCCTCACGGATCGCAGCTACGGCGGACGCAATGGTTTCGCCGTAGCGGGCATAGGGCACGCACTCGCCGCGGCCCCGGTGGCGGCCCTCGACCAGGTGGACGACGACGACGTCCGTCTGGCGCCGGGTCCCGCGCGAGATAACAAACTCGCCCGCCACGGGCCAGCTCTCGACGTCTATAGCTTCGATGCGAACCGCCATTTCAGCTGGCAGAGGCGCAGACCGTCTAGCCGAGCCGGCCGGCAACGTGGGCAAGAAAGAGGTAGACGCGGCCTTCTTCCGATATCAGATGGGCCTGAGCCGATCGTCCGGTCGGGTCCTGCTGCTCGGCCTCCTGCAGAACGCGCTCGAACTCGGAGAAGAAGTAGTCAACCGATCGCTGGAAGCTTGCGTCAGCGCGGTAGCGCTGGGAGACCTCGTCGAACAGGGCGCGGCCATCCTGCGGGTAGATGCTGCGGACCATGAAGCCGCGCTGGCCGGCCCCCAGTCTCGCCCAAATCTCGGAGGCGGTATTGGCGTCGAGCGCCAACGACAAGCGGCCGATGTCGATGGGCGCAGGCGGCGGGGCGGGCGGGACGCCCGCAGGGTGATCCTCCTCGCCGCCGGAGGCGCGCTTGAGCAGGTCGCCCAGCGACCAGCCGTCGCGCTGGTTTGACGCCCCATCGGCCGCCGCCGCACCGGCCGAGTGCGGACGCAGGCCGGCGCGGTTCTGCATTTCGGCCGCCAGTGCATGACTGAGCGTGCTCAGCGCGCGGGACTTCTCGCCACGGGAAGGTTGCCCGGGCAGGGGGGTGAGATGCGGCCGGACGACGTCGCGGGCGTGCGCCTCGCGGTGCGTGAGAGAGGAGAGCTGCTCGAGCGCCCTCAACTGATCCTGCAGGGACTTGCGCAGGGCGTCGGCTCCTTCCCGCGTGGTCTGGGGCAGGCTGGCGATCTGGGCGCGCAGCCGCTCCTGCTCGGCAGCGAGATCGGCAGCCGCCTGCGCGGTGCGCTGGCGCACCTCCTGAGAGGTCTCCGTGAACCGGGAGGAGAGCGAGCCCAAGCCTTCGGACATCTCGCGGGAGACGTGAGTGAACTGGGATCGCAGATCTTCGAGCACGCGATGGGTGTCCTCGGACGCCGTCGTCTTCAGGCGCTCCAGATCGGAGAGTATGGTGCGGGAGCGTTCTTCGGCGCTCTGCGAAAGGTCAGCGGTCAGGGCGCGGGCGCGCTGCTCGGCAGAGGACACCGAGGTCTCGATTTGCCTGGTGTAGCCCTGCATGAAGTCGTTGAGCTCTTCCGCCTTGCCGGTCAGCCGGTCGAGAGTCTGATTGAGCTCCGTGTGGCGGTTCTGAAGCGTCTTGTCGATCTTGTAGTTGACCGATTCGAGGGCGTTGGCCGCGTACATGATGGCCTGGCCCTGGTTCTCGAAGCGGTTGGCGATGTTGGTGATCTGCGTCAGCAGGTTCTCCGACACGCGCTTCAAGAGGTCCGACTGGCTGGCAAGCCCTTCGATCGCCTTGATCGATTGGCGGGCAATGCTCTCGCTGGTGCGCCGCACGGCATTGATGCCGTGCATCAGGTTCTCGTCGAGCTCCAGAGCCTGGCGGCCGAGCGCCTCGGTCAGGTTCTTGGCATGGGTGTCCATGGCGTTCGACAGCGTCATCGCTTTCTCGCTGATGGCGCTGTCGACGGCCATCGTCGATCGCAAAATCGATTCGTCGAAGAGCTGGAGCCGTTCCATGAAGGCTTCATCGAGAGCGCGGGTTCGCTCCACGAGCTGAATGTCAAGCGCCTCGGCCCGGTTGGCGAGCGTGGTATCAAGGGCGCGCGCGTACTCCTCGAACACGGTCTGGATGTTCTCGGTGCGCCCGGCAATGGTGGCGTCGATGGCTTCCCGGTAGCCCTCGAGCACGGCTTCCAAATGATGCGTGCGCTCGCCGACGGTCGCTTCGAGCTTGTCGCTCTGGACGGCGATGGCGGATTCGAGGGCGGTCAAATTCTGACCGGCTCCTTCGATGATTTCCGCCAGCTTCAACTGCTGGTGCGACAGCTTCTCGATCAGGGCCGGCACCTCGTCGCCCAGCACCTTGAGCGTATCGGTGACGCGGCCGCTGGTGTTGAGAAGGGCATCGCGTTCGCTGGCCAGCTCCTGGATGAGATTGCGGATCTTGCGCTCGTTCTCCTCATAGGAGCGTTCGAGGGCGGCGACCTCGTTGTGGACGAGCGCCTCCAGCTCACCAGCCCGCCCGAGCGCCCGTGCCACCGCGTCGTTCATGAAGTTCACCTGCCGGCGCACGGCTTGGCCGAGCGAGGCGACGGACTGCTCGGCCATGCGATCGGGCTCGGCAAGCCGGATCGCCACTTCGGTCATGGCATTGGACCGCAGGCGCAACTCCTCGCCGCGCTGCGCGAGGTAAGCGAACAGCCAGAAAATGCCGATGGGGCAGATGAGCGTGGCAATGACCGTCAGCGTTTCGAACCGGGCGAAGACGGCAACGAGCGAGTGCGCCTCGGCCACCACCGATCTCAGGTAGACGGCGGCGAACCCAAGCGTCAGCAGCGCCCACACGAGGCTCGCAAACAGCGCGACCGTGTAAGGCCGGTTGGAGGGACGTTGATTGAGCGCATAGATCAAGCCACCGATCGAAGGCGCATCGTCGTTGGCCGCTATGCGACTGCGTGAAGGACCCGCAGGCCGCCGGCGCGCCACGCGCCGGTCGCCGCCGGCGTCATCCCCCGCCTCCGGTTGCGGGTGACCGTTGGCCTTGGCCGCTCCCTGGGGACCATCCGGAATCGGCGGCGGGCGTGTGGAATCCTGAGAGGCCGAACCGGCAGGGGCGGCAGCGGCAGGCCGGACCTCGGCCGCAGCCTTCTTCTCGGCCGGATCGGGTCCGACCAGCGCATCCAGTCCGTCTTCCGTGATGGATCGGTTCGGTCCCATCCGCCCGCCAAAACCTCGCCTGTTCGGCGCCCGCCAAGGTCTGATGATAGTAAACTTCGTGATCGAGTCCCAGGCAGCTGTTGGCGCCCCTCGAGCAAGGGCTCAACCGGCCCGTCGCCCGCCCGTTGCAACAGCAAGTGCCCGCTTACGGACTCTTTGAGGCAAAAGAAAGGTTTAGCTCAGAGCGACCGGACCGGGGCGAGGTCGCGCACGGGGGAGCGCGCGGTGCGCAAAGCAGTGGATGAAGCGGTTTACGGCGGCTTATCAACCGCCATGGCATGGTCGCGCTCGCCGCACGGGCGGCGAGAAGCTGTGGGCAAGCCATGAACGCCAGCCATTCCGAGCCAAAGCATGGGCACGCCTCGTGCCCGGCTGCCCCGATCGATTTCAGCCATCTGTCCCGCTACACCCTCGGGGACAAGGCGCTCGAGCAGGAGGTGCTGGCGCTCTTTGCGGCCGAAGCGCCGGCGACGTTGGGGCGGCTGAGAAGCGCCCGAACGGGGTCGGCCTGGCGCGAAGCCGCCCACACGCTGAAGGGATCGGCGCGCGCGGTCGGCGCCCGCAAGGTAGCCATGCTGGCCGAGCAGGCGGAGCGGCTTTGCGGCGAGGGTGAGCGGCAAGAGCTGACGCGTGGGCTCCAACAGGCGCTCGAAGAGGTGGTCCGATTCATCGCCTCGCTCGACCCGGCCAAGACATGACCATCGCCATTTGCAGTGCTGCTGCCCGCGGTCGGCGGCTTGATGAAAGGCTGTCGGCTGTCTAACAGGAGCTTTCAGCGACGGCGGCCGGTTTGGCCGCTCTTGCGCATGGCAGGGGGCGAATTCCGGTAATGGTGAAGATCACGTTCGTGCAGCCGGACGGCACGCGACAGGTGGTCGAGGCAGAGCCCGGCATTACCGTCATGGAGGCGGCCAAGCTCAACCGCGTGCCCGGCATCGAGGCCGAGTGCGGCGGCGCGTGCGCGTGCGCCACCTGCCACGTCTACGTCGATGCGGCCTGGCGGGAAAGGACCGGCGAGGCCTCGCCAATGGAGCAGGACATGCTCGACTTCGCCTTCGAGGTGCGCGAGGAAAGCCGGCTGTCTTGTCAGATCAAGGTATCGGAAGCGCTCGACGGGCTCGTCGTGCAGGTGCCCGACAAGCAGTTTTAGGAACCTCACGTGCGACGTTGCGCCGGTCCCCCAAGCAAGGAGGGCGTTCTATAGAGCGAGGCAACGCGCAGGCAGACGCCTCCGTCGGCCGGCAAGACTTCAGCTCTGTTCGCTGAGAGCGCACGGTGGCCAACGATAGTCCACAATCGCCCCCACTGGGCTTGATCGAGACCGACGCCCTCATCATCGGCGCGGGTCCGGTCGGGCTGTTCGCCGTGTTCGAACTCGGCCTCGTCGACATCAAGGCGCACGTCGTCGATGTGCTCGACAAGCCGGGCGGACAGTGCGCCGAGCTCTATCCGGAGAAGCCGATCTACGACATCCCGGCGCTTACGGTGGTGAGCGGCCAGGAGCTGACCGACCGACTGCTCGCCCAGATCAGGCCGTTCGGCGCCACGTTCCACTTCGGCGAGCGTGTCGACCGGCTCGAACGCCAATCGGACGAGCGAATCCTGCTGGAGACCGATCGGGGCAAGCGGTTCCTCGCCAAGGTGGTGGTGATCGCCGCGGGTGGGGGCTCGTTCACGCCCAAACGGCCGCCGCTGCCCGGCATCGAGAGCTTCGAAGGCAGCAGCGTGTTCTACTCGGTGCGCCGGATGGAGGATTTCCGCGGCCGGGACGTGCTGATCGCAGGCGGAGGTGACTCCGCGCTCGACTGGGTGCTTGCGCTGCACGCGCTTGCCGGATCGCTGACGCTGCTCCACCGCCGCGACGAGTTCCGCGCCGCGCCACATACGGTCGAGAAGATGCGGGCACTGGTGGCGGAGGGGAAGGTGCGGCTGGTGATCGGCCAGATGACGGCGCTGCACGGCAGCGGAGGCAAGCTTGAGGCCGTGTCAGTGCGCACCAAGGACGGCGAGCTGAAGATTGCGGCCAACGCGCTGCTGCCGTTCTTCGGCCTCACCATGAAGCTCGGGCCGGTCGCCAACTGGGGCTTGCGACTCGACAACGAGCTCATCCCGGTCGATACGGAACGGTTCGAGACCAGCGAGAAGCGGATCTTCGCCATCGGCGACATCAACTGGTACCCGGGCAAACTGAAGCTGATCCTGTCCGGCTTCCACGAGGCGGCACTGATGGCGCAAGCGGCCTACAAGTACGTTTATCCGGACAAGAAGCTGCTCTTCCAGTACACGACCTCGTCCTCGAGCCTCCAGAAAAAGCTCGGCGTGCGCTGAGGCGGCCGGCGGGGCATTTCACGCCACCGCAATCTCGAACAGGCTCAAGACCACCAGCAGGACCGCCAGCGCCCACAGCAAGGCGCGGCCGCGGCTCGTGGCCGCGGCCCGGCCCAGGACCAGTAGGGCGATCAGTGTGCCGGCGCCGACTAGGTTGACAATCACTGCCCCCGCGAGACCAAGGCCCTTGGAGGCGGAGGTGCTGCCCTCGATGAACGTGGCACCGGCAAGCCCGACAAGGAGGGCGCCGAGCATCCGCGGCCAGAAGCCCGAGCTGCTCACGGGCAGGCCAAGTACCCGCGCGCTGGTGAGCGGAAGGAGCAGTAAGGCAATGCCGCCCGACAGCTTGAGCAGCGTTTCAATCCAGAGCAGCTGATCGGCCATCTAAGGCAAGCCGGGTCAAAGGCCGGCCGGCAGATCAGTATTCGACCCGTTTGGTCTTCTTGGCCTCAGGGTCGGTCAGAATGTCGCGATTGATGACCTCGCGCGATCTGGGGGCATTCTGCAGGTCTTCGAACCAGCCGCCTCCCGCCACCGTCTGCTTGGCTGGTGGGGAGAAATCGCCGGCGAGGTGGCGGCTCAAGTCCTTCTTGATTTCGCGCGTCTTGGCGTCGGTGCAGAAGTTCTTGTCCGCGGCGATGACGGATGCAAGCTTGGCACGGATGGTGTCGTACTCGCGCTCGATTTTCTGCAGTTCGGCGCCGGCCAGTCCACCGCGCGCCTCGGCGGCGAGGAAATCGGCGCGCAGCTTGGCCGGATCGAAGTAGAAGCCGCAACGCTCGGCACGCGCCGATGTGCTTGAGACCTGCAACGCCCGATCGGTCGGCGTCACGACGGGGGCGGCGGGCTGGGTGGCCGCAGTGTCGCTCTGGCCGAGCAGGGCACCGGTGGTGATCCCGCCGCTGCTGCAACCGGCAAGCAGGAGAGCGGCGCAAATGAGCCCACTGACGTGCTGTGTCATGATCGCTCGTCCCTGTGCGATTTGAGCGGAGTTGGAGCCCAAACCACAGGAGCGGTCAATGCAAATCATTGCCTTCGGCTACGGATCTGGTGAATGGGGTGGCCGCTCAGCGCACGAGCGCCCGGCACCAGGGCACCGATGATCGCCTGTACCCGTGAAACAACACCGAACTTCCGCTTGACGTTCTCGACGTGGAAATTCGCCGTTTTGGGCGAGATGTTGAGGATGCGACCGATCTGCCAGTCGGACTTGCCGGCGGCGGCCCAGCGCATCACCTCCCGTTCCCGCTCGGTCAGGCGAACCACCGCGTCCTGTCGGCGGCGCCGCAACGCGGACAGGCGGTTGTGCAGATAGACGGAGGCCAGTGTCAGCGCCTGCCGTTCTCGCACATGCAGGTTCAACCCCTCACCCGCCAGGCTGACGAGGGCCACGCTGCCGTAGGCAAAGATCGGCACAACAAACCCGTCGCGCAGGCCGAACTCGGCGGAATAGGACATGACCGCCCTTTCCTCCGCGGTGAGGGCGCGCTCGCGCCAGATGTCGGACCACTGGAAAGCCGTGCTGCGGCGTGACACCTCACGCAACACCGGATCGAAACGCGCCAAGCGCCGGCGCACGTACTCGGCCGTCCAGGCGGCAGGCCGGGTGTTCATGAGCACACAGTCGGGGGTAAGCTCGCCCGCCACCGGAAGCACGACACAAGCCACGCTGTCAAAGCCGGCGGATTGCGCGTAGCGTTGGAAGCGGGCACAGGCCGCCGCCTCGCCGTCGGCGGCGTCGAGGTCACAGACGAGTTCGAGCGTGGCCCGCTGCAATAGGCCGCTACCAGCGCGCCCGCGACCCCTACGCCGATGCATCCCGGCCCCGCACTACAACCGGTGGTAGTAGCCTAACGGATGCCCCGGAAGGGCGGAAGACCGCGAGCGTGTTGCTAGGCCGCTTTCGACCGCCGACGCCGGAGCTGACATGCCTTCACAAGATGACGGCTCAACGGTTCGGCCGAGCGACCATTCGGCCGAGCCACGTCGGTTCGCCGCAAACGTCCCGGACGCCCCGCCGGCGACAAAGCGCCGCATGCTGAGAAATGCCGGCGGCGCTGCTCAGGCGTGCGGCGATGCCGAGGTGCGGTCGCTGCCAACGTGCCGCCGGCGGACGAGTTCGCCGAGGAAGTCGCGCAGCCGCACAGGAGCGGCCTCGATGAAGGGCAGCGGACGGCACACCTCGATGGCCACGGTGCCGATCCTGGCCGTCAACGCGCCATTGAACACGCCCTCCCCGAGGCGCCGGGAAAGGCGGCGGAGCAGGTCCTGGCCGAGAAACTGGCCGAAGAGATCGTCGGTGAGGGCAACCCCGCCGGTGGCAAGGAGGTGAGCGGTCACCATACGGGCGAGGCGGAGGGCGCCGATGAGACCCGGCCGGCCGCCGTAGAGCGCAGCGGTTGCACGCAGCATGCGGACGTTTTCGACGAGGACATAGGCGACGGCGATCAGCACCATGGGGGAGATTGCTGTGACGACGCTCACGCGGCGCGCGGAGGCGAGCACGATGCGACGCGCCTCCAGATCGAGCGGCGCGATCAGCTCGCGGTCGGCGAGCACCAGCAGATCGCCCGGATCGTGCACACCCGCTTCGTGCTCGCGAAATCTGGCCAAGGGCCAGGCAAGCTGCGGACGCGCGAGCAGGATACCCTTGAGGTCGCGGATCACGGCACGCTCGGCGGTGAGGCTGCGCTCGCGCAGGGCAGCCTCGGCGGCCCGTCGCAGGTGCACGAGGCGGGAGAGGCGCAGAAGACCGACCAACTCCCGGAGCAGGAGAACGAGGGCGGCAGTGCCGGCAAGCATGAGCAGGATGAACGCCGTCCAGCCCACCCAGTCACTGCGGGCGAGGGCGAGCGACACAAATTGTGCAAACGAGACCCCGGCGGCGATAAGCAGGAGTCCCGTCAGTGAGCCGACGAGCAGCGAGCCCCAGGCGAACCCTTTGGGAGGGGCGGCGGGCGGTGACGCGGCGGGTGCGGCTTCGGGGTCTGCCCCGACGTCGGGTGCGGCGAGGCCCCGGTCGCGGTCCATATCGTCGAGCGCCGGGTCGTCGGCGGCGAATACGCGCGGCTTGCGTTTGCGCTCGGCGCTGGTCATTGCAGGAGATCTCCGATCAGGAATTCCAGCGCACGGTCGAGGCGAACGTGGGGCCATGGCGCAGGTTCGATGGCGGCTGGGGAGGCGGTGAGCCGCGGCGGGCGGAAGCGGACGAAACGCACATCCTCTTGCCCAGCACGGGGCTCGCCAGCGCCAGCCAGGGCTGCGTGCGGATCCTCGGGCAGGTCGCCGGGGAAGATTGCGACCTCGGTGCGGCCGTCGAATACCGTATCGCCGATCCGCTCGCCGAGCTCAGGAATGCCGCGGATGCAAGCAAGCCGGTCGGCTCCATGCTGCGCCGCGGTCTCCTGCGTCGCGCGCAAGGCGGCAATCGCCATCACCTTGATCTCGGCCCCCGCGGCGAGGGCCCGCGTGGCGGCTTTTTCGATGAGGAGGCGCAAAATGGCTTCCAGCCGATCGTGGCTCGACTGCGGCAGGTGGTCGGCCTTGGTGGCGGCGAACAGCAGCCGGTCGATGCGTGGCCAGACGATGCCGGCAAGCCAGGCCCGAGGGCCCGGCCGGAAGGCGGCCAGAGCTTGGTCGAGCCCACGCGTCAGCTCGGCCAGGGCAGGGGCGCCAACGTTGAGGGCGGCAAGCGCATCCACGAGGACGATCTGACGGTCGAGGCGGCTGAAGTGGTCGCGGAAGAAGGGGCCAACGACGCGCGCTTTGTAGCTCTCGAAGCGCCGTTCCATCATGGCCGCGAGGGTGCCTCGCCGCGGTGCGGAAGCGAGCGGCAGCGGAAAGAACGTCAAGAGCGGCGAGCCTTCAAGGTCGCCCGGCATCAGGAAGCGGCCGGGACCGACGGTGGAGAGTGCCGGATCGGCGCGGCGCGCCTGGCGCAGGTACTCCGTGTAGAGGCGGCTGCCGGCAAGGGCCTGCTGCTCGTCCTGCGGCGCGGCGGGATCGAGCGTGGCGATGAAAGCGAGCCAGGCGCTGGCGGCGGCGCTGCGGGCCGGATGGCGCGCAAGCGCGATCGCCTCGCGCGACCAGTCGGCATAGCTCTGGCGCAGCAAAGCGAGGTCGAGCAGCCACTCGCCCGGATAGTCGACGATATCAAGATGCAGCCGGCGCGGTCCCAACGCGCGCATGAGCGTGCTTGAGGGCCGGTAGAGGATGGTGAGACGGAGCTGGCTGATCTGGCGGGTGCTGGGGGGCCATTCCGGCTCGGACCGAGTCAGGGCGGCGAGGTGTCCCTCGTAGTCGAAGCGCGGCACCGCATCGTCCGGCTGGGGCTCGAGATAGGCCTGGTGAATGCGGCCCTCGGCGTAGGCGGCGAGAAAAGGAAGACGGCCGCCGGCGGTCAGGTTGCGCACGAGCGCGGTGATGAACACGGTCTTACCCGAGCGGGCAAGGC
>DATLZB010000157.1:0-35972 GCA_035574175.1 Hyphomicrobiaceae bacterium
CGGCGTCATCTCGAAGCGCTGCACCTCCTCCATCTTGAGTTCGATGTAGGCGTCGATCATGTCGTCGGTGAACACGTTGCCCATCTTGAGGAAGGCGCGGCCCTTGTCGAGGTTCTCCAGCGCCTCGCGCAAAGACCCGCACACGGTGGGAATCTTCTCGAGCTCCGCCGGCGGCAGGTCGTAGAGGTTCTTGTCGACCGGCTCACCCGGGTGGATCTTGTTCATGATGCCGTCGAGCCCGGCCATCAACATGGCCGAGAAGCCGAGGTAGGCATTGGCGGCCGGATCGGGGAAACGCACTTCGACACGCTTCGCCTTGGGGTTGGAGACAACCGGGATGCGGCAGGAGGCCGAGCGGTTGCGGGCCGAGTAGGCGCGCAGCACCGGGGCCTCGAAACCGGGCACCAGCCGCTTGTAGGAGTTGGTGGTCGGGTTGGTGAAGGCGTTGATGGCCTTGGCGTGCTTGAGGATGCCGCCAATGTAGTAGAGCGCCGTATCCGACAGGTCGGCGTACTTGTTGCCGGCGAACACCGGCGTCGAGCCCTTCCAGATCGACTGGTGCACGTGCATGCCCGAGCCGTTGTCGCCGTAGACGGGCTTGGGCATGAAGGTGACGGTTTTGCCGTAGGCCTGTGCCACGTTGTGGGCCACGTACTTGTAGATCTGCATGTGGTCGGCCATGCGCACGAGCGGGCCGAATTTCACGCCGAGTTCGTGCTGGGCGGAGGCCACCTCGTGGTGGTGCTTCTCAACGGTCACCCCCATTTCAGCCATCACCGACAGCATCTCGGAGCGGATGTCCTGGGCGCTGTCGATGGGCGGCACAGGGAAGTAGCCGCCCTTGGTGCGTGGCCGGTGGCCGAGGTTGCCCATCTCGTACTCCGTGCCCGTGTTGGAGGGCAGCTCGGAGCCGTCGATCCTGAAGCCGGTGTTGTAAGGGTCGGTGGTAAAGCGCACGTCGTCGAAGATGAAGAACTCCGCCTCCGGCCCGAACACGGCGACGTCGCCAACCCCCGTCTGCTTGAGGTAGGCCTGCGCCTTCTTGGCGATTGAGCGCGGATCGCGCTCGTAGGGCTCGCCCGTCACCGGATCGATGACGTCGCACATGATGGCGAGCGTCGTCTGCGCGAAGAACGGGTCCATGTAGGCCGTTTCCGGGTCGGGCATGAGGTTCATGTCCGAAACCTCGATGCCCTTCCAGCCGGCGATGGAGGAGCCGTCGAAGGCAAAACCGTCGGCGAAGGTCTCTTCGTCGATGTGCTTGGCCTCGGCCGTCACGTGCTGCATCTTGCCCCGCGTGTCCGTGAACCTCAGGTCTACGAACTTCACGTCCTTGTCTTTGATCATCTTCAGGACGTCGGCTGGCTTGGTCATCGTTGGCTACTCCCCCTTGTGAGGTGCTGTGCTTGCGGTTTCGTTCGGAAGTACATGCCGCGCCCGGGCGTGTCGCCTTGCGAGCGAGGCGATCGGATGGCTCGGATGGGTCAAATGGCGTCGTTCCCGGTCTCGCCGGTGCGGATGCGGATGGCTTCGTTGATGGTCGAGATGAAGATCTTGCCATCGCCGATCCGGCCCGTTTTGGCCGCCTTCTGGATCGCCTCGACGGCCTTGTCCAGCATTTCGTCGGCGAGCACCACCTCGATCTTCACCTTGGGGAGGAAGTCCACCACATACTCGGCTCCCCGGTAGAGTTCCGTGTGTCCCTTCTGCCGGCCGAAGCCTTTGGCCTCGATCACGGTGATGCCCTGCAGTCCAACCTCCTGCAGCGCCTCCTTCACCTCATCGAGCTTGAACGGCTTGATGATGGCCTCGATCTTTTTCATGCGCGCCTTGACCCTCCAACGCCAATCGCGCACCTTTTTGGGGTGCGCACCTCGCCTCTATTAGCACGCTGCGTGCCAAGCCCCCTGCCGAAAACAAAGGCACAATATGTCAAAGACTTAGACAGCGCGCTCCGACGAGGCCTCGACCGCGTGAGGGTTTGGATATCACGGCCACGCCTAAGAATCGGGCAGGCAGCTCGTTCCTTAGGCAGGCCGGCGACGGACGGCTTTGTTATCGCCGCGATGCGACGATGGCGCGAAAGGCGTCAAAACGCTTGTGGGGACGAACTGTGACCGGTTTGGAGCTGCTAACCGTCGAGGAGATGCGGCGCGCCGACGCGGCAGCGATCGCCGCGGGTGTTTCCGGCCTCAGTCTGATGGAGAATGCCGGGCGGGCGGTGGCGGATGCCGCGCAGCGGATGGTGCCGGCGGGGGCCCGCATTTTGGTGCTGTGCGGTCCGGGCAATAACGGCGGCGACGGCTTCGTGGCGGCCCGGCATCTGCAGGAGCAAGGCTTTGAGGTTGAGGTTGTCCTCATCGGCGCGCTCGATGCCCTGACGGGCGATGCCGCCGCGATGGCGCACCGCTGGAAAGGTCCCCTCGCAGCCCCACACCCAGGTTCCGTTGCCGGCAGGCACCTTATCATCGATGCTCTGTTCGGCGCCGGCCTGTCGCGCGGCATCGAGGGCCCGGCGAAAGTCCTCGTCGAAGCCGCCAACGGCTCACGTGCTCCCATTCTCGCCGTCGACGTGCCGAGCGGCCTCGACGGGACCAGCGGCGAGGTGCGCGGAGACGCAGCCATCCGGGCGACGCGAACGGTCACCTTCTTTCGCCGCAAAGTCGGACACGTGCTGCTTCCCGGCCGCATGCTGTGCGGCGAGGTTACCGTCGCCGATATCGGCATACCTGAGGCCGTCCTCGAGCACATCAAGCCGCGCGCCTTTGCCAATGCACCGCCGTTCTGGCGCCCACTGTTTCCCTTCCCGCGCACCGACGCCCACAAGTACGACCGCGGACACGCTGTCGTGGTCTCGGGCGGTCCCGATACCACCGGCGCCGCGCGGCTCGGCGCGCGCGGGGCGCTGCGGATCGGTGCCGGCCTCGTCACCGTCGCCAGCCCGCGCGAGGCGGTGGGCATCAACGCCGCCCACCTCACCGCCATCATGGTGCGCGGCTTCGACGCCGCCGCCGATCTCGCTGCAATGCTCGCCGACCGCCGCTTCAATGCCGTGCTGATCGGCCCCGGCGCCGGCACGGGTCCGCGCACCGCCGGGCTGGTCGAGACCGTGCTTGCCTCGGGCGCATCCGCCATCCTTGATGCCGATGCGCTCACTGCCTTCGCCGGCAACCGCCAGTTTTTGTTCGACGCCATCCGCGCCGATCCCGCCCGGCCCGTGGTGATGACGCCGCACGAGGGTGAGTTCCGCCGTTTGTTCGGTGGGATCGCGGGCTCCAAGCTGGCGCGCGCTCGCGAGGCGGCGGCGAAGAGCGGCGCAACGCTCCTGCTTAAGGGTCCGGACACGATCATCGCCGCCCCCGACGGACGCGCCGCCATTAACGAGAACGCGCCGCCCTGGCTCGCCACTGCTGGGGCGGGCGACGTGCTCGCCGGCTTCATTACCGGCCTGCTCGCCCAACGCATGCCCGCCTTTGAGGCCGCCGGCGCCGCCGCCTGGGTGCACGGAGAGTGCGCAAATCTGTTCGGGCCGGGCCTCATCGCCGAGGACCTGCCCGAAGTCGTCCCGCGCGTGCTCGCCCAACTGCGCGCCTGCAGCGACCCCCGCCAATCTCCTCACTGAGGGGGCTGATCAAGCGGCGAGGCGCCGAGAAACAGCAGCGACCCGAGATCGGCGACCAGGATCGACAGCGTCGACAGCACAAGAAGCGCCTGCTCCCTGACGTCGTGCGCGCCGTGGATGTGGGCCTTGAGCAGCTCCACCGCACGGCCGAGGTCGCCGACTGCCGACGCCCACAACGCGGTGTCGAGCCCGAGCCCGAGTGCGCCGGCGAGGATGAGCACTGCGCCGAGCTTGCGCCGGCCGCTCACGGGGGCGAACCCCGTCTGGCCGAGCGTGAGCCGGGCGTGGAGCTGCTCCATCGCCGTCCAGACGAGCGCGAGCAGGCAGACGTAGGTGAGGAGCCAGAACGACGGCCAGAACAGCAGCTCGAGCAGCTCGAGGGCGGTATCCATCGTGAGATAGGTGGCGATGTGCTGAAACATGTGTTGGTCCTTTGACTGTGGTGAGCTTTGCCGCGGCGAGGCCGGCAGCGAACGCGGGCGAAAGGACAGAACCGGCCGACGGCAACGGGCGCCCCCTCGCCGTGCAAGGCAGGCATGCAGACTGGTGCTGGGCGTCAGGCGACGGGCGGCGCCCTGGCAAAGCCGGAGCGCGCAGGCCGCACGCCAGGCCGCGGTCGCCTCGATCCCGCAGCGCGCTCCGCATCGGTGGGCACGTGACCCAAGAGGTGGCCGGCCGCCAGGGCATACGCGCGGTCGAGGGTTACGTCGGCCGCTCCCATCGCGTGGTCGAAGGTCGGATCGGCGACCTCGGCCGGAAGCTGAACCATCGCCGTGAGGTGGCCCCCGCCGTGCCACTGGCCTGCGTTCGCGGCGAGCACGAGGCCCGCCACGAGCGCGATCAGCCCCGCCAATGCAACCCGCAGCCTGCGGCCGGAGAACATCGTTCAGCCTCGGAAAGGTCTTTCTCTTGCGGCAAAGCGTTATAGACGTGCAGCCATCATCCCATCAATCCGATCGAATCAACAGCCGGCTGTGGTACAAGGCTTGGGTATGCGATTCACCTTCCGCGCACGGGCCACCCCGTGCCGGAAGGCATGTGCGGAGGTCCTGTGCGTCTTCGCTTCTGGGCAGTGCTTTCGATAGCCCTCGCCGTCGCCGGTCCGGCTCACGCCGCCGGCGAGGAGGGCATGCGGCTCGCCCAGGAGGCGGCGCGTGCGCAGATGCGAGGCAGCCTCGAACAGGCACTCGCCCTCTACGGGCAGGCGCTTGCCGACGTGACGCTCGCCAATGACCGTCGCGCCAGTATTTTGAGCGACCGCGGCGTCGTCTACGCGCGCTTGAAACAGCCCAAGCTCGCCCTCGATGACTACAACCGGGCGGTGCAGCTCTATCCGGAGAACCCGGCCGTCTACAACAATCGCGGCACCACGCTTCTTTCCCTTGGGCTGGTCAGGGAGGCGATCAAGGACTTCGATCGCGCCATAATGCTGGCCCCCGGTTACGCCGCCGCCTACAACAATCGAGCCGGAGCCCACCTGCTGCTCAAGCAGGGGGAGGAAGCGCTGCGCGACTACACCAAGGCCATCGCGCTTGCGCCGCAGACGGCGGCCCCGTTAAGCGGCCGCGGCCGCGCGCTGCTTGCCCTCGACCGACCTGAGTCCGCCATCCGCGACTTCACCCGCGCCCTCGCCAACGACGCCCGTTTCAGCCCGGGCTACCGCTTTCGCGCCGAAGCCAAGCTCGAGCTCGAGCGCTTCAGCGAGGCCATCGAGGACTTGAGCCGCGCGATCGCCTTCGAACCGGGCAATCCCGAGTACTACATGCTGCGCGGCCACGCCTACCTGGCGGCGAGGAATGTCGCCGCCGCCATCAAAGACTTCAGCAAGGTCATCGAGCTCGAGCCTCAGTCGCCGCGCGCTTACGAAAGCCGAGCCTTCGCGTATGCCAAGATCGACGCCTTCGATGAGGCCGAGACCGACTTGGCGCGCGCGCTCGAGCTCGATCCCCGCGCTGCCGCGGCCTATGCCTACCGTGCCTGGGTCTACGCCAAGACCGAGCAGCCGCAGCTCGCCCAGCGTGAGCTGGACAAGGCGATGAAGCTCGAGCCCGAGCGCGCCGAGGTGCTGTCGGTGAAAGGAGCGCTGGAGGAGGCGCAGGGAAGGGTTGACGAGGCGATCGAGACTTACCGTCGCGCACTCGCCGCCAAGTGGAGCTTCCGCGAGCCGGCCGAGGCGCTGGAGCGACTGGGCCTCGGCGCCGAGCTCGCCGAGACCGTCGAGATGCGCGGCCTCGGCATCGACTCCTGGCGCGTCGTGCGCCAGGGGCGGCGGCTCCAGGCCCGCAGCGACGAGTACCCCAAGATCAGGGTACCGCTGGAGATGGCTGGCAAGGGCCAGCCGCGGCTGCTCGAATGGGAGGTCAAGAAACCGCCTTTCAAAGACATTGCGCTTCTTCGATTCTCGGCCGGACGGGTGGCGACGCCGGAAGGTGCGGCCGAAGAGGTGGAGCACATCGCCGTTCTGGACCTCGCCGCGGGCACGGTGGCGGGCATCGTCCCGCACCGGCAGGGCAGCAAGTATGCGACCTGGACCTGGGACGATAGCGGCAAGGTGACGGTGGCCGCCGTCGACGGCGTGACGGACGAGCTCGTGCTGCGCACCAGGCGCGAAGTCGTGGCGACGGCCCCGCGCCGGCCCGAGTCGATCTGGGGCTTCCCGCCCTGGGCGCCGTGGAACCAGGAGCCGTACGCCCCGCGCTCCGATTCCCGCCCTCGCGCCCGCAGTCAGCCGAAGTCTATCTTCGAGCTGATCTTCGGGAAGTGATGCCTCAGCCGCCGTCGGCGCGCGCGAGCGTTACAGACGGCAAGGGGCCGGCAGCGGTGCCGATGACAGCAGTCTCATCGCACCGATAGCCGATATCGACGACGCCAAGGCCAACGACACTGGCGCAAGTGAGCGCCCGCACCGCGCTTGCCTCGATGGCCCCGCCGGGGTGCGATCGGGGCACGAGTCTGAGGTCGCTGCTCGCGCTCACCGCCATCCAGTAGGCTCCGGCCGGACTGGAGGGAGCAGCGCCCGGCAACGCCAAGCCTGCGGCGCCGACAAGCGTCAGCGTAAGTCCCAGGGCCCGGATCAGCCGCATACGAATACCCTCCAAGGTTACCGAGGACATCCGAGCTAGCTGATTCGCACCGGCAATGGATCAGCCAGTTGATGCGGCTGAGATGGCCGAAAGGAAAAGGCCGGCTTTTGCCCCACCTCGTCTACTTCACCTTCTGCAGGATTGCCTGCATGTCGCTCGGCGAGAACGCCCGCAGCGTCTGCGTCTTGACGTTGCCGAGCTTGGCCACGCTGAGCGCAAAGGCGGTCATCGCCTCGTCGTTGGGCGCTTCGAACACCGCCACCACGTCGTACTGGCCGAGCGTCCAAAAGGTCTGCTTCATCTCGAGCCCCGCCTTCTTGGCCATCTCCTTCACCGCGTCGGCGCGCTTGATGGTGTCCTGGATGGTGCGGATGCCCTGCTCTGTGTAGCTGGCAAGCATGATGTAGTGAGCCATGTGAGCCTCCTTGGCGCGGCGTGCCCCTCATCCGAGCCTGCAAGCCTACGCCCGATCCCGGCCGCTGGCGAGACCCGGCACAGCAGAATGGTTCAGCGCCGGCGCAACGTGATGCGAATGTTGCGCAGCGCCGTACCCTGCGTCGAGACCGACACCGACTGGCGCGAGCCGGAAGTCGACACCGACATGGCGCCGGCGACGGAACCGGAAAGGCGCAGCACGATGCTGTCGCCGCTGGCCCTGCCGAAGGCAGTGCCTTCCGCCCCGAAACTGTGCTCGCTCCACTCTCCCGTCACCCGTCCGCCGCGGTCCGTGAGCCGACCGGTCAGATGAAAGGCGCCGGAGGTGCTGGCGCAGCGCAGGTTGAGATCGAGCCGGCTGTTGCCGGCGCTGGTATAGCGGGCGTTGCAGCGCAACCGCTCGCTCTGGCCGCCCTCGAACAGGACGGTCCCGTCCCCCGACCAGCTTCCAACAAGCGGGGCGAACGGGCTCGCGGCGCTGGCCGGGTCGGCGACGGGTATCAGCGCGGCGAGAGCGAACGCGGCGAGCTGGCGGATAAAGGGCATGAATGATCCTGATCGTTGCGGAAGGAACGATGCACGCAATCTACATAGGTGGCCCCCGGGAGAACGGAAGGTAGCCAACGAATCATTGATCACGCAATTCGGTCGGGCGCTCGCAACCGGGGATTGCGCGCCTGTGCGCCGCTCAACGCACTAGGCCAGCCCGAGCCGGATCAGGCTTTCCGCCGTCGCGATGATCGCCTCCTCGCGCGGCCGCGGCGCCCAGCCGAGCACGCGGCGAGCCTTTGCGCTGGTGGCGTTGCGCCGGCGCCCGAGTTGGGGCAGCGCGAGGCGTGCAGCGGGGATGCGCGTTGCCGCGAGACGGACCAGCCAGTCGGGCAACTCCCAGCGTGCCACCTTGGTTGCCGCAGCTCCCAGGCGTGAGCGCAGCAGGCCGGCAACTTCGGCAAGCGACATGAAGTCCCCGGCGACGGCAAGGAAGCGCTCGCCCGCCGCCGCCGGATGCGTCATCGCTCGGATGTGCAGGTCGGCGACGTCGCGGACATCGACCACGCCGAAGTACACCCGCGCTAGGGCAGGAATGGTGCCGTCCATCAGGCGGCGGATCAGCACGACCGAGGTGGATAGGTCGGCGTTGAGCAGCGGCCCGAACACGGCCACCGGGTTGATGACTGCAAGCTCAAGCGCGCTACCTTCCGACGCCACGAACTGCCACGCAGCACGTTCCGCCAGCGTCTTTGACCTGATATAAGGTTGCACGTCGGGGCCGCTCGGGTTCGTCCAGCTCGTCTCGTCGAAAGGAGCATTCCGCACGGAGTGCCCGTAGCCGATGGCGGCGAACGAGGAGGTGAGCACCACGCGCCGGACGCCCGCTGTGCGCGCCGCGCGCAGCACCCGCAGCGTGCCCTCGCGTGCGGTTTCGATCAGCTCCTCCTCGTCATCAGGCACGCCGGCCGGAAATGGCGAGGCCACGTGCATGACGTACTCACACCCGGCAACCGCCGCGTCCCAACCCGCGTCGCTTCTAAGGTCGGCTTCAGCCAGCGACAGCCGCTCGCCCGCATCGACGCCGCCGGCCTTGAGCGCTGCGCGCACATCGGCTTCGCGGGCCAGACGACGCACCGTGACGCGCACCCGCTGCCCCGCCGCCAGCAGCTGCAACACGATGTGGCCGGCGATGAAGCCCGACCCGCCGGTGACGAGGACCATGCTCATCGCTGTGCTTCCTGTCGGTTAGCGCCGTCCCGGCGCGCACCCATTGCGGGCGCTCCATGGGAGCGCGGCAAGCCTTTTGCTGGGGGTAACTGCCGGTACAACCTGTACACCGCACTTTTCACTGTATAGAAAATGCCCCGAGGTTGAGGCCCGTCCGATCGCTTTGCCAAGATCCGTCAATCCGATGCGCCACACGTTTCCGGTCGCAGGGAAGGGACCGTTGCGGCAGCGAGGTGCGACGCTCTTTCGTGCGGTCACTGTTCGTGTCCGGCCGGACGCCGTTCATCGAAGTTCCGAAGACGCCATTGTCGGCAACCGCGGGGGAGACAGGAAATGCAAGCGGGGAGAGAGATATTAATGAACGCGATGCACGATCACGCAGTTGACGAGGACGCGCTGAAGGATCCGCCAGAGCGCAACGGCAGCCGGCTGGCCATCGCCACCGCGGACGACGTCAAGCGCCTTTACGGCATGGTGATCGAGCTCGAAGGCTATCGCCGCTGCCGCGAGGAGGTGTCGGGTGCGCTCAACGTGGAGATCTTGCTGCAAGGCGAGCTCTACGACCCATCGGTGAAGATCGACGTCCGCCGCGCGCTCCTGGCCGAGATCGAGGCCGGCATCGGAAATCTCGAACGCCGCCTCGCCGCCTACGGCATTTTCGCTTGATTGGGCGGTCGCCTCATCCTGTCACACCGGCGGCTGGCGCGAGGAGGGAGAGCCGAGCCCCTGCGGGAAGGCGATCAGCAGCAGGGCGAGCAGCGACAGCGCCGCCACGTCACGGTAGCCGAGCGGCGCATAGCCCGACCACAGCGTCTCGAAGATGCCGAGTATGAAGCCGCCGGCGAGCGCCCCGCCGACCGAGCCGAGCCCGCCGACCACGGCCACGAACAGTGTCTTGAGCCCGATCACGAAGCCGCCGTAGAAGCTCGCCACCCCGTAGGCCACCGCGATCATGGCGCCGGCAAAGCCCGCCAGCGCGCACGCCAAGACGAGCGTGATGGTGAGCACGCGCCCCACATCGACCCCGCACAGCTCCGCCATGGTGACGTCCTCGGCCGCCGCCCGCCACAGCCGCCCGAACGGATGGCGGCTGATGAAAGCGAGGAGGCCGGCCGCGACCAGGGCGGAAAGGGCGGCGACGATGATGTGGAGCACGCTGACCTGCACCGGGAATGCCGCCGTGCCGCCGACCTCAAGCGGCGCATGGCGGAGCGGCGGCAGCCACAGTTCGCGGCTGCCGTAGGCGAGCCGCACCGCTTCCTCGAGCGCAATGGCAAGGCCGAGCGTCGCCACCAGCACGGCGAGCGATCCGGCCCTGAGCAGCGGGCGTGCCACCGTCCGGTCGATGATGCCGCCGATGAGCCCCGTGTGGACGACACCCACCAGCGCGCCCGCCGCAACGGCGACCATCGGCTCGCCCGGCATCAGCAGCATCACCACGATTGCCGTGCTGATCGTGGTGTAGCCGGCCACGATGGCAAGCGCCCCGAACGCGAGGTTGATGCGCCGCGTCAGTCCGTGGATGAGAACGTAGGAGACCGCCAAAAGGCCATAGAGTACGCTGATGAACGTGGCGTTGATCAGCAGTTGCAGGAAGTAGCCCATGCTTGGACCCGCGCCTCACACTCCCGGTCGCGCGCACGAAGGTGCTGGCAGGCGACGCACCCGCGTGGGGCTGGCGGTGCCGCTTCTCGTGGCACTCGTCGTCGGCGCGATCATGGCCGCCTGCGATGACGCGAGCAAGCCGTACGTGGACATCGAGGGTGGCGGCTTCATCTTCAACTACCGCATCGCCGAGGCGTTCTACGGCGTCTCGCTGCGGCCCATGCGCCGCCTCGAGCCGGGCACGGTGCTGGAGGTCGAGTTCGAGAACCCGGCCGGCGGTAAACCCTATGTGGTGCGCGAGACGGTCGACGCCGCCCGCCTGAGCTACATGCTGCGCACGCCGGGCCTGAGCGGCATCGAGAAGGACCGCCCCTATCGCGTCGAGGTCCGCGTGCTGGCGCCCGGCGACGGGCGGCTGTTGGCCAGGTACGAGACGACCTTCAAGTCCGACCTCGACCAGTCCATGCTGCCATCGAAGCCGCTCACCATCGGCCCGGGCTACACGCCCAACCCCGAGCTTGGGGTGAAGTAGAGCGACACCGTCCCCGTAGTGCGGCGAGGGCAAGGCGATCCGCGCGCCTACCGCGGCGTTGCGTTGGGGAGGGCAACGGCCTGCGCCGAATGCTCCTGCGCCAGCCGCCAAGCCGACGCGGGGCCGGCTAGGGTGCTCGCTCAGCGAATTCTGTCGTTGCCACGATCCATTTGGCGGCGCCAGAATTCTTCATAGTCGCACCGATCGTTGAGATTGAGCTCCGACAAGTGCACGCCGTTGTTGAACCGGCACAGCCCGTCAGGGGTCCTGCCGACGGCACTCCGGGTCGGAGAGGAACCGTCCGCAGAATACACCTTGCCGGCGTAGCCCTTGCCGCGCTTTGAGGCGCCCTCTACGTCGGAGCCAAGACCCACAAGGAGCATTCCGCTCCATAAAATAAGTGCCCAAAACCTCATGTCACGCCTCCACCATCCGAGCCAAATCCAGCGTGCGGCGCTCAGCCGTGCGCCCAACGCGACCTCGCGCCGTTCGATCCCAAGAGGCGGCTCAGCAGACTTCATTGTGATCCAATGGGTGCGGCTTAGCCAGAGGGCTCGATGTCTGTTCACGAACCTTTGCGCCCTACTGCCCCGGCCCACCCGTCTTCTTCGGCCGGCCGCGGCGCGGCGCGCCGCTGCTGCCGCTGCTATAGGTCTTCAGGCTCGAGGCCTGTCCGTCTGGCAATTCGCGAGAGCATGCGCGGCCCGATCTCGTCGCTGTCGTGAAACGCAAACACGAAGTCAGGCCAGCCATCGTGAGACAGGGTGCGATGGGAGCCCGATTGCCGCTTGATGCGCCAACCGATGCGAAGCAGGGCAGCAAGCACACGCCGGGCCTTTGCAGATGGCCAGTCGGTCATACCGCCCCCCGACGAACCGACTAAGCGGGCACCAGCGAGATGCTGATCTCGACAGGCTTTGCCTCACCGTGCTCCAGGCGTTCGGCGAGGACGCGCAGGGCCAATATCTCGGCTCTCGCCGTGGCTTCGTCCTCAGTCGCGCCGTAGGCCAGCACGCCGGGAAGTTGCGGCACCTCGGCGATCCAGCGCCCGTCGTCCTCGCGTTCGGTTTCGATAGTCAGCTTCACCGGATTCGCTCCTTCGGCGTGAACAGATTGAGGCTCCGCTCATTAGCATGGGTTCGCTGGATCCGATCAAGCCCCCGGCCGGCCCGTCTTCTTCGGCCGGCCCCGCCGCTTGCCCTTGCGGATGGTGTCGCCCGGCACGTCGATGGTCTTGACCGGCTTGACGGGGAGCGGCTTGCCACCCACGGGCAGCCCCCGCTCGGCATGCGGACCCATCTCCTCCAGCGTCGGCTTGTGCGGGCCCTTGATGTTCTCGCCCCAGGCGCCGGCCTTGTGCGGCCGCGTCGTGGTCTGCGCGTAGGTCGGCTGCACCGGCTGGTATTCGCGCGAGATGCGACTTGTTTCGCTCACGCGCTGTTCGCCGCCTGACGGCGGCTGCGCTGCGCGGGAGTGCGACTCCGTCGCGGCGCCCGGCCGGGCACTCGCCGCTTCGCGACGGCGGTCGCCGGCCGGAGCCTTGCCATACTTCCGCGCGCCCCGATAGGCGCCCGCCCGCTCCTCGACCTCCGCCTGCCGCGCCAGCGGATCGTCGGCGATAGCGAGCTCGGTGGAGCGCAGGCGCTTGATCTCGTCGCGCAGTCTGGCGGCGGTCTCGAACTCGAGATCGGCGGCCGCCTCCCGCATGCGGCGCTCAAGATCGGCGATGACAGCGGCGAGGTTGTGCCCGATGAGCGCCGGCCCGCCCGTCTCCGCGAGCCCTGCATCCACCGTGACGTGGTCGCGCTCGTAGACCGAAGCGAGCACGTCGGCGATGTTCTTCTTGATCGACTCCGGCGTGATGCCGTTGGCCGCGTTCCACGCCGTCTGCTTCTCGCGCCGGCGGTTGGTTTCCGCGATCGCCCGCTCCATGGAGCCCGTGACCTGGTCGGCGTAGAGGATGACGCGGCCGTCCACGTTGCGCGCCGCCCGTCCGATGGTCTGGATCAGCGATGTTTCGCTGCGCAGGAAGCCTTCCTTGTCCGCGTCGAGGATGGCGACCAGCGCGCACTCGGGGATGTCCAGGCCCTCGCGCAAGAGGTTGATGCCGATCAGCACGTCGAAGGCGCCGAGCCGCAGATCGCGGATGATCTCGATGCGCTCCAGCGTCTCGATGTCGGAGTGCATGTAGCGCACGCGGATGCCCTGCTCGTGCATGTACTCGGTCAGGTCCTCCGCCATGCGCTTGGTGAGCGTGGTGACCAGCGTGCGGTGGCCCGCCCGCGCCACCTGCCGCACCTCGTCGACGAGGTCGTCCACCTGCGACTTGGCCGGCCGCACGATCACCTCCGGGTCGGTGAGCCCCGTCGGGCGGATCACCTGCTCGACGAAGGCGCCGCGCGCTTGTTCGAGCTCCCAGGCGCCCGGCGTCGCCGACACGTAGATGGTCTGCGGGCGCATGGCGTCCCACTCCTCGAACCTGAGCGGGCGGTTGTCCATGCAGGAAGGCAGGCGGAAGCCGAACTCGGCGAGCGTCGCCTTGCGCCGATAGTCGCCGCGGAACATGCCGCCGATCTGCGGCACGGTGACGTGGCTTTCGTCGACGAACACCAGCGCATTGTCGGGCAGGTATTCGAACAGCGTCGGCGGCGGCTCGCCGGCCTTGCGTCCGGTCAGATAGCGCGAATAGTTTTCGATGCCCGCGCACGAGCCCGTCGCCTCCATCATCTCCATGTCGAAAAGGGTGCGCTGCTCGAGCCGCTGCGCCTCGAGCAACTTGCCAGCCGCATACAACTCGTCGAGGCGCGCCTTGAGCTCCTGCCTGATCGCCTTCAGCGCCTGCTGCAGTGTGGGCTTGGGCGTCACGTAGTGCGAGTTGGCATAGACCTTGACCAGCTTCAGCTCGTCGGTCTTGGCGCCGGTGAGGGGATCGAACTCGGTGATCGCCTCGACCTCGTCGCCGAACAGCGAGAAGCGCCAGGCGCGGTCCTCAAGGTGGGCCGGGAACAGCTCCACCGTATCGCCGCGCACGCGGAAGGTGCCGCGAATGAAGTTCTGGTCGCTGCGCCGGTAGTGCAGCGCGACGAGGTCGGCGAGCAGCTGCCGCTGCGAGATGCGCTCGCCCCTTTGCAGGGTGAACGTCATTGCCGTGTAGGTCTCGACCGAGCCGATGCCGTAGATGCACGACACGCTGGCGACGATGATGACGTCGTCGCGCTCCAGCAGCGCCCGCGTGGCGGCGTGGCGCATGCGGTCGATCTGCTCGTTCACCGACGACTCCTTCTCGATGTAGGTGTCGGTGCGCGGCACGTAGGCCTCGGGCTGGTAGTAGTCGTAGTAGGAGACGAAGTACTCGACCGCGTTCTCCGGAAAGAAGCCCTTGAACTCGCCGTAGAGCTGGGCGGCGAGCGTCTTGTTGGGGGCGAGGATCAGCGCCGGACGCTGGGTGGCGGCGATGACCTGCGCCATGGTGAAGGTCTTGCCCGAGCCGGTGACGCCCAAAAGCACCTGGTCGCGCTCGTGCGCCTTCACGCCGGCGACCAGTTCGGCGATGGCCTGCGGCTGGTCGCCCTTCGGTTCGAACGAGGAGACGAGCTTGAAGGGGATGCCGCCCTCGCTCTTTTCCGGGCGCGGAGGGCGGTGCGGCAGGAAGGTCGGCTGGTTGCCGGACACCAGCGGGTGGTTGGCAAGCATCGGCTGGCGCGCGAGCAGGGCCTGTGCGTGTCTACTGCGCTGTTCGGGCCGCGCCAGCAGTGCCTCGAGCGCCGCGACCATCGTCGAGCCCGGCGTCACCCCCGACCCGCGCCCCGGCCCTCCCCGCGGCGGGAGGGGGGCACCCGTGCCGCGCAGAGCGGGGAGGGTGGAGCGCGTAACGTGCGGGGGCTCTGCCCCCGCCCCCCTGCCAAGGGTCTCGGACCCTTGGAACCCACTATTTGGGTCCAGGGGCAAGCCCCTGGCGGGGGTGCGCGAGGGGCGCGCAGCCCCTAGATCTGTTTCGAAGCGCGTCTGCGGCGCCTCGCCGAAGCCCGGCGTACCGGCGGCGGTCTCGGGTGGCGGCGGCGGCAGCTTGCCGGACTTGCCACGCGAGGGGCGCGGGCGGGGCGTGGTGTCGCGTGGAGTGCGGGGCATGGGCGGAATATGGCGGCCGCCCGGCGATGCGGCAAGCGCGACACGCACATGAAAAATCGACGCCCGATCCCCATGTTAGTGAAGTGTGAGAACGTGCGGCGTCGGGCAGAATCGTGGTGAGGATGGCGCGACCGTTGAGCATGTCATGTGCGGGCGTCGCGGTCGGGGGACTGCCCATCCTGGCCTACCTGGCGATCCTCGGATCCTCGCTCGCGGGCTACGCGGGCCTGCCGCCGTACGCCGTCGTTGTTTCGGCAATTGCGCTCGCGTCGATCTCCTACAGCGAGAACTTCGGCCTCTATCGGAGGGGACAGGAGGGGGCGTGGATGCCGGCCTGCGCCGGCATGACGGGGTTGCTTGGGGCACACGGTTGCGTCGCTCTCAACCGTCATCCCGACGTAGGTCGGGTTGCGTCGCTCTCAACCGTCATCCCGACGTAGGTCGGGCTCCACGCCAGCTTCGGCGCACACGCGGCCGATGGCAACGCGCGCCCCGACGAGGCCGCGGACGACCTCGACCGTGGCGCACGCGGCTCCTGGCGTGGATGCCGGCCTGCGCCGGCATGACGGAAAAGGGGGGCGAGGGTGCCGGCCTGCGCCGGCATGACGGGGTTGCTTGGGGCACACGGTTGCGTCGCTCTCAACCGTCATCCCGACGCAGCCTGCACCGGCGAAGGCCGGTGGTCGGGATCCACGCCAGCTTCGAGGCACGATCGTGTCATGGCATGTCCCGCGCCGGTCAGCCCATCACAATGTCGAAGGTACCGGCGAGCGCCCTGGGCTCAAGCCGATCGGCAGGCTCGAGCTTCACGATCACGGCGTCGCGCTGGCGTGGATCGGAGATCGACTGCAGGAGCCCGTCACGCGCGTTGCCGGTCTCGCCGGCCACGTACATTTGCGTAACGAGCCGTGGCCGCGCCGGCGCCACGACGGCGAAGTGGATGTGCGGCGTGCGCCCAGGGTAGGGCACCGGGCGGATGGTACGGAAGGAATAGCGCCCGTCGCTGCCGGTCAGGGTGTGCCCGCGACCCTGGAAGGCGACGTCGCGCTGACCGTTGCGGTCGGCGGGATGGCGGTAGCGGCCGTTGGCATCGCACTGCCAGATCTCGATCCTGGCGCCGGCGATCGGCGCGCCCGAGACGTCGAGCACGCGCCCCATGACGTGGGTGACCTGGCCCATCGCCTGCGCTGCCTCGCCCTTGACCACGACCAGATCGTTGTCGATGTCGCCGCTCCATTCGACCGGATAGAACGGCCCCAGAGCCTGCCGCGGCGTGGTGATGAGGCGAGCCTCGGCCAGTGCGGCAACACCGGGCAGGGCCGTCGCGCTGGCGAGGGCGGCGAGCCCGGTGACGACATGGCGGCGGCCGAGTTGGGGTGTGGGGATGCGCATCATGGGGCGGCTCCGTGGCGCGTGCCTGCTACCGTTCAAGTCAAGGCGCCAGCGATCCTGGCGCGGCGCTGCGTCCGCACGAAGGCGCCGGCCCGGCGGCACACGCCATTGTGATGGCGAGGCTGCCCACCCGCTCAGAGCGACCAGCCGCGTTCCCCGCGCCGCCCGTAGACGAAGGAGCCGATGTCGCTGCGCTCGACGCCGATGTCCTTGAGCGTGCGGTCGTCAAGGGCCCGCAGAATTTGCACCGTGCGGCAGCGCGCGCGCTCCTCCGCGTAGGCCGCGTAGCGGGCGCGGACCCAACCGAGGATGCGCGCATAAAGCGGCGTGCGCTCGCCGCAGAAGGCCGCGTCGGTTCTACAATCGATGGTGCTCATGGTCTTATGTGCCGTCTTTGTTGTGCTTTGGTGTCGTTGGTGCGCGCACAGCTGCCAGGCCCGGCCATGCGCGGGCTGTCCCTCGCGTGACTCGCACCGGCACCGAGATAGGGAGGATTGTCGCAGCTCAGCAAGGCCCTGCCGGTCTGCGAAGTTCACCAAGACGTGATCATGCGCGCAAAAAGGCCCGCCCTTGGGCCGTTCCCGACTTGCCTCATGCAATATCGGCGGACCAGAATTGCAGGAGCGCAGGCGACGGCCGCCGCGGCATCGGCGGTCCAGAAAGGACGGTGGTCCATGAAGATTTCCGATGTGCTTGCCGACAAGGCTAGCAACCGGGTCATCACCGTGCGGCCCGGCAAGAGCATGGCCGAGCTGCCGGGGCTGTTCGATGAGCACAACATCTCCTCGGTGCCGGTGGTCGATGCCACCGGCCGGCTGCTCGGCATCGTCACCGACCGCCTGTTCATGAAGGCGCTGGCCCGCTACGGCACCGCCATGCTCGAGTTTACCGCCGCCGACGTCATGCAGACGCCGGCCCCCTCCTGCGCCATCGACGATCGCGTGGCGCACGCCATGCGGCTGATGACCGAGCAGCGCGTGCGCCACCTTGTGGTGCTGCGCGAGGGCGCGCTGGTCGGCATCGTTTCGATCGGCGACCTCGTCAAGTGCCGCCTGCAGGACGCCGAGCTGGAAAGCCGCGTGCTGCGCGACATCGCGCTCGGGCGGCTCGCCGTCGAATGAGGCGTTTTTCCGCCTGGCGTGACGGCACGGCACTGGACAGGCGAAGGCGCCGCGTCCTACCAGCGTGCGCCCGCGGTGATGAGCGGTGCCGCCACGTTGGAGCTATTTGATGACGCAACTTGCCGCGCCCGGGGCCGCCGGCTCGTGGGCCTACCTTGCCCCCGTGCTGATGCTCGCCGCATCCAACGTGTTCATGACCCTCGCCTGGTACGGCCATCTGCGCTTCAAGACCGCGCCGCTATTGCTCGTCATCGTCACCGCCTGGGGCATCGCCTTCATCGAGTATTGTCTGGCTGTCCCCGCCAACCGGATTGGACATACCGTGTATTCGGCAGCGGAATTGAAGACCATCCAGGAGGTGATCACCCTGGCCGTGTTTGCGGCCTTTTCGGTGCTTTACCTGAAGGAGCCGCTGGGTTGGAACCACGCGTTGGGCTTCACCCTGATCGCAGCCGGCGCCTTCTTCGTGTTTTCCGGGCGGGCGTAGTTCAAAGCCCGCGCACCAGGTTGCCGACCATCAGCACCATGTAGGCGGTGATGGCGAGCCAGTACTCCTGATGAGGCAGGTAGCGCGGCACGGCGAAGTAGCCGAGCTTGGTCACTAGGGCCAGGATCGCTAGCACGAACGAGATGAGAAAAATGAGGATGGAGGGCGGATTAAGGCGCATCGAACCGGCTCCCGTCAGTCGGTGGCGTTGCTCGTCAAGGCATGAAGATGGGGCGCTGCCCCGCTCAGCGCGCATCCTCCCGGGCGTTAACCTGGGACCGAATGGCGAACCGGGTCAAGCGGTCAGAGAGCGCGATGGACGGTTGCCGGGAACGCCGCCGGCACGGCGCCGCTGTCCTCGATCACGAATCGCACCATGGCGCCCGCCTC
This sequence comes from Hyphomicrobiaceae bacterium, assembly GCA_035574175.1. Lineage (GTDB taxonomy): Bacteria > Pseudomonadota > Alphaproteobacteria > Rhizobiales > Hyphomicrobiaceae > DATLZB01. Next base: position 18,515 of record DATLZB010000157.1, read on the forward strand.
GCCGCCCAACACCTTGCAGGTGACCAGAAGCAGGTTCGGGCCGGGCGCGGCCGAGGCCGGGCGGTTGGGATCGATCAGCGCACGCACGTCCGCCACCTCGAGCGTGTGCCGCTCGCCGTCGGCAGCGGTGATGGTGATGCGGCTGCCGACGGCAAGCGACTGTGCCACCCGCGACTGTCCGCCCTGTTCTCGAACGCTGCTCGGCTGCAGCAGCTCGACCTCAGGCGCCGGACTTGCAAACCGGACCTGGCCCGCCGGTGCGTTGGGCCTCAACGCCGCACGAAGGCTCTGGTCGATGAGCGCCTCGGGTCGCGACAGGGTGACGGTTACGGCAGCGATGCTGCCGGCCGCCGCGGCCAGCGCCAACAGGGGAGTACGTACTGCTGCAAAGGTCATGGGCGATGCCGCCGATTCTCGAAAGTTGCTGTCTGCCTTGAGTATAGGGGGGTCGTGCGGCGCTGGCGAGGCCTGTCAGCGGTCGCTTCCCTCGCCCTGGTGCGGAGCGGTGTACACGCATCTGATCACCCGGGCGAACCACAGGTTGACGGCCACCATGCCGGAGAACACCAGCGCCAGGATCACCACGGCGCGGTCATGCACGACGAGGGCGGCCGGCAGCAGATGCGCGTCCCCCTCGATGGCCGGCCAGCCGAGGCAGAAGCCGCTCACCGTGGCGAGCACGCTGGTGCGCACCGCGCTGGCCACGAGCAGCAGCCCGGAGTGGCCCTCGCCGGCGAGAGTGATGCTGCAGATCAACAGGAACAGGGCAAGACCGATCAGGAAGTCTCTGGCAAGGCGCAGGGTGTGCATGGCGTCACTGCTCATTTGCATCGGTTCCATCGGGCACCCGTGGGGGCAGGATGCTTCGCTCCTCACCGAGGCTGGCCAAACTGTTTGACCGGCATGGGCCCACATTGTGACCGGCCGGTTCAATGTTGTGGCAAAAGCGTGTGAACGGAACCTTGTTGCCGGGCGGCAACGTGGACCTTTCCGATTGCGCACCCCGCGCGGCGGGGCTAGCTTGCCGACCGTTTGCGCGGCCCCGCCGCATCTTTGGACCCCGACATGGCCTTCTTCTCGGACAGCATCAACCGCATCAAGCCGTCGGCGACCATCGCCGTCGCCACCAAGGCGCGCGCGCTGGCCGCCGAAGGCCGTGACGTCATCGGCCTTGGCGCGGGCGAGCCGGATTTCGACACGCCGGAGAACATCAAGGAGGCGGCCATTCGCGCCTTGCGCGCCGGCAAGACCAAGTACACCGACGTCGATGGCATTCCCGAGCTCAAGGCCGCGATCGCCGCCAAGTTCAAGCGTGAGAACGGCCTCGACTACAAGACGTCGCAGATCTCGGTCGGCACCGGCGGCAAGCAGGTGCTCTACAACGCGCTGATGGTGACGCTCAATCCGGGTGACGAGGTCGTTATCCCCACCCCCTGCTGGGTGAGTTATATCGACATCGTGCAGCTGGCGGGGGCCACCCCCGTGTTCGCCCCGACGCGCATAGAGGATGGCTACAAGCTGCAACCCGAGACGCTCGAGCGGTCGATCACGCCGAAGACGAAATGGCTGATCTTCAACGCACCCTCCAACCCGACCGGGGCGGCCTATGATCGTGCCCAGATCAAGGCGCTGACCGACGTCCTCATGCGCCATCCGCACGTTTGGGTGCTGACCGACGACATGTACGAGCACCTGCTCTACGACGGCCACACCTTCTACACGATGGCCCAGGTCGAGCCCGGACTTTACGAGCGCACGCTGACGCTCAACGGCTTTTCCAAGGCCTATTGCATGACCGGCTGGCGGCTCGGCTATGCCGGCGGTCCGGAGCCGCTCATCAAAGCGATGGCCAAGTTGCAGTCGCAGTCGACCACCAACCCGAGCTCCATCACACAGTGGGCCGGGGTGGAGGCGCTCACCGGTCCGCAGGACTTCATTGCCCGCAACAACAAGGTCTTCATGGAGCGGCGCGATCTCGTGGTCGGCATGCTGAACCAGGCCAAGGGCATCAAGTGCCCCAAGCCCGAGGGCGCCTTCTACGTCTACCCCTCCTGCGACGGTGCCATCGGCAAGACCAGTGCCGGCGGCCGGCGTATTGTGACGGACGAGGACTTCGTCACCGCGCTGCTTGAGGAGGAAGGGGTCGCCGTGGTCCACGGCGCGGCATTCGCCATGAGCCCGTATTTCCGCATCTCGTATGCGACCGACACCAGATCGCTCGAGGAAGCGTGCCGGCGCATCCAGCGTTTTTGCGGCAACTTGCGCTAGGGCGTCGGCGTCGACCGCGTACCGGGCGAAGCGCCGTCGCCATCGGCGGCGCATGGGTTCATTCGTGTCATGGGAGCCGGTAGACCAGCCCGAGCATGACCGACCAGTCGTCGTCCAGCCCTCCGCCCCGCCATGGCCTCGATTACGGCGTGCACATCCCGCTGCTGGTCCACGCGCTCGGGGTGCAGACGGTTGTCGCGCTGGTCAGGGTGACGACCTCCTACCGCGCGCTCGAACTGGAGCTTTCCGTCATCTGGCTGGGCCTCATTTCGGCGAGCTTCGCTCTGCTGCCGGTGTTCCTCGGCGTCTTCGTCGGCCGCTTCATCGATCGCGGCAACGATGCGCTTTCGGCCTGGATCGGCAACGCGCTGATGCTGGTGGGCTGCGTCGGGCTCGCGCTCTCCTTTTCTTCGGCGCTGTCGCTGCTGTTCTTCACAGCGGTGCTCGGCGTTGGCCACATTTTTCTGATGGCGAGTCACCAGATGATCTGCATCCGCTCCGCCGGCGGCGACAGCCGCGAGCGGGCGTTCGGCAACTTCCTGGTGGCTGCGGCCGTCGGGCAGGGGCTCGGTCCCTTCTTCATTGGCTGGCTCGGCGCCGGCGCCAACATTCCGCCGACGCAGCTCCTGTTCAATGTCGGGGTCGCCGGCATCGCCGTCATGATGCTGGTGAGCTTCACCTTGCGACCGGGCGCCAAGCCTCGCACCGAAGTCGAGGAGAGCGGCGTGCTTTCCGTCAGCGAGCTGCTGCGGACACCGGGGCTCACCACCGTGCTGATCGCGAGCATCATCACCATTACGGCGCAGGACCTCGTCGTCATCTACCTGCCGCTGCTCGGCATCGAGCGGGGCATCGACGCCAGTCAGATCGGCTTGCTGCTGACCCTGCGCGCAGGGGCGAGCATCCTCGCGCGAATCCTTTACGTACAACTGATCTACACCTTCGGCCGCTGGCCGCTGATGGTTGCGAGCATGCTGGGCTCGGCCGCCAGCTTCCTGGTGCTGGCCGTGCCGCTGCCGCTCGTTGCGGTCTATGTGGTTTGCGCGGCGATGGGCTTCGCCCTCGGGGTCGCCTCGACCTTGAGCATCACGAGCACGGTCGAAGTGGCACCGGCCCGGGCCAGGGCGACCGTGATGTCGATACGCATCTCCGGCAACCGCATCGGACAGGTGCTGCTGCCGCTGGTTGCGGGAGCGGTCGCCACGGCGGCGGGCGCTGCGGGCGTGTTCGTGATGATCGCAGTCGGACTTGCCGCCTCGGCCGTTTCGGTGCGCTCGGTACCAAAATCCGGTGGATAGATCTCGCCGCCCGATGTGGCCTCACTCGCTGCGCTGCGGCCGCTTGCCTGGGCGCGGGGGCAACGACTTGATGTAGGCGGCGATGGCCGCGCGGTCTTCAGGCGTGAGCTTGGCGGTGCTCTCCACGACCAGCGCCATGGTTGAGCCGACCGAGTCGAACTCGGGCGTCGTACCGGTCTCGAGCAGGTAGGCGATGTCCTTCGCCGAATAGGAGGCAATGCCGTCCTCGTGCGGCGTGATGTTGGGGACCCAGCCCTTGCCCTCGGGGTCCGGACCGCCAGCGAAGCGGCGTTGCGCATCGATGCCGCCGAAGGCATCGCGGGGGCTGTGGCACTCGGCACAGTGGGCCGGCCCCTCGACCAGATAAGCGCCGCGATTGAGTTCGCTGCTCCTCGCAGGGTCGGCTTTGAACGGCATGCCGTCGAGATAGATGAGTTTCCACAGCCCGAGGCCGCGCCGGAAACTGTAGGGAAAGGGAAGCTCGTGCGCTGGCGAGGGTGTTGGCACGGGCTTCAGCGTGCGCAGATAGGCAAACAGGTCGCGCACGTCGGCGAGCGCCATGCGTTGGTAGGACGTATAGGGAAAGGCCGGATAAAGGTGCTCGCCGCCGCGCCCCAGCCCGCGCACCATGGCGTTGACGAATTCCACCTCCGACCAGCGACCGATGCCGTGTTCAGGATCGGGGGAGATGTTGGGTACCGCGAAGGTCCCGAACGGGCTGCCAAGCTTCAGCCCGCCGCCGAGCAGCTTCTTGTCCTCCTGCTGGGGCGTGGCATGGCACGAGGCGCATCCCCCGGCCCAGAACATCGTTTCGCCGTTGGCCAGGTCGGGCTTGTGGGCCGGCAAATCCTCCGCTGCCAGCGGTCGCGGCTCGGTCAGCACATAGAATCCCGCAACGCCAGCGAACACAAGGAGGAGCAGGACGAGAAGCGATCGGCTGCCCATGCTCTATCCTTGGCACGCGGAGAAGCGGCGCGCTTTAGTGCCCCCACCCGCCACGGCCTGGCCGCTTCGGCTACGACTTGCGATACTCCTTGTGGCAGGCGGCACAGTTGGCCGCCACCTTGCCCCATTCGGCTTTGAAGCTCGCCTCGTCCTTGATCGCGGCTGCCGCCGCCTTGGCATCGGCATTGAGCTTGTCGAATGCGGCAAGGAACTGCGCCTTCTTTTCCCAGATGACCGGCAATGCCCGCGTGTCGCCCGTCTTGCTGTCGTCGGGAAACAGCGTCTTGGCCTTAAGGGACGTCTCCTGCAGCTTCTTCAGAGCGTCCTGCACCTTGGCGAGGTCGAAAGGCATCTCGCCCTTCAGCATGGCGCTGGGCTCTCGGCCCGCGGCCGATTGCTCTTTCATGAGCGCCTTGCGCTCGGCAATTGCTTTCTCCCCGCTGCTCTGAGCGTAGGCGATACTACCTCCGACTGCAATCAACAGCGCGACGGACAACGGACGGATCATTTGTTTTCTCCCACCAATGTTGATCGCTTTGGCCGGCCCCGGCACCCCGGCCATACTGAGGCCGCGAAGGCTTGCATCGCTGATAGTGCCCGTCACCTCAAACGTACGTGAACTGTCCAATCATCGCCGCGGAAGGTGGGGCGAGGCATGGACGCTCGTTGGATACACCGGCTGAACCGAAATGATGGCTGCCCGTCATGTCGCCGCTATCGCCTCGCTTTCTTTCTGGTCGCGGTGGCCGCGGCTTTGACATGGTGGTTGGTCCGATGAAACCGCCCGAACAACCCGCCAGTGAGGTTGCCGCGCACCGGCCGGCGGAGCCGGCAGACCGGTGGGTACGCCTCGGCGACGGCCGTCGCATCTGCTACCGCGAGTTCGGTGCGGCGGACGGGTTTCCTGTCGTCGCGCTGCACGGCACGCCCGGCTCGCGGCTCAAGTTCGCCGCCACGCACGCCTGCGCGGCGAGCCTCGGGCTGAGACTGATCTGCCCCGACCGCTGGGCCTACGGCGGCAGCGATGCGCCGAAGAACCCCGTGTTGGCCGACTACGCTCGCGATATCGAACAGCTCGCCGACGCCCTCGGCCTCGACACATTCGCGCTCGCAGGCATTTCCGGCGGCGGCCCTTACGCGGCTGCCGTGGCGGCCAAGCTCGGCCGGCGCATTGCGCGGCTTGCCCTGATCAGCCCGGTCGGCCCTCTCGCCGGAGCGACCCCGTGGGCCGAGCTGCGGCCCTTCCACCGCTTCTGCTTCCGTGTGCTGCCGCGCCTGCCGGGTGCCATCCCCTCCGCGTTCGGCTTTTTGCGTGTCGCTCTGGCCGTGGCCCCGCACAGCGCGGTCCGGCTCACAGCGTGGCGCGCGGCGGCGGCCGACCGGGCCCTACTGTTCCGCGACCCCCTGATCCGCGACAGCCTGGCCAAGGCTTTTCACGCCGGTTTGGCAGCAGGCTTGCGCGGTCCCAGCATCGACTTGCAGATCTTCTCATCGCCCTGGAACGTCCCGCTCGGTCGCACCGCCGCCGCCTCTCGCGTCTGGCTTGGCACGGCGGATCGCAACGTGCCGCTGGCGGCCGCGCAGAACCTGGCGCGCGCACTCGATGCTCAACTCATCAGGCTTGAAGGCGCCGGGCATTTCTGGTTTTGCCGCCACTACGAGGAAGTGTTGAGCTGGCTCGGCGCACGGCCGCTGGGGCAAAGGGAAGGCGACGCGGGCGGGGAGCGCACCCCGGCGGATACGATCGGTTAGGCAGGGACGCGCCAGAACGCCAGCCAGTCGACAAGGGCTGGCTGCCAGCGCGGCCGTAGGATGCGCCCGCTCCGTTCGGGCGGTGTGTCGGCCGCCACCGCTGCAGGCTCGCAACGCGCAGAAGCTTCCGGCAGACGGCTCGGCGGATTGTCTTGGAGCAACTCTTCGGAGGGCGCCATGGCATAGCCGGCAGCGATCGCGGCGTTATGGAGGGTTTCGATACTCATGACGCAGTCCTCAGTCCCTCGGACTTCAAACCCTCACGCCTACTCCCGTGTTCTCGCCATGATGGGGCAAAAATGCCGCACGTCAAGCCGGTTTCGACCCGCCATGGCGGAAGCAGCCGTGCGTCGCAACAACGAAACGCGATGATGGTCAGGCAGTTCCCCACGTTCGCTTGTCGCCGAGCTGATGCCGCTGCGTCGCCGATATTTCGGCGCGCTGCGCACGCCTTCTCGCATTGCAGCGCTTGCGCTTGTCGGCGAGCGGCGCGAACATGGCTGCTGCCGTGCCCCTCGACCCAGGCGCGGGGTGCGGCGTGGCACCTCCCTGCCTGGGCAATAGGAGGAAATCATGGGGCAGCCCGACGGCAGAGGACGTGACAACGGTCCCGCCCGCACCGCGCGGTGCATCGCCATCGTCGGCCCGTACCTCAGCGGCAAGACAACGCTTCTTGAGGCCATCCTCGCCCGCACCGGGGCGATCACGCGCCAGGGGCGCATCGCCGACCGCACGACGGTGGGAGACGCGAGCGAGGAGGCGCGCGAGCACGGCATGAGCGTGGAGCTGAACGTGGCCGACACCGAGTTCCTCGGCGATCGCTTCACGTTCGTGGATTGCCCCGGTTCGGTGGAGTTCCAGCACGAAAGCATCGGCGCCCTGGCCGTTGCCGACGCCGCCGTCGTGGTCTGCGAGCCCGACCCCAAGCGCGTGCCCGCTCTACAGCTCATCTTAAAGCAGCTTGAGGACCGCGGCGTCCCGCATTTCCTGTTCCTCAATAAGATCGACACCTTCGACGTGCGTGTGCGCGACGTGATCGCGCTGCTGCAGCCGGCGAGCAGCAAGCCACTTGTTCTGCGCCAGATCCCGATCTGGGAGAAGGGCATCGCCACCGGCTTCGTCGACCTAGCGTTGGAACGCGCCTTCCTCTATCGCGAGCATGCGCCCTCCGAGGTGATCGAGGTCCCCGCCGGTCTCGAGGAGCGCAAGCGCGAGGCCCGCTTCCACATGCTCGAGCAGCTCGCCGACTACGATGACGAGCTGATGGAACAGTTGCTCTCGGATTTGGAGCCGCCGCGCGATCGCGTGTTCGACGATCTCGCCAAGGACTTGCGGCAGGGTCTCATCTGTCCGGTGCTGCTCGGCTCCGCCGAGAAAGGCAACGGCATCGTTCGCCTGCTCAAGGCGCTGCGCCACGAAGCGCCCTTCGTCCAAGCGACGGCTGAACGCCTCGGACTGAAGGAGGCTGCGTCGGCGGCCTATATCATGAAGACGATCTACACCCCGCACGGCGGCAAGCTGTCGATTGGCCGCGTCCTCGCCGGCGAATTCGGCGACGGCACCACCGTCAAGGGTGGCGCAGGCGAAGAGCGGATCGCCGGCGTGTTCTCGCTGCTTGGGGCCACGTCGAAGAAGCGCGGCGCCGCAGTGGCGGGCGAGACCGTCGCCTTCGGCCGGCTGGAGGGGATCAAGACCGGCGAGACGGTCAGCGCCGACGGCACCGCTCCGAGGATCGATGCACTACCCTTGCCCCAACCCGTCTATGGCATCGCCATCGGCCTCAAGGACCGCAAGGACGAGGTCAAGCTCTCCTCCGCGCTGGCGAAGCTCGCCGAGGAAGACCCCGCGCTCGCCATCGAGCACAATCAGGACACCCACCAGATGCTGCTGCTCGGCCAGGGCGAGATGCATCTGCGCGTGGCCACCGAGCGTCTGATGCGCAAGTACGGCGTGGCGGTGGAGCGCAAGCGGCGGCTTATTCCCTATAAGGAGACCATCCGCAAATCGACCACCATCCGCGGCCGGCACAAGAAGCAGTCGGGCGGCCACGGCCAGTATGGCGACGTCGTGCTCGAAATTCAGCCGCTGCCGCGCGGCAAGGGCTTTACCTTCGCCGAAACCATCGTCGGCGGGGCGGTGCCGCGCAACTACATCCCCTCCGTGGAGATCGGCGTCATCGACTATCTGAAGGCCGGGCCCTTGGGATTTCCTGTGGTGGATGTAGCCGTCACGCTCAAGGACGGCAGTTACCACACCGTCGATTCCTCCGACATGGCCTTCCGTCAGGCGGCCCGCATCGCCATGACCGAAGGGATGCCGCAATGCAACCCGGTCCTGCTTGAGCCGATCATGCACGTCGAGATCGCCGTGCCGAGCGAAGGTACGGCCCGCATCACCGGCCTCATTCCCCAGCGACGCGGTCAGATCTTGGGCTTCAATGCCCGCGAGGGCTGGCCCGGCTGGGACCTGGTGCAGGCCCAGATCCCGGCCTCCGAGATGGACGACCTGATCATCGAGCTGCGCTCGGCGACCCAGGGGGTCGGCACCTTCACGGCCCGCTTCGATCACCTGCAGGAGTTGGTCGGCAAGCTCGCCGACCAGGTGCTCGCCACCCACAAGGCCGCGGCGGAGTGAGGCGAGCCGAAAGCGGCAACGTGCGCAATCTCCGCCGCCGGCCGCCGCGCGACTCTAACGTCGTACCCGACGGCGGAACGGATCGGCCGGATCGACGTCCTGGGGTTGCGGCTCCACCTTGCCGTCCTTGGCGATGGCCGGGCGCGGTGGCTGCATGCAGTTGGTGAGCCAGACGTCGAACACCGGGTGCTCGACGGCGTTGAGGCCGGGACTTTCGGCAAACATCCAGCCGGTGAAAATGCGGTCCTCGCGGCCGTCGAGCTGCACCTCGTCCACTTCGACGAAGGTGCTGGTGCGCGGTGGCTCGGTCGGCGAGCGCGTGTAGCACACCCGCGGGGTAACCTTGAGAGAGCCGAACTGCTTGGTCTCGTTGAGACGGATCTGAAGCGTCGAGATCCGTGCGGTGACCTTGTCGAGGGCAGCAAATACCGCGATCTGGTTGGCGATGCGGTCAGCCTGCGCGGAGGGTACGACAACCGCCGCCGACAGGAACGCCGTCCAAGCCGCTGCGCGCAAGACTGCCGTGCACGGCCTATTCAAGCGATATCTCCGCGACCACCACCTTGACCTTGCTCCGTTCCGACGCCCGCTACGCTGGCCAGCCATCATGTTCAAGCGTCCCGGGCCTAATGTCAAAACGTGCCCTCAGGAGGGCCGCCACGGCCGATAATCGCCGGTGGCTTTCGGCCGCGCGGCTTTGGCGAGAATGCTGCCCGGCGGGCGATAGGCCCACGGCGTGCCGGTCATGTTGGGCACATGCGGCTTCTGCCAGGGACGCGGCACGTAGGACTCCGCCGTCGGCGGCTTGTCAACGGTGTAATGGAGCCATCCGTGCCAATCCGGAGGTACCTTAGAGGGCTCGGCAAGGTCCGTGTAGATCACCCAGCGGCGCGGCACGCCGAGCGGCCCGACGCCCCGCTTCTGCACATAGTAGCGGTTGCCGAACTCGTCCTGGCCGACGAAGCGCCCTTGGCGCCAGATGGTGAGGCGGGTGCCCCAGGTGTTGCCGCCCCACCAGATGAAGAGTTCCCTGAAGATGCTCATCTCGAAAGTCCGGACGTGGAATGGCGGCACTGCCATGGAAGCCCGTCAGCCGCCAAATATCGCATCATGGTGATTGCTGTCCACAGTGTGGCTTGCCGGTTGCCCGCGCCCGGCGCCTCTGCTCGCCTCAGACCACTAGCGGTGGGTGCGACGTATCAAGTTTTGCAACTGCGTGACAAGTGCGGATCGAGCCCCTTGACTCGCGCTGTTTCCAACGGCTCGCGCCGACATTTTTTCGTCACTGCGCGGAGTTTTCCAGAACGTTCGAGCCGACCTCACCCACTATATCTGGTGTCGGTTGCAGGCGCGCCCTACCAGCGGTGACAATCAGGCTCGAATCGCCATAACTTCGCCACGTTGCCCGGAAGACGCGACATCGGCCGGCCGGGGAGAGCTTAAAGGGGTAGCTCCGGCCCATCGCGAATGCGTCTTCAAGGGCCGCGGAATTCGTCCCACCTTCGAGTAGCCAGTCCATAGTCAGGTAGCCAACGGACGGCCGGTTCTCCGGTCGCCGGCAGTGAGGGGCTGTGCCTGCCCTGGTGCCGCGTCGGGCGCATGCAAACAAAGAACGACGTACGACGCGGGGACACACGATGAAGATTACGCGGCGCTTCACCGAAGCCGGCAAGTCGCCTTACGAGACCATTCCGTTCCGGCGCGCCACCAGTGAAATTCGCAACCCGGACGGATCCGTTGTCTTCCATCTCGACGGCTTCATGGTTCCCGAGCACTGGAGCCAGGTGGCGAGCGACATCATCGCGCAGAAGTATTTCCGCAAGGCCGGCGTGCCGCGGCGGCTGAAGAAGATCGAGGAGACGCAGGTTCCCTCCTGGCTGTGGCGCTCCGCCCCCGACGAACAGGCGCTGGCCGAGCTGCCCGAAAGCCAACGTTTCGGCGGCGAGACCGACGCGCGGCAGGTGTTCGACCGGCTCGCCGGCACCTGGACCTACTGGGGCTGGAAGGGCGGCTACTTCTCGAGCGAGGAGGATGCCCGCGCCTTCTATGACGAACACCGCTACATGCTGGCCAAACAGATGGGGGCTCCGAACAGCCCGCAGTGGTTCAACACCGGACTGCACTGGGCCTACGGCATCGACGGTCCGGGGCAGGGCCACTTCTACGTCGATCCCTGGACCGGCGAGCTGACGCGCTCCACCTCCGCCTACGAGCACCCCCAGCCGCACGCCTGCTTCATTCAGTCCATCAACGACGATCTCGTCAACGAGAACGGCATTATGGATTTGTGGGTGAGGGAGGCGCGTCTGTTCAAGTACGGCTCCGGCACCGGCACCAATTTCTCCAAGTTGCGGGCAGCCAACGAGAAGCTGTCCGGTGGTGGCCGCTCCTCTGGGCTGATGAGCTTCCTCAAGATCGGCGATCGCGCGGCCGGCGCCATCAAATCGGGCGGCACCACGCGCCGCGCCGCGAAGATGGTGGTGGTCGACGTCGATCATCCCGATATCGAGGAGTTCATCACCTGGAAGGTGAAGGAAGAACAAAAGGTCGCCGCGCTCGTCACCGGCTCGCGCATCTGCCAGCGGCGCTTGAAGGCGATCATGAAGGCCTGCGTCAACTGCGAGGCCGACGGCGACGACTGTTTCGATCCCGCCAAGAACCCCAAGCTCAAGGCCGCCATCAAGGAGGCTCGCCGCGACCAGGTTCCCGACAACTACATCCGCCGTGTCATCCAGTTCGCGCGCCAGGGTTATAAGGACCTCTCCTTCGACGTCTACGACACCGACTGGGACAGCGAAGCCTATCTCACCGTATCGGGGCAGAACTCCAACAACTCGGTCCGCGTCACCGACGATTTCCTGCGGGCGGTGGAAGCGGACCAGGACTGGCATCTGACGGCGCGCACCACAGGAAAGGTGGTAAAGACGCTCAAGGCTCGCGCTCTGTGGGATCAGATCGGCTATGCCGCGTGGGCCTCGGCCGATCCTGGCATCCAGTTCCACACCACCATCAACGACTGGCACACCTGCCCGCAGTCGGGACCGATCATAGCGTCCAATCCGTGCTCGGAGTACATGTTCCTCGATGACACCGCCTGCAACCTCGCCTCTCTCAACGTGATGGCGTTCCGCCAGCCCTCGGGCACCTTCGATACCGAGGCCTTCGAGCACGCCTGCCGGCTGATGACCATCGTGCTCGAGATTTCGGTCCTGATGGCACAGTTTCCGAGCCGCGAGATCGCCGAGCGCTCCTACCGCTACCGCACACTCGGTCTTGGCTATGCCAATATCGGCGGCCTGTTGATGGCCTCCGGCATTCCCTACGACAGCCCCGAGGGGCGCGCCATCACCGGTGCCATCACCGCGCTGATGACCGGCACCGCCTACGCGACCAGTGCCGAGATGGCGGCCGAGCTCGGGCCCTTCCCCGGTTACGAGCCCAACGCTGCCGACATGCTGCGCGTCATCCGCAATCATCGCCGCGCGGCCTATGGCGAAACCGAGGGCTATGAGAAGCTCGCCACCAAGCCCGTGCCGCTCGACCGTGCCGCCTGTCCGGACAAGCGCCTCAACGATGCCGCCCGCCGCGCCTGGGACCGGGCCATCGAGCTCGGTCAGCGGCACGGCTTCCGCAACGCGCAGGCCACCGTGATCGCGCCGACCGGCACGATCGGGCTGGTCATGGACTGCGACACCACCGGCATCGAGCCCGATTTCGCCATCGTCAAGTTCAAGAAGCTGGCCGGCGGCGGCTATTTCAAGATCATCAACCGCGCCGTGCCCGAGGCGCTGCGCACGCTCGGCTACGGCGAGAGCGAGATCGCCGAGATCGAGGCCTATGCCGTCGGCCACGGCTCCTTGCGGCAGGCCCCTGCCATCAACCACGCCACGCTCAAGGCCAAGGGCTTCACCGACGAGGCGCTGGCCAGGCTGGAAGCGGCGCTGGTGACCGCCTTCGACATCAAGTTCGTATTCAACAAGTGGACGCTCGGGGAGGACTTCCTTACCGGGACGCTGAAGGTCCCGGCCGAAAAGCTTGCCGACCCGGCCTTCGACCTTCTCGCCTACCTCGGCTTCTCCAGGACCGACATCGAGGCTGCCAACGAGCATGCCTGCGGGGCGATGACGCTCGAAGGTGCGCCCCACCTCAAGGCTCAGCATCTGCCCGTGTTCGACTGCGCCAATCCGTGCGGCCGCAAGGGCAAACGCTGTCTGTCGGTGGAGAGCCATATCCGCATGTTGGCGGCGGCGCAGCCGTTCGTTTCGGGCGCCATCTCCAAGACCATCAACATGCCGAACGAGTCGACGGTGGAGGACTGCAAGGCAGCCTACAAGCTCTCCTGGCAGCTCGGGCTCAAGGCCAATGCGCTTTATCGTGACGGCTCCAAGCTTTCCCAACCGCTCAATGCGCAACTGCTCGCGGATGAGGAGGATGAGCAGGAGCAGGCGGCAGCCGAGCTCACCGCCGATCGGCCGGCGGCACAGCGTGCCGGCATCGCCGCCGAGCGGATCGTCGAGCGCATCGTGGAACGTGTGCGCGAGCGCCAGCGCGAGAAGCTGCCCACCCGCCGCAAGGGTTACACGCAGAAGGCGTCGGTGGGCGGCCACAAGGTCTACCTGCGGACCGGCGAATACGACGATGGCAGGCTTGGTGAAATATTCATCGACATGCACAAGGAGGGCGCCGCCTTTCGCAGCCTGATGAACAACTTCGCCATCGCCATCAGCCTCGGGCTGCAGTACGGAGTGCCGCTCGAGGAGTACGTCGACGCGTTCACCTTTACCCGCTTCGAGCCAGCGGGCCTCGTGCAGGGCAACGAAACCATTAAGAACGCCACCTCGATCCTCGACTACATCTTCCGCGAGCTGGCGGTGTCCTATCTCGGCCGCCACGACCTCGCCCACGTCGACCCGGCCGAGATCGTCACCGCCACCGGTCTTGGATCGTCCGACGAGGCGCTTGAGGAGGAGGGCGCGCCCCCGGCACTGCCGGCGACGCGGTTTGTCTCCAAAGGCCTGCTGCGCGGCTTCGAGGGCCAGGTCATGGTCGTGCGCGGCGCCACCGCCCTGGCGCCGCTCCCGGACAGCGAAGGCCCGGTGGCCTCGGTGGCCGGCACCGCGACGGAAATGGCGACTGGCGCGGCGCTGGCACAAGCCAACCCGGTCGCCAGGCAGATGGGGGTGCTTACCCGGCGGCTCACCGAGTCGGCGCGCGCGGCCGAAGCGCGGTTGCGCGGTTACGAGGGCGAGAGCTGCCAGGAGTGCGGGAACTTCACGCTCGTGCGCAACGGCACTTGCCTGAAGTGCGACACCTGCGGCGGCACCAGCGGGTGCTCGTAACGGTGCCGAGGCGGCTTGGATGAATGCAAAGCTCAGGAGAGCATTCCTAGAAGCGCGCAGGCGGGTGGGTTTCTGGGCCCACCACGCCACCCCGCCTGAGGGCCTCAACGCTGCCCAGCGAATCGTTCTACACAAATGAGCTCGAAGCGGCTGCGGGGAAGGTGCATGGCCATCTTCAAGTTCTCCATCAGACCGGACGCGCCTGACGAACAACGGTCCACCACCGTGCAGCCGGGGCCGTTTCTCGTCGATGCCTCCGATGAGGACATCGGTCGCCGCCTGCTGATCGCCAACTTCGGCATCGCGACGCGGCGCTTCCTAAAAGCCGCAACGCCCACATGCTGGCTCGATTCACCCGCAAGCGAGTGTGTAGAGCTGGATCCCGCGCTTGATCCCAAGCCCCTGCGTCAGAAGAAGGAGGTGGCCGGCATCGACATTGCTTCCTGGTTTCTCGCCCGCCTTGAGATCGCCTCCCCGGACGGAGGCCGCTACGCCCGCATGTTGTGGTGGCCGTGCGGTTCCGAGGATCGCTGCCCGGTGTGAGCATTGCCCGATGTCGCACGAGCCCAGCCCGGCCCTTGAGCCTTCCTCCCTTGCCCACCTCGTGCCTTTGGTGCGCGATCGGCTCAAGCTCGACAGTGCCTTTCCCGACGAAGCCGTGCTCGCCAGCCTGGAAGCGATCGCCGCGGCCGCTTCCCCGCACGAGCGCTGGGGCGCTGCCTTCCACACGAGCCTCGGCCACTGGCTCGGTCTCAAGGCGGCGGATTTGAACGCCGCGCTCGCCCTGCTGCTGGGGCTGCTGGCGAAGCCGACATCCAAGGTGCCGGCGATCCCTGACTGATCGCCGCTTGTCGCGTTGCGTCGCGTCGCTTTCGTCCAACCCACGCACGGGGGTATTCATGTTCGGTCTGCGCCGCTCGGACCCGGCAACCATTCACATCATCGCCGATCATCTCGACGCCGTACTGGCGGCGGGGGAGGATCTGCTCGGGCTGCGGCTCGACCTTGCCGAGTGTGCGCGGTCCGACCGCTCCGGGATACCGGGAGAGCGCCTGCGTACGTTCGTCGAAGATGTGCGCACGCTGGAGGCGCTGCTCGTGGGTCACACCCTGCAGGCACGCAGGCGCGCCCGCGAGCTGGTGGCAGCCGAGGCGCCGGTGAAGCAGTTGCTCGGCCTCTTCGCCGGGGGCATGGCCGTGCTCGAGGATGCGGTCGCGGAGTTGGGCGATACCTCGGCGACGGATTTCGAGACCGGCGATGACCCGCTCGCCTATTTGCGCAGCCGAGGCTTGTTGGCGGCCGATGCCGGCAGCCTGCTCGGTCTTGAGCGGATCGTTGTCGGCGAGCAGTTCCTGATTGTGCGTCGCATCGCCCTCGGCATGCTCATGGATCTTGCCGCGGCCTCCCTCCACGCGCTCGAGGACTGCTACGATCTCGCCGATAGCGAGGAGGCGGACAACGATGAGGCATCGGTCGAGGAGACGCTTCGCCAACTCGCCGCCGCGCGCGCCGCAACCGAGTCCTGGCCGGCCGGCCCCTGATCAGAGCATCCCGCGCTCCTTGAGCTTGGCCTTAAGGCCGGCCGTTGCCGCCGTGAGCCGCTGAGGGTCGGTGGAGCGCAGCACAAGCTGGGTGCAAGGCCGGTCGTCCACGCGGTATGGGTAGCTGCCCATCGACACGTCCGGAAACTCCTTCTGGTGCTCGCCGAACAGCTCCGCGATCACGCCTTCCGGGGTATTGAGATCGATCGCCTCGGAAAGCATCTTTCTTCCCGTCTTAAGGCGCGGGGTGACGGCATCGAGCATCACCTGCATGATGTTGGGGATGCCGGCCATGGTGATCACGTTGCCGATCATGAATCCGGGCGCGACCGAGATCTTGTTTTCGATGAGCTCGGCCCCGAGCGGAGTGCGCGCCATGCGCAACCGTCCGGGCGTCATCTCGCGACCGTGCCTGTCGTAGTACGACTTGAGCAGCTCGTAAGCCTTGGGATTGATGTCGATCGGAACCCCAAATGCCTTGGCGACCGCGTCGGCAGTGATGTCGTCGTGCGTCGGACCGATACCGCCGGTGGTGAACACATACGTGTACGCGGTTCGCATCTGATTGATGGCGGTGACAATCGCCCTTTCCTCGTCGGCGACGATGCGCACCTCTTTAAGCTGTATGCCGACGGCGGTGCAGTGATCGGCGATGTAGCCGATGTTGCGATCCTTGGTGCGACCCGAGAGCAGCTCGTCACCGATCACGACGAGGCCGGCCGTCACGATCTCCTCGCCCGATTCCTTCGCCTTGCTCACGGCTTCACTTCTCCCTCCGCCCCCGCCCCTTGACCGCCTAACCCGGCCGCCCTGGGAAGCGGCTTGCAGCCATCGTCCGCCTTCCCTTACCGTGTTCGGCCATGCAATTTCCAGGGCCTTTGCTCCGCGGTCGGCTCATCCGGCGCTACAAGCGCTTTCTCGCCGACGTCGTGCTCGATTCGGGCGAGACGGTCACCGCCGCCTGCCCCAATACGGGTTCGCTGCTCGGCCTCTCCGATCCCGGCGCCGTCGTCTGGCTGTCCACCAGCGACAGCCCTACCCGAAAGTACCGCCACACCTGGGAGCTGGTGGAAGCCAACCTCGACGGCCGGCGCCGGCTCGTCGGAATCAATACCAGCCATCCTAACCGGCTGGTCGCGGAGGCCATCGACGCGCGCCGGCTCGCGGCGCTGAGCGGCTATGCCCTACTGCGACGCGAGGTGAGGTACGGCCGGGCAAGCAGGGTCGATCTGCTGCTTGAATGTCCGCAGCGGGGTCTGTGCTACGTCGAGATCAAGAACGTGCACATGATGCGTCGACCAGGACTTGCCGAGTTTCCCGACTCCGTCACCGCGCGGGGTGCCCGCCACCTCGCCGAACTGGCAGCCATGGTCGCCGCCGGGCACCGTGCCGTCATGCTGTTCCTGATCCAGCGGGCGGACGCCACCCGCCTTGCGCTTGCCCGCGACATCGACCCCGCCTATGCCGCCGCCTTCGACGCGGCAATGAGGGCCGGCGTCGAGATGCTTGCCTACCGCTGCCGCTTGAGCCCTCAAGCCATCACCATCGATCGCCCGGTCAGCATCGCAGGCTAAAATCCCACAACAGTTTGAAGAAGCGTGATTGGACGCAACGGCTGTGGCAACGTAAGCGGTGTGCAAACCGGAGTAGACAGCCGGAGTTCGCTTTGGAGGACCCAACG
>DATLZB010000158.1:0-71209 GCA_035574175.1 Hyphomicrobiaceae bacterium
AAGTTGGTGAACCACCGGGAGGCTGCTCAACGTGTTCATTTCGGATGCCGACCGCAAGCGCATCGCGGATGCGATCGCGGCTGCTGAACGTGCCACGAGCGGCGAGATCATCGCGGTCGTTGCTGCGGAAAGCGCCAGCTATCTGTCGGTACCGTTCCTTGCCGCCTCGGTAGTCGCGCTGGCGGTGCCGTGGCCGCTCATCTTTTTCACCTGGTTCTCAGTGCAGGGCATCTATGCCCTGCAGCTGGCCGCGTTCGCGGCGGTCTTCGCGCTGGCCCTGCCGCGCCCGATCCGCTTCAGACTGGTGCCGCGCTCGATCCTTATCCAGCGGGCCCACCGGCGCGCGGTCGAGCAGTTCCTGGCGCAAAATCTGCACACCACGGAGGGGCGTACCGGCGTGCTGATCTTCGTGTCGGTGGCCGAGCGCTACGCGGAGATCCTGGCCGATGCGGCGATCCACACCAAGGTCAATGCCGGCATCTGGCAGCAGATCGTCGACGGGCTGACGCAGGCCATCGGTCAAGGCCGGGCCGCCGACGGCTTCATCGGCGCCGTCGAGGCCATCGGTCGGATGCTCGCAGAGCACTTCCCGCCGGGCAGCGCGGACCGGGCTGAGCTGCCCAACCATCTGATCGTGCTCGATTAGCGTGCCGACCGGCGGCCGCCTTTCCCTGGCCGGCCACCGCTGCTATATGCGTGTCGCACAGCGCGCTCACGTGCGCGGCGTGCAACCTGCGACAAGGAGACCGCCATGGCCCAAAGCCCGCTCGACCTGGACTTTGGGATCGGGCTGACGTTCGACGACGTGCTGCTGGTGCCACAGGCCTCCGAGGTACTGCCCGGCGAGGTCGACGTCAGCACGCGCATCACCAAGACCGTGGCGCTCAAGATCCCGATCGTCTCCTCGGCCATGGACACTGTGACCGAGGCGCGCCTTGCGATCGCCATGGCCCAATCGGGCGGGATCGGCGTCATCCACCGCAATCTGTCGCCCGAAGCCCAGGCGAAAGAGGTCGAAACGGTCAAGAAGTTCGAGAGCGGTATGGTGGTCAATCCGCTGACCATCCATCCAACGGCCAAGCTTGAAGATGCCCTCAAGCTCATGCACGAGAACCGCATCTCCGGTGTGCCGGTGGTCGAGCCGGGCAAGGACGGCCGCGCGGGCAGGCTGGTCGGCATTCTCACGCATCGCGACGTGCGGTTCGCGACCAATCCCAGCACGCCGGTCTCGGAACTGATGACCAAGGAGCGGCTGATAACCGTTCGCTCCGGGGTCGATCGGGAGGAGGCCAAACGCCTGCTGCATCAGCACAGGATCGAGAAGCTGCTGGTCGTCGACGAGGCCTTCCGCTGCGTCGGTCTTATCACCGTCAAAGACATCGAAAAGGCAGCAAGTCATCCGGATGCCTGCAAGGATGAGGCGGGGCGTTTGCGGGTCGCTGCGGCAACGAGCGTGGGGGAGGAGGGCCACGAGCGCACCGAGCGACTGATCGCGGCGGGCTGCGACCTCATCGTGGTCGATACCGCACACGGCCACTCCAAGCGCGTGATCGAGGCGGTGGACCGCATCAAGCGGCTCTCCAACAGCACCCAGGTGATCGCCGGCAATGTGGCCACGGGCGAGGGCACCAAGGCGCTGATCGATGCGGGGGCCGATGCGGTCAAGGTCGGCATCGGCCCGGGGTCGATCTGCACGACCCGCATCGTCGCCGGGGTCGGCGTGCCGCAGCTTGCCGCCATCCTCGATTGCGTGGCGGCGGCGCGCAAGCACGGTATCCCGGTGATCGCCGACGGTGGGGTCCGATATTCCGGCGACATCACCAAAGCGATCGCAGCCGGCGCCGACTGCGTGATGATCGGTTCACTGCTCGCCGGCACGGACGAGAGCCCGGGCGAGACCTTCCTCTACCAGGGACGCACCTACAAGTCATACCGCGGCATGGGGTCGGTGGGGGCCATGGCCCGCGGCAGCGCCGACCGCTACTTCCAGCAGGAGGTGAAGGACACGCTCAAGCTCGTTCCCGAGGGGGTCGAGGGGCAAGTGCCCTACAAGGGGCCGGTCAAGACCGTGCTGCACCAGCTCGTCGGGGGCCTCAAGGCCGGCATGGGCTATGTCGGCGCGAGGAACCTTGCCGAACTGCAGGCGCGGGCCAAGTTCGTGCGCGTGTCGCCGGCGGCAGTTCGCGAGAGCCACACCCACGGCATCTCGATGACGCGCGAGAGCCCGAACTATCCGGGCGGGGGCTGACTATCCGAGCGGGGGCCGAACGGGCGCACTCCATGGGCAACAACCTGCCGGACCGGGCCCCGCTGGCCGTCGGATCGCTCCAGTCATGAGGCCAGGTGCGCGGCTCAAAGCTGCCGTCGAGGTGCTGACCGACATCTTCGATCGCCACCGGCCCGCCGCCGAAGCGTTAGCCGATTGGGGGCGGGCCCATCGCTTCGCCGGCAGTGCCGACCGGGCGGCAATCGGAAACCTCGTCTACGACGTGCTGCGTCGTCGCCTGTCGCTTGCCGCGCGCATGGGGGAGGACACGCCGCGGGCGCTGGTCCTCGCGGCGGCGCCCACGGCTTTCGCGATGACGCCCGAGGCGGTGGCGCGGCTGGCCGACGGCTCGCCTCATGCGCTCGAGCCGCTCAGCGCGGCGGAACGGGCCGGACTTTCCCGTGAGGTTCGTGCGGATGCGCCCGATAACGTCAAGGGTGACTATCCCGACTGGCTCGCTCCCTCCTTCGCCCGCGCGTTCGGTGCTCGCGCGCCGGCCGAAGGGGCGGCGCTGGCCCGGCGGGCGCCCGTCGACCTGCGGGTCAACACGCTCAAAGCGAGCCGAGAGAAGGTGCTCAGGGCGCTGTCCCGATTCGGGCCCGAGCCCACCCCGCTGTCGCCTGTGGGGGTGAGGCTCACCGCCCCGGAAGGCCCGGCGCGCGTGCCCAATGTCGAGGCAGAACCCGGGCACGGCAAAGGATGGTTTGAGGTGCAGGATGAAGGAAGCCAGGTTGCGGCCCTGATGTCGGGGGCCGCGCCACGCCTGCAGGTGCTCGACATCTGCGCCGGGGCCGGCGGCAAGACGCTCGCCATGGCGGCTGCCATGCAGAATACCGGGCAGATCTACGCCTACGACGAAAGTCGCGTCCGGCTGAGGCCCATTTTCGAACGTTTGAGGCGGGCCGGGGTGCGCAACGCACAGGTGATCGCTGCCGGCGCGGAAGACCGTTTGAGTGCGCTGGGTCCGCGATTCGATGCGGTGCTCGTGGACGCTCCCTGCACCGGTTCGGGGGTGTGGCGTCGCCGGCCGGACGCAAAGTGGCGGGTAAAGCCTTCCAGCCTCGCCGAGCGCCAGGCGGAGCAGAGGCGGGTGTTGAGCCAGGCTCGCATGCTGGTGAAGCCGGGCGGGAGACTGACCTATGTCACCTGCTCGGTGCTGCCGGAGGAGAATGGCGACGTCGTCAGCTGGCTGCTCGAATCGTTTCCCGATCTTAGGCTCAAACCCTACGCCGAAACATGGCGCGCGAGTTTCGGAACGGAGCCGCCGGCGTCCGCCGACGGCGCAGAGAGCAGCCTGCTGCTCACCCCGGCGAGCCACGGCACCGATGGGTTCTTCATCGCGACGTTCGAACGGGTCGGCTAGTGTCGCCCGCGCTCGTCACGATGGGTACTTTCGCAATTATCCCCAACTAGCCTCTTGCAAAGTGATCTCGCGATATTAAGTTGCGGCGCTGTTGAGGCCACAGGGGTCTCGGTCTTGGATGACTGGGCGGGCCGACGCCGGGTGAGGGTGCGGCCTCACGTCGGACGGTTCGGCGGCTCTCGGAGGACACTCGTCCATCATGGCACCCGTTTCGAAGCCGAGGCGGCCTCGGCGCGCTTCAGCGCGCTCCTGCCTCGGTCCGGTCGCGGACCTTGAGGCGCATCTGCCGGCCGAGTGGTGGCGCAGCCTGTTCAATGCGCTTTACGTAAAGACAGACGGCGACGTCGTCGAAAATCGTGAGAACACCCGCCGCGAGGTCGATTTCATTGTCGCCTCGGCGGCTATCCAGCCCCACAGCCACATCCTCGACCTGTGCTGCGGCCAGGGCCGGCACAGCCTCGAACTCGCCCGCCGCGGCTTTCGCAATGTCACCGGCGTCGATCGTTCGCGCTACCTGATCCGGCTGGCACGCAAGCGCGCCCAGACCGAGGGCCTCCAGGTCGTGTTCAAAGAAGGCGACGCGCGCAGCCCGCGGCTCACCGAGAACAGCTTCGACTGCGTCGCCATCATGGGCAACTCGTTCGGCTACTTCTCGAACAAGCAGGACGACGAGAAGGTGCTGACCGCAGTCGGGCGCCTGCTCAGGCCCTCCGGCCAGCTCGTGCTCGATATCACCGATGGCGCCTACATGGCCGAGCACTTCGAGCGGCGCTCCTGGGAGTGGATCGACGAGCACCACTTCGTGTGCCGCGAACGCTCAATCAGCCAGGACGGCGAACGGTTGATCAGCCGGGAGGTGATCGTCCACGACGAGCTCGGTGTGATCGCCGACCAGTTCTATGCCGAACGGCTCTACACGCGGGAAGCGATCAGCAGGCTGCTTGAGAAGACCGGTTTCCGCAACGTGCGCCATCACGGCCACACCGAGGCGCTGTCGGACCGCGATCAGGACCTCGGCATGATGGCCCGGCGCATCCTGCTCACGGCCGATGCGCCGCAACTGCCAGCCCGCAAGGCGCGCGGACGGCTGCAGGCGCTCGACGTCACGGTCATCCTCGGCGATCCTCGCCTGCCGGACCAGATCAAGCGCGGCGGTGTCTTCAACCCGGAAGACCTGGAAACCATCCGCAAGCTCAAGGATGCCCTCTCCGAGCTTTCCGGCTACCGCTTCCGCTATCTCGACAACCACACCACTCTGGAGCGGGATCTCGCCGGGCTTAGGACCGACCTCGTGCTCAATCTGTGCGACGAGGGGTTCAACAACGACGCCTTCAAAGAATTGCACGTGCCGGCCATGCTCGATGTGCTCGGTCTGCCCTACACGGGGGCGGGGGCGGCGGCGCTGGCGGCCTGCTACGACAAAGGGCTCGTCCGCGCGGTGGCGCAGTCTCTCGACGTGCCGGTGCCGCTCGAAACGTACGTGCGCCCCGGCGATCAGGGCGCGACGTTGCCGTCTGTGTTCCCGGCCATGCTCAAGCCCAACTACGGCGACAGCTCGGAGGGCATCACAAAGGAAGCGGTGGTGCGCAACACACGGGCACTGCTCGATTATCTGGAAAAGCTTAGGGCCCAGTTCCCCAAGCGGCCGATCCTGGTGCAGGAGTATCTGACGGGACCGGAATACTCGGTCGGGCTGATCGGCAATCCCGACCAGGGCCTCAGAGCGCTGCCGATCCTGGAGGTCGATTATTCCCAGCTCGACCCGCAGCTGCCGAGGATCCTCGGCTACGAGTCAAAATGGGAGCCCGACAGCCCTTACTGGAAGCAGATCCGGTACGTTGAGGCCAATCTGCCCGACCATATCCAATCGCAGCTCATCGAATATGCTGCGCGGCTGTTCGAGCGGCTCGGCTGCCGCGACTACGCGCGCTTCGACATGCGGGCCGACGCCAAGGGGGAGATCAAGCTGCTCGAGGTGAACCCCAATCCGGGATGGTGCTGGGACGGCAAGCTCAACATCATGGCCGGGTTCGCCGGGATGCGATACTCGGAGCTGCTGCGGCAGATCCTGCAGGCGGCGGAGGAACGGCTCGGCATCGTGGCCAAGCCGCAACTGGCACTGGGGGCGCCCGCTAACGGCAACGGTCAGCACGCCGCGCCAGCCGGTCAGGCGGCAACGGCTCCGCCCTTGCCTCACGTGGCGGCGCGGTCGTAGCCGCGCAAGCTTCAGCGCGTTTTGCGCGCCTTGCAGCAGGAGCGTCAACCCCCGGTGTCGGTGCGAACCGGCCCGTGCTGAGACGCTTGACAAGCGATCTTTGACGGCGCTGCAATCGCATGCCCACGGGCCGCCGCCCGTGGAGAATAACATTTCGGGAGGATGCCATGGGACGCAAACGCGAGAGATCGCTCGCTGAGCTGTACGCGGATGATCCCGAGCGCGCAGACGGCGTCGTGTTCGGGCGCAGGACGGGTGTTTCGCGGCGCGGTTTTCTCGGTGGTGCCGGCTACGCCGCGATGAGCGCGGCGGTCGGCGGGCCCATCGTCTACGGGGCAAGCATGCCGAGCGGGCTCGTGCCGGCCGCACTGGCGCAGGATGCGGCGAAGGCGCCGGCTGCGCCGAAGGGACCGCAGTATCTGAAATTTCCGGGCAAAGACCCCGGGCTCGTCGTGCTCGGGGAACGCCCGCTGGTGGCGGAGACACCGGAGCATCTGCTCGACGACGAGACGACGCCGATTGCCAAGTTCTACATACGCAACAACGGGCAGATCCCGGAGCCGGTCAAGGACCCAGACGCCTGGAAACTCACGGTCGATGGCGAGGTCAATACCAAGCTCGAGCTGACGCTTGGCGAGATCAAAAAGCGCTTCAAGCCACGTACCTACCGCATGGTGCTCGAGTGCGGCGGCAACGGGCGGTCGTTCTTCACCCCGCAAGCGAGCGGCAACCAGTGGACCAACGGCGGTGCCGGCTGTGCGGAGTGGACGGGTATTCCGCTGTCTGACGTGCTCAAGGCGGCCGGGCTCAAGTCAACGGCGGTCTATACCGCGCATTATGGTACCGATCTACATCTGTCCGGCGATGCCACGAAGCCGACATTGTCGCGCGGCGTGCCGATCAAGAAGGCGATGGATCAGCACTCGATGCTGGTGTGGGCCATGAACGGCGAGCCGTTGCCCAACATCCACGGTGGGCCGGTGCGCCTCGTCATTCCCGGCTGGCCGGGCTCGGCCTCGCACAAGTGGCTCAGCCGCATCTGGATCAGGGACAAGGAACATGACGGTCCCGGCATGACCGGTACCTCCTACCGCGTTGCCATCAAGCCGATGGTGCCCGGATCGAAGGCCGATGCCGCCAACTTCAAGATCCTGGAATCGATGCCGGTTCGGAGCATCATCACCAATCCCTCGAACGGCACCAAACTGGCCGCCGGCACGCGGGAGGTAAAGCTGCGGGGCGCGGCCTGGGACGGCGATGCGGAGGTTCGCCGTGTCGATCTGTCGGTCGACTACGGCGCCACCTGGCAGAGTGCGACACTTGCCAAGCCCAAGAACCGCTACGACTGGCGGCGCTGGACGGCGAGTCTCAAGTTGCCGAGCGACGGCTACTACGAGTTCTGGGCACGGGCTACCGACTCGCAGGGCCGCATGCAGCCGCACATCGCCGGCAACTGGAACCCGAGCGGCTACGGCGGCAACCCGATGCACCGCATCGCGGTGTTGATCGGCTAGCTCGACCGACGTTCCATGCGGGCAAGCCGGCCGGCCATAGTTCTCGCAGGCGCCGCCATTGCGGCGCTTGCCTTCGCGGCAGCGCCGGTTCTGGGCCAGGGCCAGTTCACGCCTACACCGGAGACGCCCGAACAGTTTCCCGACGGTCCCCATCGGGAGGAAGCGTTTTACTTCTGCTCGGCTTGCCACGGCTTCAAGATCGTGGCCGCGCAGGGCATGTCGCGCGAGCGCTGGGACGAGCGGCTGACGTGGATGACGCAGAACCACAACATGCCGAAGCTCGAAGGCGCAGAGCGCGAAAAGATGCTCGACTACCTCTCGACAGCCTTTCCGGAGCGGCGGCAGCCCGGCGGCTGGAAGAACCCGTTCGCGCCCAAGTGATCAGGCGACCGCGTTCAAGCAGCACTTCTTGTACTTCTTGCCCGAGCCGCAGGGACAGGGCTCGTTGCGGCCGACCTTCTTGTGGGCGCGCACGAAGGGCGCCGACGGGCCGTGATGATGGTGGTGGTGATGATGGTCGTGATCGTGGGCGCAATGAGGGCCATGCACGTGCTCGGCCTCAAGGCCATGGGGCTCGTGAGCGGGCGCGGATTGGGACTTTGGGCTTGGTGCGCTCATGCGTGCGGTCCTTCTGACCGCCGCAACATAAGCAGAGTTCCCGCTCGGCGCCAGCTCACTTCGTCCCTTCGCTGTTCGCCTTCTCGCTTCGCGTCAGAGGAACGAAACGGACGGGGATGACGCGGGAGGTGGTCGTCGTGGTGCCGTCGGGGGCCTTGGTCACCACGATCAGGTGCTGGAGCACGTCGCCCACCGGTATCACGAGCCGTCCGCCCGGCTTCAACTGGGAGACGAGCGCCGGCGGTACGTGAGTCGGCGCGGCGGTGACGATGATGGCGTCGAAAGGCGCGCGCTCCTCCCATCCCTGATAGCCGTCGCCGATCCTGGTCACCACGTTCTTGTAACCGAGCCGTGCCAGCGTCTCGGCCGCCCTGAGGCCCAGCTCGGGCAGGATCTCGATGGTGTAGACCTCGCGTGCCAGGACCGACAGCACGGCGGCCTGGTAGCCGGAGCCGGTGCCGATCTCGAGCACGCGGTCGGTGGGCTTCACCTGCATAAGCTCGGTCATCAGCGCCACGATGTAGGGCTGGGAGATGGTCTGGCCACTGCCGATGGGAAGGGGCCGATTGGCATAGGCGAGGTGTGAGACTTCAGGGGGCACGAACTCGTGGCGCGGCACCGTGGCAAGCGCCTCCATCACGCGAGGGCTGAAGCCGCCGGGCCCGATGCCGGCGCCGATAGAGGCCGCCATCTCCTCGATGGCCGCCACCATCTGCCGGCGCTCTGCGGCACGGTCCGCTTCGGCGGCCGATGCCGAGGCAGAGAGAAGTCCCGACGCCAGCACAAGAACGAGCCCGCCGAACACAATGGCACAGTGCCGGCGGCTCGGAGCGGCAGGAGCGAGCGGGCGCATCATATCGCCCAACACTGCTCGAATCGGGCCGTTCCACCACTTCTGGTATAGAGAACCTGCACCGCTTTCTCCCTCGGCGTCATCCAAGACTATCACTTCAGCAATGTAAGGTGGGAACGTGGCAATCACCGCTGTTGCCGGCGGCATGGGAGTATCGTAACCCCACTCCATGACAGACACCGTCCTCATCATAGACTTCGGCAGCCAGGTCACCCAGCTCATCGCACGGCGGGTGCGCGAGCACGGTGTCTACTCGGAGATCGTCCCCTACAACCGGGCCGCAGATGCGCTCGAACGCCTCAAACCAAAGGCTGTGATCCTGTCGGGGGGGCCGGCCAGCGTCACCGAAATGGGCACGCCGCGCACACCCGAGTGGGTGTGGACCTCGGGTCTGCCGGTGCTCGGCATCTGCTATGGCGAGCAGACCATGGTCGCAGAGCTCGGCGGCGAGGTGGAAGGCGGGCACACACGCGAGTTCGGCCGGGCGGAACTTGAGGTGACCGACGATTGCGCGCTGTTCGCCGGGGTGTGGAAGAAGGGCGAGCGCGACACGGTGTGGATGAGCCACGGCGATCGGGTCACCCGGTTGCCGCCGGGGTTTCGAGTGGTCGGAATATCAACCGGCGCACCGTTCGCAGCGATTGCCGACGAGAAGCGCAAGCTTTATGCGGTGCAGTTTCATCCGGAAGTCGCCCACACGCCGCGAGGCTCGGCGCTGATCGGCAACTTCGTGAAAAGAATCGCAGGGCTTGCCGGCGATTGGACCATGCGCCATTTCCGGTCGGCTGCGATCGAGCGGATCAGGGCGCAGGTCGGAAGCGGCCGCGTGATCTGCGGCCTCTCCGGCGGGGTTGACTCGGCGGTCGCTGCCAAGCTCATCCATGAGGCGATCGGCGATCAGCTCACCTGCATTCTCGTCGACCACGGCCTGATGCGGCTCAACGAGGCGCGGGAGGTCGTCGAGCTGTTCCGCGGCCACTTCAACGTGCCGCTGGTGCATGTCGATGCTGCCGAGACGTTCCTCGCCGCGCTCGCCGGCGTTTCGGAGCCGGAGGAGAAGCGCAAGATCATCGGCGGGCTCTTCATCGACGTGTTCGAGGCGGAGGCAAAGAAACTCGGCGGTGGCGAGTTCCTGGCCCAGGGCACACTCTATCCCGACGTGATCGAAAGCGTGTCTTTCACCGGCGGGCCGTCGGTCACCATCAAGTCGCACCACAACGTCGGCGGGCTGCCCGAACGAATGAACCTCAAGCTCGTCGAGCCGCTGCGCGAGCTGTTCAAGGACGAGGTGCGTGCGCTCGGGCGGGAACTCGGTCTGCCCGAGAGCTTCGTCGGCCGCCACCCGTTCCCGGGGCCGGGATTGGCCATCCGCATCCCCGGACCAGTCGACCGCGACAAGCTCGAGGTGGTGCGCAAGGCAGACGCCATCTTCATCGCGGAGATCCGCAAGGCCGGGCTCTACGACAGCATCTGGCAGGCCTTCGCGGTGCTGCTGCCGGTGCGCAGCGTGGGTGTGATGGGTGATGCGCGCACCTACGACCACGTGTGCGCGCTGCGGGCGGTGACCTCGACGGACGGCATGACCGCGGACAGCTATCCCTTCTTGCACGAGTTCCTGGCACGTGTGGCCACCCGCATCATCAACGAAGTGAAAGGTATCAACCGCGTGGTCTACGACGTGACCAGCAAACCGCCGGGAACGATCGAGTGGGAATGATCCGGGGTTTTCGGCGCGGTTGGAAAAAGCGCTGCGGCGGCAATGTGGGCGCGGCCGTGCACAGCAGAGCGGTATGAGCGGGTGCGCAAAAAAGGGCCCCTCAGCGCGGGGCTGAGGGGCAAGGGGCTCCGGCACGAGGGGGACGGGGGAGGGTGGCCGGAGCGCAGGGGAGGACTGCGCGATTAACGATGCCATCATGCGTCATCCCGGACCGGGCAGCTGTTCCTTACGATACAGGTGACGAAGAAAGCAGCGCTTCCACGGGGCACGAGCATGGCCGCGCCAGACTCGGCGGGCCCCCCTAAATGCCCAGCGTATTTTCTGTTTGCGGGGGCCTTGACCGGCAGCGTCCTTATGCCGGAGGGCGAAGCGCTTTGCGCTGGCGCAATGCTTTCGCCAACAAAAGGCTTTACTCAACCGCCAATGGCGGACGCGGGTCGGCCCATCGTGGAACTTCGCCGGCGACTCCCGCAGGCACATTTGCGCGGTGCGGGGCCGGACCGACGGCGTTACCGCAGCACGTAGGAGCGGCAGATGATGGACATGGGCCCCATGTCGCTATGGCACCTGGTGATCCTGGCGGCGGTCGCCTTCCTCTGGATCTTCCCGATGTGGAGGATCATCGACCGGATGGGTCGGCCGCCGGCGCTGGCGCTGCTCATGGTGTTTCCGCCGGCCTTTTTGATCGTGCTCTGGTGGCTCGCTTACACCGACTGGCCGGCGGCGGAGAGCAGTGCACCGCGCCGAGGGTAGCGGCCTTGGGAGAGGCGGGACTCGACCCTGGGGCTACGGGCCCTGCGGCTAGCGCCCCCTGGCACTACGGCGCCTCCTTCAAGGCCTCCAGCCGTTGGCCGGCTTCGGGAACGCCGGCCATGTGGGCCCTGGCATAGAGCTCGCGCGCAGTGTGGGTGTCGGCGGAGAGCCCGCGCGCACCCCAGGCGGCCAGCATGTTGGGATCGAAGGTTTCCGCCAGCGCCATCAACGCGGCCGGATCGCCCGCGCGGGCGGCAGGCTCAAGGAGGCTTCGCGCAGCGGCAATGTTGCCGCGGTCGATCATCCGTTTGCCCCGGTCCAGCAGGACGCTCATTTCCGACGCGGTCGTCGCAGCAGTGAAATCGTTCGAGATCGCGGCGACGTGGCTGTCTGGAACCGCGCTCAGACTGGCGAAGCTGTTGATGGCGCCGATGGAGGCCATGGCAAGCATGGCGACGGCACCGAGGGCGGTAACGATACGGGGGGCGCCCGACCTCAACCGCTCGAACAGCTTTGTGCGCCAGCTAGTCCGGAGCGAAGGATCGACGCGCCAAGTGGAGAGGCGCGGCAGGTCCCGGTTGTCGGGCCTGCGTTTGAGAATCTGAGGCAGCTCGGCCGTCGGATCGTCGAACTGGCCGCGCAGCAAGGGAGCGAAGTCCTCCGGCTCCGCCGGGCGGCGGAGGGCTCCGGCCAATTCCTGGACCAGACGGCCCACGTCCTCTGCTGCGAGTGCCGGTAACCTCCCCGTTTGCTCGGAGCTCATACGCATTACACACCTCGCCGTTACTTAAAGGGCGATGATCCAAAGGTGAGCTCAGCGTGGCTCTTGCCAAAGGTCGTGGCGCAGACAGATAGGTGTTGGCGCGTCGTCGCCGCCCTTGCAGGCGCTACGCCGGCTTACCTCCGAAACTCGTGCCGAGGTTCCCCGCTCCTCGAGCAAGACGCTGCACATAGATTGTGGCAAATGATCGGAAGCGCGGGCAAATCTCGCGTCCAAAGGCATTCGCGGCGCTCAGCGTCCGTTAAACTCCGGCGCGCGATAAATGGGGGAGTCGAAGCATGCTGACGCTGATCATCGGACTTGCGCTGTTCTTCCTGATCCATCTTGTGCCCACGCGGCCGGAACTGAGGCGTGGGCTCGTCGAGCGCTTCGGGGAGGGCGGCTATAAAATCGGATTCTCGCTGATCTCGGCGGTGGCCCTGGTACTGATCGTTTTCGGATACGGCAAGCTGCAGGGAGCACCGGGGAAGAACCCGGAATTGTGGGTAGCACCAATCTGGGCGCGCCACGTGGCGCTTGCCCTGATGTTGCCGGCGTTTGTTCTGCTCGCCGCCGCCTATATCCCATCGCGTATTCGCAGCGCGGTTCAGCACCCGATGCTTGCCGCGGTCAAGATCTGGGCATTGGCTCACCTTTTCGCCAACGGAGACCTCGCTTCGGTAGCGCTGTTCGGCGGCTTTCTCGCCTTTGCCGCCTACGACCGCATGTCGGTCGCACGTCGGGGAGCACGAGGCCCGCTCGGGGAGCGCAAGGGCGGTCTTGCGCAGGATCTAATCGCCGTCGCCATTGGAGTTGGACTCTATCTGTTCATGCTGTTATTTGGCCATGCATGGCTGATCGGCGTGCCTTTGCTGCCAGGGTGGACCTGAAGGAACCTTTTGCGGTCGTCGGTCATTGCCCGCGTGGAGTTAGGGCGACCCGCGGAGCGGAGTGAGTCTGCGCACGTCGTTGGCCGTTGGTTCGCCCTGGAAAGGCCTTAGGCCTCGTAAGCGTACGCGCGTTTGAGAGTGGCGGTGCGGGCTCGATCGGGCGCCCTTGGTTGGTCGCATGTAAGCGGCAATGGCAGGGAGGAGTGAGCAGCATGTCCGGCACCCCGGCCGAAGCGGCGTTCAGCCGTTTTGCAGTCGATGTCGATCGCACCGCGATGCGCTCCGCCACTCATCCGGCAGAGGCCTTTACCGTCGGCATGGAGGAGGAACTGTTCCTCGTCAACGAGGCCGAGCTGCAGTGCGTCGAGCAGATGCCGGAGGCGTTCCGACTGGAGGCCAAAGCCGCGCTCGGCGATCACGTCAAACGCGAGGTCATCGGCTCCATGGTGGAGCTCGTGACCTCGGTCCATCACTCGCTCGCGGATGCCGGCGAGGAGCTCCGGTTCCTACGCACCACGCTGGCACAGATCGCGCAGCGCCACGGCTTGGCGCTGCTCGCGTGCGGCACGCATCCGTTCGCCAACTGGCGCGAGCAGAGGGTGACGCCGAAACCCCGCTACGACGCGGTGGCGGAGTCGCTCGGATCGCTGGTGAAGCGCGTGCACGCCTGCGGACTGCACACGCACGTGGCGGTGCACGACCCGGAAGTGCGCATCTCGGTGATGAACCGCATCCAGCGCTTCTTACCCATCCTGCTCGCGCTCAGCACTTCCTCTGCGTTCTGGCGTGGGGAGCCGACCGGTCTCAAGAGCTATCGATCGGCCGCCAACGACGAAACGCCAAGAAACGGTTTGCCCACCCGGTTCCGCGATGAGGAGGAGTTTCAGCGCTTCGTGGCCAAGCTGACGGCGGCCGGCTATATCCCCGACCAGACGTTCCTGTGGTGGTCGATACGGCCGTCGCTCCGGTTTCCGACGCTCGAACTAAGGATCACCGACTGCTGCACCCAGCTAGGCCATGCGGTTGCGCTTGCCGCGCTCTACCGCTGCCTCGTGCATACCCTCGCCGGTGATCCCGCGATCGCCGCCGAATGGGAGGATCATCACTATCTGCTCAATTGCGAGAACCGCTGGCAGGCGATGCGCTACGGCCTCGAGGCACGGTTGATCGAGCCGGTGACCGGTGCCACCGAAACCGTCGCCACCCTCGCGCGTTCCCTGGTGCGGCTGCTGGAGCCCAGCGCCCTCCAGCTCGGCTGCGCCGATGAGCTGCGCTCCGTGGAGGCGATCCTCGAGAACGGCACCAGTAGCGACCGGCAGTTGAGGGTGTATGAGGAGGCGATGGCGCAGGGGGCGAGCCCGGCCGAAGCGACACGCCGGGTGGCGGCGGAGATCGCGGCGCTGACGCTGTCGGTCTAAGTGCTTGTTTTATCACTGCCGGCGTTGCGCCGTTGGGTCCGGCGCCTGAGCAAGCGGCCTTTCCGCCTGTGCAGGCAAGGGATGCGGCCGGAGCCATTGCGGGAATTGGGTCAATCCGCTATCGCAGCCCTGTCGCAAGCCCTCGAGCCTCCCATGTCAGCGCAAACCCAGGTCAAACGCCGCACCGCCCCCGACATCACTGCCATGAAAGGGGGCGAGCCGATCGTTTCGCTCACCTCCTACCACGCGCATACGGCGGCGATCGCGGACAAGTATTGCGATTTCCTGCTCGTCGGCGACAGCCTCGGCATGGTGATGCACGGTTATGAGACAACGGTACCGGTGCCGCTCGAGTTGATGATCATGCACGGACGCGCCGTCGTGCGCGGGGCCAAACGGGCGCTGGTTGTGGTCGATATGCCCTTCGGCTCCTACGAGGAAAGTCCGTCGGTTGCATTTCGCAACGCGGCACGAGTGATGAAGGAGACCGACTGCGGCGCGATTAAGCTCGAGGGTGGGCGGCGCATGGCCGAGACCATCCGGTATCTCGTCGAGCGCGGCATCCCGGTGATGGCCCATATCGGACTTACCCCACAGTCGATCAACGTGCTCGGTGGTTTCAAGGCGCAGGGTCGCAGCCAGGACCAGTGGGCAGCGATCGAGGAGGACGCGCGGCTGGTGGCCGAGGCGGGCGCCTTCGCCGTCGTGCTCGAGGCGATCGCGGAGCCGCTGGCGGCGCGAATCACGAGCGCAATCCCGATCCCGACCATCGGCATAGGGGCGTCGGCCGCCTGCGACGGCCAAATCCTGGTCATGGAAGACATGCTTGGCCTGTCACCGCGGGTGCCGAAGTTCGTCAAAACCTACGGCAGGGTCGGCGAGGCGATCGACGCGGCTATCAGGGATTATGCGAGCGAGGTGCGCACGCGCCGCTTTCCCACGACCCAGCACACCTACGCCATGAAGGCCGGCGAAGCTGGGCCAGGGGTCGCAAAATTGCCGAAAACCGGCCGCAGCTAACGGTCAAGGAGCAACGTTGACTGGCGGGCTGAGGGAACGGCGGTCGACACCCCATTACCTGCAGGTTCACGCAAGGCAGGGCTAAGTTGGCAATGGCCGATCAACACGACACCCTGCTGCGACAGGTCGAGGAGGAGCTGCGCCGGGAGCGGCTCGAACAATTCTGGCAGCACTACGGAATCTACGTCATCGCCGCGGCGGTGCTGATCGTCGTCGGCGTCGGCGGTTACAAGTGGTGGGAAGCCCGTTCGATCGCGGCTGCGGAAGAAGGAGGCCTGCGGTACGAGGCTGCCGTGCTGCTCGCCTCCTCGGGCAAGGCCAACGAGGCCAAGGCCGCGTTGGCCAAGATCGCAACCGAGGGGCCGGAAGGCTACGCGCAGCTTGCTCGTCTCAAGCTTGCGGGGGAGGCCGCCAAGGCGGGCAGGCGCGAGGAAGCCACCGCCGCATACGAGGCCCTGGCCGAAGACGGTAGCGCCGATCCCCTGCTCAGGGACTATGCGCGCCTGCAGGCTGCCGCGCTGAGACTCGATACGGCAGACTGGACGGAGATGAAGAATCGGCTCAACCCTCTAATCGGCGACGAAAACGCCTGGCGCTACTCGGCGCGGGAACTGCTTGGGCTTGCGGCCTATCGTGCGGGGCGGCTCGATGAGGCGCGGGGCGCGCTGAGCGCACTTGCCACAGACCCAAAGGCGCCGCCTTCCATCCGAGAGCGGGCCAACAACATCATGAGCCTGGTGGTAGCAAGTGAGCTTGCCAAGAACGCTCCGTCAAGCGGAGGTGGGAGCGTCGGCAGCACCGATTCGCTCAACAAGGCGGAGCGGCCGGTGACGCCCCCCGACCCGAAGGCGGCCCCGGCAAAGGGCGATGGCAGCAAGAAGTGAAGGGACACCGAATGGGACGGACGTTCACTTGCACCTTCGCATGGACGGTCTCATTCACGGTGCTGGTGGCGTTCGGCCTCGGCGGGTGCTCCGATAGTCTCCCGAGCCTGCCCAAGTTCAGTGATCTCAATCCGTTTGCCGAAAAGCAGACGCCGCTGCCGGGCAAGCGTGTCGCCATCATGGAGACACCGGGGGGGTATGCGGCGGAACTCGCCAACGCGAGCCGGCCGATAACCCTGCCGCCTCAGCGTGCCAACGAGGACTGGACCCAGCCAGGGGGTACGCCGAGCAACGCCCCGGGGCACCTAGCCTTCTCAGGCTCTCCCAAGCAGGCATGGACGGCAGACGCCGGCACCGGCTCCGGCTCGGCCGGTCGGCTGACCGCCAGTCCCGTTGTCTACGATGGGCGCATCTACACCCTCGATGCGGCCGCCCGTATCACCGCCATATCGACGTCAGGCGGCTCGGTGGTCTGGCGGCAGACGCTGGTGCCGGAAAAGGAGCAGGGCGGGTTTTTTTCCTTCGGCAGCGACGCCAAGGGTGGGTTCGGCGGCGGGCTTGCCATCGACAACGGGCGGCTCTATGCGGCGACGGGCTACGGCGTGGTCGTGGCGCTCGACCCCAAGTCCGGTAAGAAGCTGTGGGAGAAAAACCTCGGAGCGCCGGTCAGGGCTTCGCCCACGGCGGCCGCCGATCGGGTGTTCGTCGTAACTGCCAATGGCCGCCTTTTCGCGCTCGCCGGCACGGACGGCAGCGAGATGTGGAGTTCGCGCGGGCTGCCAGAGCAAGCAAGCCTAATATCGAATCCCAGCCCGGCGGTGGAAGGCGACGTCGTGGTTGCTCCCTTCACCTCGGGAGAGCTGGTGGCCGTGCGCATCAGCGACGGACAGACGCTGTGGACTGAGAGCCTGACACGGACGCGGGTTTCGAGCGCGATGGGCGTGCTGAGCGACGCGGGGAGGCCGGCAATTGACGGCGGAACGGTGTTCGCGGTCGGTCACGGCGGGCGCATGATTGCCACTCAGCTCAAGAACGGCGAGCGTCTGTGGTCGCTCAGCGTCCCGAGTACTCAGGGCCCCTGGGTGGCGGGCGAGAGCGTGTTTGTGGTCGACACAACCGGCCAGCTGATCGCCGTCAACCGGCGCGACGGAAAGGTGCTGTGGTCGACGAAGCTGCAAGGCTCCAATATCTGGTCGGGTCCCACGCTGGCTGGAGGCCTGTTGTGGCTGGTCTCCAACCAGGGGGCGCTCGTCGGCGTCGATGCAACAACGGGGCGCGTGGCGAGCCAGCAGAGCCTTGGAACTCCAGCCTATATCGCGCCCGTGGTTGCGCAAGGGCGCATGTACGTGCTGGCCGACAATGCGCGGCTCTTCGCGCTGAATTAGGCAGGCGCAACTCAAAGCACGTCGGCAGAAATTCCATAATCGGCCGGAAATTAATTTCTTGGCAAGGGCCAGCGACGGTACCGCCCACGGAAGCTTAACCTTTCCAAGGCATTATCCCGACCGCCACAAGTCGGGGAGTGGGTATGCGTACATTATTTACAAAATTCGTCGGCTCCAAATCTGGGAAGGTATTCCAAATATACCTTGCCTTTGCCGTCCTCGTGAGCGCTGGTTTCGGTTATCAGTTCTACAATTCCAGCCTGGAGGCTTTTCGTCGGCAAAAGGCTGAAGAAAAGATCGCCGCGCTGCAACTGGTCGACGCTTTCGTGACGACCTACTCGCAGTTCCGGTCGCAATTCGTCGCGAGCGCGCCGGTGCCGGCGACCTTCAAAGCCCAGGCGATCGAGAACTTCAGCAAGGAGGCCGGCACCAACGGTGCCTTCTTGCTGCGCTGGGTGGGCCGCAAGGGCCGGGAGATTGCTACGCCAGCGGCGGATTCGGACATGGCAGAGACGATCGAGGCGCTCGCCGCGCTTGGCGATGCCAACCCGAGATCGGCGCTGTCCACCATCGACGGAAAGCTGGTGCTGAGGACGGTGTATCCAACCCTTGCCCGGGAAGAAAGCTGTGTGAACTGCCACAACGAACTGCAACCGAACAAGCCGAAGTGGCAAATCAACGACGTGATGGGCGCGTTCGCCATCGATGTGCCCATGGAGGAATTCCTGAGGGAGCTTCGCCGGCAGAGCTACAAGGTCGGTGGCGGTCTCTTCCTGGTGCTCGGCGCGATCGGCGTGGTGATATCGATCCTGCATTTCCGGCACGTGAGCCAATGGGACGCCGTGGCGCAGGAACTCAGCGTCCAGAATACGCGGTTCGATGCGGCACTCAAGTACATGTCGCAGGGACTGTGCATGTTCGATGCCGACGCGCGCCTGGTGGTAGCCAACGATCGGTACGCCGAGATGTACGGCCTGACACGGGAACAGGTGAAGCCGGGCACTCCGTTCCGCGCGATCGTGGAAGCTCGCATTGCGCTCGGGGCCTATTCGGGTCCGAACCCGGAAAGCTACATCAACGAGCGGCTCGCCGCCGTGCGCGAGCGCCACGCCTCAACCAAGATCCAGACGTTACCGGACGGCCGCGTGATCGCCATCGTGCACCAGCCGCTGGCCGACGGCGGATGGGTCGCCACCCACGAGGACATCACCGAACAGCGGCGCTACGAGGCGAAGATCGCGCATATGGCGCACCACGATGCGCTGACGGACCTGCCCAATCGCGTGCTGCTCAACGAGCGGCTGCAAACCGCGCTCGATCAGGCGGGGCAGGACAACCTTGTTGCGATCCATCTTCTCGATCTCGACCTGTTCAAGAACGTCAACGACACGCTGGGGCATGCCGCCGGCGACAAGCTGCTCAAAGCGGTGGCGGATCGGCTCCGGTCCGTGGTGCGGGAGACCGACACGGTGGCGCGCATGGGCGGGGATGAGTTCGCCATCGTGCAGCAGTCGATCGGGCATCCGATGGATGCGGCGATGCTGGCCGAGCGCGTTATCGCATCCGTCAGCGCTGCCTACGAGGTGGATGGGCACCAGGTCGTCGTCGGCACCAGCCTCGGCATCGCCGTGGGGCCGACCGACGGCAAAGACCCGGACCAGCTGACCAGAAACGCCGATCTCGCTCTCTACCGGGCGAAGAGCGCCGGCCGCGGCGGGTTCGCGTTCTTCGAGGCCGGCATGGACGTGCAGATGCAGGAGAGGCGCGCGCTCGAGAACGACATGCGGGCAGCGCTGCCGGCCGGCCAGTTCGAACTCCACTACCAGCCGGTGCTCAACCTGGCACGCAACGAGATCGTGGGCGTGGAGGCGCTGGTCAGGTGGCGCCATCCGGAGCGCGGCATGATCTCGCCCGGCGAATTCATACCGCTGGCCGAGGAGGTCGGCTTTATCGTGCCCCTCGGGGAGTGGGTGATCCGGCAAGCCTGCGCGACGGCGGCCGGCTGGCCCAGCACCGTAAAGGTGGCCGTCAATCTGTCGCCGGCGCAGTTCAGGAGCACGGGCCTGGTGCAGGTTGTCATGAATGCGCTGGCAAGCTCAGGTCTGGCGCCGGACCGGCTGGAACTGGAAATCACCGAGAACATCCTGCTGCAGGACGGCACGTCCACGCTCGCCACGCTGCATCGGCTGCGCGAGCTCGGCGTACACATCGCCATGGACGACTTCGGGACCGGATACTCATCGCTCAGCTATTTGCGCAGCTTTCCATTCGACAAGATCAAGATCGACCGATCCTTCGTCAAGGACATCACCGTCACGTCCGGCTCGCTCAGCATCGTGCGGGCGGTGGCGGCCATGGCCAAGGGACTGGGCATGGAGACGACGGCGGAAGGAGTCGAGACGCAAGAGCAGCTCGAGACGGTCAAGTCCGAAGGGTGCACGGAGATCCAAGGCTACCTGCTCAGCCGCCCCCTGCCGGCCAACGAGATAGAGCAGCTTCTCAGAAGGCCGGTCGTGACCGCGACGCCTGCGGAAGAGCACGCCGCCTGATCACCGGCGTGCGTTGGGCGGTCGGCATCGGCAACGCGCACCATGGGCGGCTGCCGAAGCCGGTCCGGGTCTTGCCTACCCACTGTGCGCGGGACCTCGCGCCGAGCACGGCGTGGAAGCAGGGTTTATTGCGGCCAGTTCGGGTCGTAGCGGCCGAAGCCGTTGGACCGCTTCACCGCCGACGCCTGACTGATGGGCGAGATCGCATTCATCGCGCGCTGCTCAAGAAGGGCAGCCACTTGTTGAGAGGTCTGTTCGCGCACCAGCCGCAAATAGCTGATGGCCGCATCGGCACGCCCGATCAGGTAAAGCTCGCGATTGAGCTCGGCGGAAACGCGGTCGCTCTGGACGATCAATTCATTGAGCTGGTCTTCCAGACTTTTCATCCGGGTATCCTCCCCGTTCAATAACGAATGAGATACAAAAGTCAGTCCGATTCGGGCTTTCCAACGGCGCCGTCATGATGGAAATATGGTTTGCAAATTCAATGCGCGGGCCAGGCGGAAAGCGGCAAATAATGACAACGTTCGGGGGCGGGGAAAATTCTCCGCAAGGGGTGCAGACGTAAACGGCCGGTGAACGATCCGCGCCGCTCGGCAGAACGCTCAAAGCCATGCTCACGCACGGTTGGCGACCGATAGAAGCAGCTCAGCGCACGCGACGCGGATTGAGGTAGAGGTCGGCCTCCTGTTTCTGCAGCCTGTTCTCGGCATGGCCGGCGGCAAGGTCGCGCGCCAGGCGGGCGACGTGGCGGCGGCACGACCGATTGAACACCAGCATGCCGGCAAAGAGCTTGAGGACCGTCAGCAGCCGTGGATCGGCGTGTTCGCGACGCACGCTGCAGTCCCACAAGCCGACCAGCGTCAGCACCTTGCCGTCGAGCAGGCCGATCCTGCGCCCGGCGCCATCATAAAGGGAGTAGTCCATGCCGAGTGAGATGAGGTCCTGCTTCAGGCGGTAGAAGCGGAGCTTGCCGTCCTCCATCAGGAAGAAGGAGAAGTACTCGGGCATGCCCCACCACTTGTTGGCGGAGCGCTCCAGATGGATCATCTGGTCGTGGTCGCTGGTATTGATGGAGAAGGCGGTGACGGGCAGGCCACGGGCGCCGATGGTCTGCTGCAGAGAGCGGGCGAGCATCAGGTCCATGGTGGCCCGCCAGTTGAGGTTCTCGCCGAACAGCTTGAACACCAGGCGCTTGTCGAGACCGGTGCCGTTCTTCCAGAGGTCCTCGCGATAGCCGATCAAGCCGGTGCGCTTGCCGTTCTCGATCACCTCGGCGTAGATGTCCATGTCGGTGGTGAACTGGCGCGACTTGGCGCGGTTGCGGCTGCGTCGGTAGATGCCGAACTCGGTGGGATTGAGGTCGGTGAGCCAGACATCGACGGTGAAACGGGCCCAGACGTCGTCGTCGAGGGCCGGAGGGCGGCGGCGGCGGCGCGCCTCGGACCGCGCCTCGCCGAGGTCGGCGAGGCCGGAGCGAGAAAGCACCTCCGCGCGCGCCTCGGCGGCGGCGTCGCCCGCAGCAGCGTCGGCTTCGCGCAGCACTTGCGCGGTTGCGCTTTCAGTCATGTCGCGGTCTCCGCCCTCACGCGCGCACCGATACGAATCACGTGCAGGCTAACATCGATGGCCGGGGCGGCGACGCTCGGGCACGGAGTTTGCTGAGGAAAACCGCTGCAGCTCAGCGGCGCGGGCCGAAGATCGCGCTGCCGATGCGCACGTAGGTGGCGCCAAACTGGACGGCGGCGGCAAAGTCGTCGCTCATGCCCATGCTCAGGTGCTCGAGCCCCATCTCGCGGGCGAGCTTGGCGAGAAAGGCGAAATGAACGGCCGGCTCCTCGTCCAGCGGCGGGATGCACATGAGGCCGGCGATATCGAGCTTCAGCTCCTCGCGGCAATAGCGCACAAAAGCGTGCGCCTCGCGCGGGGCGACGCCGGCCTTCTGCGGCTCCTCGCCGGTGTTGACCTGCACGAAAAGCAACAGCCGCCGCCCCTGTCGCGCCGACTCCTCGGCCACGGCACGCGCGATCTTCGGCCGGTCGATGGAGTGGATCGCGTCAAAGAGCGCCACGGCGTCCCGGGTCTTGTTCGACTGAAGGGGGCCGACGAGGTGAAGCTCCACGGCCGGGTACTGGGTCCGCAGCGCCGGCCACTTGGCCTTTGCCTCCTGTACGCGGTTCTCGCCGAAATGGCGGTGGCCGGCGGCGAGCACAGGAAGGATGTCAGCTTCCCCGAAGGTCTTGGTCACGGCTACAATGCGAACGCAGGCCGGGTCGCGCCCGGCCTCAGCCGCGGCGGCGGCGATGCGGCTCCTGATCTCGGCCAGCCGGGCAGCCGGCGATGGCGCTGACTTGTCCTCTCCCATCAGGCTGGACCTCGGCACTGGTGGCGAACCGGCAGACAACTGGAACACGGTGAGCGCCTTGGCAAGGTCGGTGTCGGGCGGGTCTGGTAAGGCCAATCGAGCCGGGCGCCGCTCAGACTGCCGCTTGACCCGTAGCTGCCTTTCCGGCTGATTACCGGCCGATCCCGAAACCCTCGATGCGAAAGCCCGCCGATGGCCACCGAACGCCCGAAAGAACGCTACAACGCGCCGGTCCGCGAGAAGCACTGGCAGCAGGTCTGGGAGGAACGCGGCATCTTCAAGGCCACCGAGGCCTCCGAGCGGCCCAAGTACTATGTGCTCGAAATGTTCCCCTATCCCTCGGGGCGCATTCACGTCGGGCACTCGCGCAACTACACGATGGGCGACGTCTACGCCCGCTTCAAGCGGGCCAAGGGGTTCAACGTGCTGCATCCGATGGGCTGGGACGCCTTCGGCATGCCGGCAGAGAACGCCGCCATGGAACGCAAGGTTCACCCGGCCAGGTGGACCTACGACAACATCGCCGCCATGAAGGCCCAGCTCAAAAGCATGGGCCTGTCGCTCGACTGGAGCCGGGAGTTCGCCACCTGCGACCCGGCCTACTACCACCACCAGCAGAAGCTGTTCCTCGACTTTCTCGCCAAGGGTCTCGCCTACCGCGGCGTCGGCAAGGTCAACTGGGACCCGGTGGATCAGACGGTGCTCGCCAACGAACAGGTGATCGACGGCCGCGGCTGGCGATCAGGCGCGCCGGTCGAGAGCCGAGAGATGCCGGTCTGGTATTTCCGCATCACGAAGTATGCCGAGGACCTGCTCAAAGCCATCGACGGTCTCGAGCGGTGGCCCGAGAAGGTCCGCCTCATGCAGGCCAAGTGGATCGGACGCTCGGAAGGGCTGCTGATGCGCTACCAGCTCGAGGGCAAGGCGCTGCCTCGGGCAAAGAAGTACAAGGAGCTTGAGGTCTTCACGACGCGGGCCGACACCATCTTCGGCGGAAGCTTCTGCGCCATCTCCCCGGCCCATCCGCTCGCCCTTGAGCTTGCCAAGAAGAACGCGGAGCTTGCGGCCTTCATCGAGGAGTGCAATCGGATCGGAACCTCGGAGGAGGAGCTGGCGCGAATCGAAAAGAAGGGCTTCGACACCGGGCTCGTCGCCACCCACCCGCTGATCCCCGGCGTGCGGCTCAATGTGTACGTCGCCAACTTCGTGCTGATGGGCTACGGCACCGGCGCCATCTTCGGCTGCCCGGCGCACGACCAGCGCGACTTCGAATTCGCGACCAAATACGGCTTGCCGATCATCCCGGTCGTCATCCCCGAAGGCAGCGACCCGCGCACCTTCCGCCTTGCCGGAGAGGCCTACGACGGACCGGGCCGGATCGCCAATTCGGGATTCCTCGATGGGATGACGGTGGAAGAGGCCAAGGCGGCGGTGGCCGAGCGGCTCGAGGCGCTCGGCAAGGGCAAGCGGAAGGTCATGTACCGGCTGCGCGACTGGGGCATCTCGCGCCAGCGCTACTGGGGCTGTCCGATCCCGGTCGTCCACTGCGAGGGATGCGGCATCGTGCCGGTGCCGGAAAGCGAGTTGCCGGTGCGGTTGCCGGAGGATGTGACGTTCGACGTGCCGGGTAACCCCCTGGTGCGTCATCCGACCTGGAAGCACGTCAAATGTCCATCGTGCGGGCG
Organism: Hyphomicrobiaceae bacterium; assembly: GCA_035574175.1. Classification (GTDB taxonomy): domain Bacteria; phylum Pseudomonadota; class Alphaproteobacteria; order Rhizobiales; family Hyphomicrobiaceae; genus DATLZB01. Next base: position 24,256 of record DATLZB010000158.1, read on the forward strand.
GCCCGCCACGCGCGAGACGGATACGATGGACACCTTCGTAGACAGCTCCTGGTACTTCGCGCGCTTTACCTCGCCGCACGCGGATAGGCCCGTCGACCTCACGGCGGCCAGCTACTGGCTGCCGGTCGACCAGTACATCGGCGGCGTCGAGCACGCGATCCTGCATCTGCTCTACTCGCGCTTCTTCGCACGGGCGATGACGGCGACCAAACATCTCAAGCTGAAGGAGCCGTTCGCCGGACTGTTCACGCAGGGCATGGTCGTGCACGAGACCTATCGTTCGCAGTCCGGGCAGTGGCTCCTGCCGAGCGAGGTCAGGGTCGAGGGCGAAGGCGAGCAGCGCCGGGCCGTCGAGGTCGCAACGGGCAGGCCGGTCGAGATCGGGCCGGTCGAAAAGATGTCCAAATCGAAGAAGAACGTGGTCGACCTCGACGACTTCATCAACGAATACGGGGCCGATACCGCGCGCTGGTTCGTGCTCTCCGACAGCCCGCCCGAGCGGGACGTGATCTACAGCGACGTCGGCGTGCAGGGCGCCCGCCGGTTCGTGCAAAGGGTGTGGCGGCTGATCGAGGAGATCGCCGAGCGCGCTGCCGAGAGAGGGGCGGCAAAACCGACCCGCTTCGGACCGGAGGCCGCGGCGCTCAGATCGGCGGCGCACAAGGCGCTGGCCAAGGTGACGCAGAACATCGAAGGGCTGCGGTTCAACGTGGCGGTGGCCCAGATCTACGAATTCACGACCACCCTGCAATCGGCAGCCGCCAAGCAGGACGAGGGGCTTAACTGGGCCTTGCGGGAGGGCGCGGAGCTGTTGGTGCAGATGCTCGGTCCCATGATGCCTCACCTTGGAGAGGAATGCTGGGCGCGGCTCGGATACAACACTTTGCTCGCCGAACAGCCCTGGCCGGAGCCCGACCCCGGCCTGCTCGTTGACGATACGATTACCATTGCCGTACAGGTAAATGGGAAGCGAAGGGACGAACTCACCATCGCCAAAGGCGCCAATGAAGCGGAGATTGAGGCGGCGGCTCTGAAGCTGGCGCCGGTGGTGCGCGCGCTCGAGGGACGCCCGGTGAAGAAGGTGATCGTCGTGCCGCAAAGGATCGTGAATGTCGTCGTCTGAGCGGCAAGACTCTCCGGCTCGTTGCGCGCTCGATCGGCGCGGGGCGCTGCGCGCACTCGCACTGCTCGCCGCCGCCCCGGCTCTGGGGGCCTGTTCGGGCGGGTTCCAGCCGCTCTACGGCTCGCTCGGCCACGGCCCATCGGTCGAGGCCAAGCTGGCGCAGGTCGAGATCGGCACCATCCCCGGACGGGTCGGCCAGCGCATCCGCAACGAACTGATCTTCCAGCATACCGGCGGCGGTACGCCGCCCCCGCCGCTGTACCGTCTCGATGTGACCATCCGCGAGATGGTCACCTCCACACTGGTGGCGCGGGATGGCAACTCCACGGGCCAGATCTACCAGGTCGATGCCGCCTTCCAGCTCATCAGTCTCAAGGACAAACGCGTGGTGCTGCAGGGCACCAGTCACGGCCGGGCGGGCTTTGAGCGCTTCACCTCGATCTTCTCCAACGTGCAGGCCAACCACGAGGCTCAGGACCGGGTGGCGCGGACGGTCGCGGCCGACCTCAAGGCGCGGCTTGCGGCGTACCTGAGCACGGCGGCCTGACCATCTCGGCCGTTGACGCAGAGCCTACGCATCGGCGGCGCGCCCCGCATGGTTGCCATCAAAGCGCATCAGGCGCAGGCCTTCCTCAAGTCGATGGATGCGGCCATCGCCGCCGTCCTCGTCTACGGCAACGATGCCGGACTGGTGTCGGAGCGTGCGCGGGCGGCGGCCGAGCGCCTCGCCGGCAACTCGAATCCGCCAGGCGAGATCGTCCGCATCGAGGAGGCGGACTTCGAACAGGATCCGGAGCGTCTCGCCGTCGAGCTCAAAACGGTGGCCATGTTCGGCGGCCGCCGGATCGTGCGCACCACGGCGGGGCGCAAGATCAACGCGCAGGTGCTGACGCCCCTGCTCGCCCCCGGCGCCATGGCAGGCGCACTGGTGGTTGAAGCAGGTAATCTGCGGCAGGGCGATGCCCTGCGCGCCGCCTTCGAGCGCGCCGATCATGCCGTGGCCATTCCCTGCTACGGCGACGAGGTGCGCGACCTCGACCGCCTCGTGCGCGAAGCTCTCGCGGCGCAAGGGGTCGAGATCACCGCCGAGGCGCGCCAGGCGCTGCTCGCTCGGCTCGGCGCCGACCGAGCGCTGTCGCGCAGCGAGATCGAGAAAGTTGCGCTCTACGCCGGCGACAAAGGCAGGGTCGAGGTGGACGACGTCGATGCGGTGGTCGGCGATGCGGCCGAGCTTGCCATCGATGCGGTGCTGTTCGCCGCGGCGTCCGGCGATGCGGCGCGGGCAATGTCGGAGTTCGACCGCACGGTGGCGTCGGGCGAAAGCCCGCAGGCGATCATTCTCGCCCTGCAGCGCCACTTCCAGCGCCTCAATCGCATCCGTGCCGCGCTCGACGCGGGCCGCGGCTTCGAGGACGCGATCCGGCCGCTGCGCCCGCCTGTGCATTTCAAGCACAAGGGCATCGTCGAAACCCAGGCACGCGCATGGACGCTTGCGCGCTCCTCGCAGGCGCTCGCCATGATCGCGGCCGCGGCGCGCGCGGCGCGGCTCACGGCAGCGCTGGAGGCCGCGCTCGCGGAGCGGCTCGTGCTCGATCTTGTCCGGCTTGCGCCGCGTCCAAGGCCTACGCGCTGAGCGTAGAGTCTCAGACGAGTTGGAAGAAGATCAACAGGAGGCCGACGACCGATACCGTCCAGACGGCGGTTCGCAGCCAGGGTATCCCGGCGATGAAAACGACGGCGTAGGCAAGGCGACCATAAAAGAAGATCTGCGCTCCGAGCGCGGTGATCGCGTTGGTGCGGCCGGCGGCGACGGCGAGGAGTACGAGAGGTGCGAACAGGATGAGGTTCTCGATCATGTTGCGGTGCGCGCGCTGGGCGCGGTCCACCCAGCCGGTGAGCGCGGGCATATTCTCCCGATTGCTCGCCAGCGTCGCCAAGCCAACCTGTCCGGCGGCTCCGGCAACGGCGACCAGCATCTGGACGAAACAGAGCGCGAGGGTCCACACGAGATAAGCAAGATCCGGGCTCATGTCTTCCTCCACCAAGCGGCGTTCGGTTCCCGGCGAAACCCGCCCCGGACGGTCAGTAGTCGGCCGGCTTGCTCAGCACCAGAATGCGCGGGGCATTGAGGAGCTGCTTGGGCGAGAACCAGGGCGGGAAGCGGTCGCCGCGTTTCGGGTTCGGATCGTCGTCCACCGCAATGGCGGTCGCGCGCCAGACGCTCATCCAGGCGAGCTTGGAGCAATAGAAAGCGCTGTCGTCGTCGAGGTCGAAGTTGAAGATATCGTAGGGCTTGCCAAGATGGCGCGCCGCCTCATCGGTAATGCGGGCGCGGACGGCGCCGTCAACACCGCGGAGGCGGCCGTGCCAGAACTGGTTGTCGGGGCGCCGCGCCAGCCACTCCTGGTAGGGAGAGCGCTGCACAGTACCGCCGCCGAGGATGGCGAGGGGGCCGGTGGGGACCGCTTCGATGACATAGGGCATGCCGTCGGAGCCGATCTCGATGATGCCGACGTGGCCGGCCGAGACCTTGACGCCGCCGATGTCGATGCCGCGCGACACCGCGCTCTCGGAAGCACCCTCGAAGTAGTAGCGCTCGAACTCCTCGTAGCGCATCGAGCGCAGGCGCTCGGCCACCTCGGGGTATTGCACCGAGCGGGTCTGCGGGCCCAGCCGGCGGTCGCGCTCGGCTTGCCATTGGCGTGCCTCCGCGCTCGCCGGTTCGCCCGGAAGGGCACGCACGACGATGGCACCCTTCCGTTTCGGCCATAGGAAATCGCCCGGCTCGAAGCTTGCAGGATCGAGGCTGCCGCCGGCGGTGGGGCGAGGCTCTGCAGGGGCGGAGGCCGCGTCGCCGGCGCCCAATCCGAGCATGGAAAGAAGCCTGCGCCAGAGCGAGGGCCGTTGCGTTGGCATGCTCTCCTCCCCCTCAGCCAGCGCTTTTGGCGCACTCCAGACACCGAACACCAGCTCAGCAGGATGTGGCCATGAAACAAGGCTCAGTTCAAGCGCAGGCATGGCATCATCGGCACGGCGCGAGCGGACGCATCTGGATCGGGCAAGGGCCGCGGGCTATGTAAGGTCACGCGCCGCCACGCCACAATTGCGGGGCGGACCCGCTCGGTGGATTCAACCATGGCCGGACACTCTCAGTTCAAGAACATCATGCACCGCAAGGGCCGCCGGGACGCGGCCCGCTCCAAAGCGTTCGCCAAGCTCGCCCGCGAGATCACGGTGGCGGCGAAATCGGGTCTGCCCGACCCCGCCATGAACCCGCGGCTGAGGCTCGCCGTCCAGGCAGCGCGCGCCGAAAACATGCCGAAGGAAAACATCGAGCGGGCGATCAAGCGGGCGCAGGGTGCGGAAGCGGAAAACTACGAGCAGGTGCGTTACGAGGGCTACGGGCCGGGCGGGGCGGCCATCGTGGTCGAGGCGCTGACCGACAACCGCAACCGCACGGGGGGCGCAGTCAGGGCGGCATTCACGAAGTACGGCGGCAATCTCGGGTCGACCGGATCGGTGGCGCACATGTTCAGCCGCGTCGGCGAGATCATCTACAAGGGAGAGGCCGGGACGGCCGACGACGTTCTGGAGGCGGCGATCGAGGCCGGCGCGGACGACGTGGCGTCGGATGGCAACAGCCACGTCATCACCTGTGCGTTCGAGAGCCTCGGTGCGATCGCGCATGCGCTTGAAGAGAAGCTCGGGACGCCGGAGTCGGTGAAGGTGGTGTGGAAGCCCAACGTGACGACCGAGCTCAGCGAGGCGGCCGCCGAAAGCGTTCTGAAGCTGATCGCGGCGCTCGAGGAGGACGACGACGTGCAGGCCGTGTTCTCCAACTTCGAAGTGGACGAGGCGCTGCTCGCCAAGCTCACCGCGGCCTGACCCTCGCCATCCCTCAGCGGCCGGCGGCGAGGGCGGCACGGATGCGGCGGACCTCGCCGCTCAGTCTCCTGATGGCGGCGGGCAGCGCCGGGCCGGCGCAGGTGATCTCGCGGTAGGGCAGAAACGCGCGCCGTTCCGGCGGTACCACCGCGGCGAGGGCCGGATGGCTCAGGAGGGCAGCTCCCTGATCCGCCGGAGGGCGGTCCTCGTCCTGCAGGATGAGCAGGTCGGGCCGCGCCTTCAGGGCCAGCTCGAGAGAGACGCGCTCCACCGAGACAATGCCAAGCGCATCGGCGGCGTTGGCGATGCCGAGGCGGCGCATCAGGTCGGCGATGAGCGTCTCGCGGCCGGAGGCGAATCCGCGCCGCTGCATCTGCAGGGCCTGAAGCGGCGGACCGGGAGGTGGGGTAGCTTCGGCAAGGACGCGATCGATTTCACTCACAAGGCGGCTGCCTCGCTCGGGGTGGCCGAGCAGCGCGGCGGCTCTGGCGATCTCTGCCCTGGCCTCGGCAACGGTGGTGACCGGGGTGAACGTCGCCATCGGCACGGCGTGTGTGGCAAGGGCCATTCGGGTGGCGGCGGAGGAGTAGGCGCCGGCGAGCACGAGGTCGGGGGCGAGCTTCAGCACCTCCTCGGCCGTCCCGCGCACGGCACGAAACGCCGCGGCTTTCCCGGCAAGGAAGGAAAGGCTGTCGAGCCGCGACAGGTAGCTCAGCGCGGCGATCTGGCCGGGGTCGGCCAGCGCCAGGGCGAGTTGGTCGGTGCAGAGGTTGATCGAGACGACGCGGCGCGGCGGTTGGGCGGCGGCCGCCGTCGCAGCAAGGAGCGCGCTCATTGCCAGCGCGGAAAGGATGCCTCGCATCGCAGGCATGGCGAACGCTCACCCATGTCTCCGGGCCGGACACTGACCGGGTGGCGACCCCGGCAGGACTTGAACCTGCGACCTACAGATTAGGAATCTGCCGCTCTATCCGCTGAGCTACGGGGCCATGCGGGAGGCCATGGCAATAGCACAGGCACGGCGCCGTTCCCAGCCTGCTCGCCCCGGGTACCACTGGTCGCAGGCTCGACAGCGTGGCACAAGCGAGGGCTGGCCGCACCTTGGGGGTTGACGATCGCCACCAGGAGGGATCGCCACGTCAAGAGCACGCTTGCGCGCCTGTTCCGCCTGCTGGTCCGTGCCGGGGCTCGTCCTGTCGGCGGCGGTGGCTGCGGCCGCAAGCGGTGCCGCCGCTGAGCTGAAGGACTGCCGGCCTGGGACGAGCCCGGCCCATGCCGCCGTGCGCGTCATCGACGGCGAGACGTTCGTTATCGAGGGGGGCTCTGAGGTGCGGCTCGCCGGCATCATGACGCCGCGCGCCAGCGACGCCGGCGCCGAAGGCGGGAAGCTTCCTCTGGAAAGCAAAGCGCGGCTTGCGCTGGAGCGCCTGATCCTCGGAAAGCCCGTGGAATTGGCTCGCGAGGCGCGGGGCAGTGATCGCTACGGACGACTGCTGGCACAGGTCTTCGTTCATGGCGGGGGGGCGCCGCCCGCGTGGGTGCAGGGGTATCTCTTGAGCCACGGACTGGCGCGGGTGGTGGGGGCGCCGGAGCTGCCAAGTTGCCTTGAGGCGCTGCTCGGTCAGGAACGCACGGCGCGGCAGGCCAACGCAGGGCTGTGGGCCGATCCCATCTACCAGGTGCGTCCGGCTTGGCGGACGGCGGAGCTGCTTGGGCTCCGGGGCACCTACCAAATCGTGGAAGGGCGCATCGTGGCGGCGGCCGAGCGCGGAAGGCGCATCTACCTCAACTTCGGGCGCGACTGGCGGCAGGACTTCACGGCGGGTCTCGAGGCGGCCGCGAACAAGCTCATGGCGCGCAGAGGAGTCGACGTGCGCACGCTCGCCGGAGCGCGCGTGCGCGTTCGCGGCTGGATCGAGCGGCGCAACGGTCCCTACATCGAGGTAGAGCATCCCCATCAGCTCGAGCGGCTGGAGGAGGCTGGCGCGAGCGCCGCGGAATAGCGGCCGGTGGCATGGCAAGGAACGGCGCCCGGCCGAGATCGGCCGGGCCTTCCCCTTGTCTTGCGCGCGTTTTCAGGCCGCCTTGACCTCGGCGTCGATCGCGTCGCCGCCTTCGGCCGCCGCACGCCGGCCCCGAGCACTCTTGGAGAGCACCTCGGTGATGCGCTGAACGGCACCGCGGTCGTCAATTTTCTCCACCACGGCGATCTCGCGTGCCATACGATCGAGAGCCGCCTCGTAGAGCTGACGCTCGGAGTAGGACTGCTCGGGCTGCGACTCGGAGCGGTAGAGGTCACGAACCACTTCGGCGATGGCAACGAGGTCGCCAGAGTTGATCTTGGCCTCGTATTCCTGAGCGCGCCGGCTCCACATCGTGCGCTTGATGCGGGCGCGGCCTTTGAGCGTTTCCATGGCCTTGTGCACGACGCTCGGGTCGGAAAGCTTGCGCATGCCGACGCTCTGCAGCTTGCCGGTCGGCACCCGCAGGGTCATCTTGTCCTTCTCGAAGTTGATCACGAACAGTTCGAGCGCCATTCCGGCGATTTCCTGCTCCTCGATGCCGACGATGCGCCCCACGCCGTGGGCCGGATAGACGATGTACTCGTTGGTCTTGAAGCCGTGCCGCTGGCCCACCGGCTTCTTGCTGGCGGCAAGCTGGCGGTGCGCTTCGGCCGCCTTCGCCGCGAGATCCTTCGGGGTCGCCGGAGCGGAGGGCCTGACAGCACCGGCCGGTACGGATGCGGTCGCAACGCCGGCCGCCCGCCGGGCCTGGATCGCCTCCACGGCAGCTCGCGTCTCCGCCGCGCGGGCCTCCGCTTGCGACGGAATGGGCTTGCTTACCGCCGGCGGCTTCGTTGCCGACTGGGCGACGGCCTTTACCGTGGTCCGCGCCGGCTGAACCTTGGCGGGCGCCGCCTTAAGCTGTGCCTGCTTGGGCTGAGGGGCCCTCGCCTTCACCTTGACGGAGCGGGACTTGGTAGTCGCCCCAGCAACTTTCTTACCAACGGTCTTTGGCTGGGCCGCCGCCCGTGCCGCTGCGGCACGGGGCGTGCGCTTGGTTGCCGCGGCCTTAGCCATGCGAACCTTGGCGGGGACCTTCTTCTTCTGAGCCATGAGCCTTCTCACTCTCTCGTCACATGTACGCCGACCTGCTCGTCCATCTGCTCGTCCAATGCCCCTCTCGCCGGCTCGACCATGGCTTTGGGTCAAGCGTGCGCAACAAAAACCGGCGCGCCGACCCGTCGTCGCCGCCGGCCCCTCACCTTCCCGAAGCGCGCATCTTCCGCTCACCGAAGCGGGCGCTTCCGTGGATGTGGCTCGTCAGATTGAAATTGCTGCCAATTCGGCTGATCGGTCGTGCCAGAAGCACGCTGTCTGAGCAGGCTACATGCCCACCGTTGGCCCGATCGATGTTCCTCGTTTGTTTCCGCGACCACACAGGCCGGACCATAACATAAAGTTCACGAAAATAGAAGGGCGCTTGCAGGGGAGCTTCCACGCGAGCTTAACAAGTTTGTGAAAACTCTATGCAGATCAATTTGTTGTACGCACCTGCGGCACGCCGACCCTTCAGTCACCCGATCCCGGTTCAGGCGAAAAGTAGGCCGCGAACTTCCCCTTTTGATCGCGGTATTCATCGGCATCCGGCGGGGCAGGCTTCTTGGCCGTGATGTTGGGCCACTTCTCGGCATAGATCCGGTTGAGCTCCAGCCACTGCTCAAGGCCCGGCTCGGTATCCGGCTTGATGGCATCCACGGGGCACTCGGGCTCGCATACCCCGCAGTCGATGCACTCGTCGGGGTGGATGACGAGCATGTTCTCGCCCTCATAGAAACAATCGACCGGGCACACCTCCACGCAATCGGTGTACTTGCACTTGATGCAATTCTCGTTGACGACGTAGGTCATTGGCTGGTTTGGCCGCTCCCGATCGCGCCGGATGCCCGATCGAGCCGTATCTATGAGTTCGCGGACCATGCCGCAGTTGGGCAGGTTGACGCAATAGCGCGGGCAGGCGGTGCGAGCGCCCGCATGCGCACTGCAGTGGGCCGCTATGCGGAGCCCGACTTCAACCGCTCGATCTGGCGCCGCTGTCGCTTGGTCGGCCGTCCGCCGCCGACAGGGCTGCGGGAGGCGTCGCTGCAATGGTTGTGCGTCTCGGGTGCGGGACGAGGCGGCGTCAGGTCCTCATACAGCATGTGGGCGTCGGCCGGCGGCCCCCTCCGCCGGCCTGGTGCAACCACCTTCAATATGCGCACCCGTCCGGCCACCAGGACGGTGACGACGGCTCCGGGCCGCAGGATGAGGCTCGGCTTGTCGGTCCGCTCGCGATTGACCCGTACCTTGCCAGCGAGGATCAGGCGCGCTGCCAATGAGCGGGTTTTGACCACACGCGCAAACCAGAGCCACTTGTCGAGCCGCTGGCCGAGGATCTCCTCCCGCCCGGTCGAACCCGCGCTCATGACGTGGAGGGATCCTGCGCCCGCTTCTCAAGCGCGATCTTGAGAGCGCCGAGGGCGGCAAACGGGGAATCGGGGTCGATGGCGCCCCGCTTCTGCGACGGCGAAGACGCGGTTCGGGCGTTGGCGGCTTGCGGTTCTTCACGGCGCGGCGATCTGGCGGGGGCATCCTTTGGTCGCGGGCGCTGTTTCGGGCGCCGGCCGCCGGGACCGTCGGTACGCGCGCGGCCCGCAGCCTGATCATCGGCCGGCCGGGCGCTCTTGTCCCGTCGGCCAAAGCGCCGGCGGTCCTCGTCGCGGTGCTGCTCACGCCGGCGGCGTGGACGCCAGATCTCAACGAAGGTGGGTTCGGCGGCATTCGCCTGCTGGGGCGCGTCGCCTGCCGGCAACACCAGCGTTGCGGGCTGTGGCTCAGCCCCCGGCGCGGCTTCCGCCTGCGGCGAAGGCGGAGTATCGGTCGGCGCCGTCGCGGCGGGGTCGGTGGGCGCCGCGTCAGACGATGTGGGGGCCGTCGCGGCAGTCGCAGCAAGGGACTCAGCCGTTTCGGTCTCCGGTTGCCCGACCGCGTCGGTCGGTCGAGCGCCCGCCTCCGCGGAGGCGGCCGGCGGGGGCGCGGTCGCGGTGCTCGGCAGCGGCCTGCGCTCGCAGGCGAAGCCCAGCGCGCGCAGCACATGGCTCAACTCCTCGCAGGAGCAGCCGAGGATCGACATCATCTCGGGCGTCACGGTGAAGCCGCCATCGCCGGTCGAGCCCTTCGGAGGCGTGGCGGCGGCCTCGCTCGGGCGCCAGGCGAGCAGCGTGCGGATGAGATCGGCCAATCGCTCGAGGATGTCGATGCGGATGGCGCGGGGGCCGCACACATGGAAGCCATAGGCGCGATAGAAGGGCTCGGGCACCTTGGGGTCAACGGCGAAGGAGGTGAGACCGGGGCGAGGCAGCTCCGGCAGCGCATCGAGCGACATGCCGTGCGCGCCCGCATGCTTGAGGGACCACAGCACCACGGTCAGCTCGGCGGCGGCCGGCTTCAGCAGCGGCGGAAAGTAGATGTTGAACGCGCCGAAGCGGACGCCGTACTTCCTCAGCTGGGCGCGGGCAGCCTGATCGAGGGATCGCATCTCGTGGGCGACGGCCTCGCGTTTCAGCGCGCCGAAGCATTCGCGCAGGCGGAAGGCGATGCCGCGCGCCAGTCCGGTCACGTCCTCGGCGGCGGCGATGTCGACCAGCGGTTTCAACCGCTCGCCAATGAGCTCCGTCAGCCAAGCGTCGAGCCGCGCCTGTACCTTGTCCCTGTCGGCCGGCTGCAAGTGCTCGTCGGCAATGATGACGACCTGGGGGTTCAGCCCCTTCTCGCCCGGCTCAAGGCGGGCGATCTCCTCGCCGCGCCAGAGAATTCGCCCGCGGCGGGACAGGTGGAAGGCGTCCTGCTTGGCCGCCGCGACCCGGCGGGCACGCATCGACAGCTCCTTGGCGAGCACCTGCGCCGCGGCATGACGGGCCGCCTTGCCGTGAATGCCTTCGGCCTGGCCGTCGGGCGAGAAACAGAAGCCTTTAAGGCGGCCCACGTAATGGGACTCGACGTGGATGGCACCGTCGTCGGAGATGTCGGCGGCGAGCGCCTCCTTGTCGCGCAGGCGCCGCATCAACGCGCTGGTTCTGCGGTCGACGAAGCGCAGGGCGAGGCGCTCATGGAGGGCATCCGAGAGGCGGTCCTCGATGGCCCGCGTGCGACCCTGCCAATGCGCCGGGTCCTTCAGCCAGTCCGGGCGGTTGGAGACGAACGTCCAGGTGCGGATGTGGGCAATGCGGTTGGCCAGCGTGTCGATGTCGCCGTCGGTGCGGTCGGCAAAGGCCACCTGGCGGGCGAACCAATCCTCGGGAATCCTTTCCTCGGGCCCGAGCAGGAACTTGTAGAGCGTGGCCACGAGCTCGGCGTGGTTCTGCGCCGAGATGTTGCGATAGTCGGGGATCTGGCAGACCTCCCATAAGGTGGCAACCGCCGCCGGGCCGACGGCCAGTGCCACCACGTCACGGTCAGCGCTCACATTTTCCAACGCCGTGACATCGTCGGCCATGCGCGCGCGCGCAAGACGCGGTTCCTTGGGAAGCTGCCGGAGACTGTCGCGCAGAGCGTCAAGGGAGGAGAAGTCGAGCGTGCGTGCGCGCCATTGCAAGGTCTTCACGGTGTCGAAGACGTGCGTCTCGAGGCGCTCAACCACGTCCTGCTCGAAGGGACCAACATCTCCCGTCACGCCGAATGTGCCGTCATTCATGTGCCGGCCGGCGCGGCCGGCGATCTGGGCCAGCTCGGCCGGTGTCAGCTGGCGATGGTTCTGTCCGTCGAACTTGCGGGTGCCGGCAAAGGCCACATGGTTGACATCGAGATTGAGCCCCATGCCGATGGCGTCGGTGGCAACCAGAAAGTCCACATCGCCGGACTGGTAGAGGGCAACCTGGGCGTTGCGCGTGCGCGGGGAGAGTGCGCCGAGAACGACGGCGGCACCGCCTCGCTGGCGGCGGATCAGCTCGGCGATCTGGTAGACATCGTTGGCCGAGAATGCAACGACGGCAGTGCGTGCCGGCAGCCGCGTGATCTTTTTCTGACCGGCATAGGTGAGCTTGGACAGCCGCGGCCGCGAGACGAAGTGTGCGCCACGGACAAGGTCGGCAATCGCCTCGCGCATGGTGCCGGCGCCCAGCAGCAGCGTCTCAAGACGGCCGCGCTCATGAAGCAGGCGGTCGGTGAAGACGTGACCCCGCTCGGGGTCGGCGGCCAGCTGAACCTCGTCGATGGCCAGGAAGTCGACCTCGATGTCGCGGGGCATGGCCTCGACGGTCGACACCCAGTAGCGCGGATTTTCCGGGCGGATTTTTTCCTCGCCAGTGATCAGCGCGACCTTGTCAGGCCCAGTGCGCGCGGCGATCTTGTCATAGACCTCGCGCGCCAGCAGGCGGAGCGGTAATCCGATCATGCCGGTTTCGTGACCCAGCATGCGCTCGATCGCGAGGTGGGTCTTGCCCGTGTTGGTCGGGCCGAGCACCGCCGTTACATTGCGGCTCCGCGTCTCGCTGTCGATGCCCATGACCAGTGTTCCTCCAGGGGCGTGCTTGTGCAGCTGCAGCGAGCCCCAATCAAATCACCTCGCCGGGTGGTATTGCGCGCAGAACCGGCGCGGCACAAGCCCGGCCGAGCCCGGAGGCCGAGCGCGCGCGCCGAAGTCTTCGGGAAACGTCAATGGCAACCGCTCTCAATGGATCAGAGCAATCTGCCGGTTGTCCGGCGCAACGATCTCGACCCGACGCGAGCTCAGCACCGCCGGACCGACGATGGTTGGAATGGTGATCTGATAGGGGACGAGCAGATTGGCGCTCGGCACCGGACGCAACGTCACCTCAATGCCGGTGTTGGAGGCCATCGCCTGGGTCTCGCTGTTGTTCCTGTAGCCAGCGACGGGAATATATTGAACGCGGCAAACGAAGGCAATGTGAGGTTGTCCGCTGGGCCGTGCCTCGCTCACCGTCGCAAAACGCCGGAACGACAGGGCGAGGTCGAAGCGCTGCTTGCCATCGAAGACGGCAATGCGCCGACCACAGGGGTTGCTCGTCGTCCCGCGCGACAGGGCGAGGATCGCCGTCATCGGATCGAGCACGCTCTTCAAGTGATGCTCGCGCACGGGCACGGTCTCAGGGGAGGGTGTGCTCTTGGGCACGGCCACCACGCTCGAGACGCCGGAATCGTCGAAGCCCACTTTGACCGAGCCGCTCTTGCGGTTGCTCTTGTAGTCGAAGGAGAAAACCGCAGGCTTCGGCTGTGCAGTGGCAAGCGTGCCCGAGCTGCTCGTCACGCCCCGCCAGGTGAACGCGCCGAAACCCCAGGACAGCTCGGCCGTCGCCGCCAGGGCGTAGGAGCTTCCGGTCACGCTCGACTCAAAGTGGAAATCACCGAGCTCAATGCCGGCCAGAGTGATCTTGTAGGCGGCGTTCACTCGGCTCGGCCAGCTCTCGGCGTGGACCGCGCCGCTCGCCGGCAAAAACACGGCGGCGACTGCGCATGCGATGACCCGCCGAGAAAAGCGCATCAAACAACCCTGCACGGATCACACACCAGGCTCGGTCAAGCAGCCTCGGCCTACGTGCTCTTTGAGACAATACTGTGTCGCTGCCCAGTGTCACGGACAAGTGTTAAGAAACCGCCCAGCACAGCTCCAATCCGGTACGCGCCCTTCGCGGCTAGGCATGTCTCAAACTTGACGGCCGGAGCCAGCCTTATGTATAGCCCTTGCGAAGCCGGCTGGGTGCAGCGCGCCCGGCCGTCGCATTTTCCGGGCATCAGGATGGTCTTGCCGCCCTTCGGCGCCGACGCGGCAGGGAGCTAAAGAACATGACGAGACGTTGCGAGCTTACCGGCAAGCTGCCCTTGTCCGGGCAGCTCAGAAGCCACGCCGAGAACAAGACCAAGCGCAAATTCCGGCCGAACCTGTGCGCGGTGACGCTGATCAGCGATACGCTGAAGCGGAGCGTCCGCCTGAGAATCAGCGCACACGCCTTGCGCGCGGTGGAACACCGGGGCGGGCTCGACGCCTACCTTCTTGCGGCAGACGTGGATGGGCTTTCGCCCCGTTGCCAGCGGCTCAGGCGCGACATCAAGAAGGCTCGCGCGCAGGCGACGGCATGATCCGGCTCCCTCCGCGGTAAAGCCGCTTCTCTTTGCCTCTTTCCTTCACTCTTTTCCTGCGGCCGTCGTCAGCTCGAACTGCAGCAGCAGCGTGCGTTGCAGAAAGGCGTTGAAGTTGTTGTCGGACACAATTGTGACCACGATCTCACTGCGCGCGCCTTGGTGAACGGCCAGCCCCTCCATATTGTCGATTTCGTAGCGGCCGTCGGCCTCAATAAGCACTTCGCCGTCGAGCAAGGCGCCTGGCCGCAGGTCCGAGGCCCGGATCAGCCGCAGCCGCATCTTGACACCCTCGCTGAGGCGAAAGTAGCGCTCCAGAACGAGGAGGCTGCCATCGGGCAGCGAGGCCGCGTCGGTAATGTCGAAGTCGCCGACGTTGCGCAGGGATAGGCGCTGGGGGTTGCCTTGCAGCCAAATCCAGCCGGTGTGATTTTCCTGTCCGTCGAGCAACCGCTCGGCAAAGGCGATGATGGCGCCACGGTTGGGTCCACCACGGATGACAGCCACGGCTTCGAGGCCGGCGTTGGAGCGCATGCGCCGCGCCTCCTGGGGCAGCCTCAGGAAACCGGTGGGAGCCGCAATGCCCCGCGGGCCGATCGGAAAGATGCCGATGCGGTGGTTGCGCTCAAAGCCGATCAGGAGGGTTCCCTGATCGAGGGTGCCGTCGAGCACCGCCATCGATTCCGCATCGAGATCGCGCTTGCGATCAAGCCGCCGTCCTCGCGGACCGAGCAACGGTCCGAACGCGGCGCCGGTTATTCCTGAAGGGCGCGTGTCCTCGTAGACGATGTCACCGGAAAGCCAGGTGCCCTCGTCGGAGACGGCGATCAGGCGGCGCCCATCGGGTGCTACGGCAATCGCGGAGTAGCCACCGAATTCCCGTGCGGGCGAAGTGAGCACGAGGCCGCCTCTGAACCTCAGGCGGCCGAAGCGCTGCTGCTCGGGCTGAGCGCGAAAGAAGCGATCGATGGGGCGGGCATGAACCTCGATCGGCGTTGGCTGCGGCGGCTGGGGGGCGGAGATGGCGGAGGGTTGCTGGCTCCAAGCGGGAGGCGTGTCCAGCACAGGCAGAAGGGCAGCCGCGAAAAGGCCAGCGACCGCCATCCACAGGGAAGACAGCGCCGCCGACGCGCGCGGCGATGCAGCCGCCGAGCTGCGGATACGGCCCGACCGGCTCAATTGAGCTTCCTTCGCCTTTTTCGACGCCCCGCGGGCATTTTTGGGCGCCGCTCCTCAAACAGCTCGACGAGCTTGTCGGTCATGGCGCCGGCAAGTTCGCTCGGATCCGTGATGGTGACAGCACGCCGGTAGTAGCGCGTGACATCGTGACCGATGCCGATGGCGATCAACTCGACCGGAGAGCGCTGCTCGATCTCGGCGATCACCTGGCGCAAGTGCATCTCGAGATAGGAGCCCGAGTTGACGGAGAGAGTGGAGTCGTCGACGGGAGCGCCGTCAGAGATCATCATCAAAATGCGACGCTGCTCGGGCCGGGCGAGCAGGCGATTGTGCGCCCAGGCGAGCGCTTCGCCGTCGATGTTCTCCTTGAGTAGCCCCTCGCGCATCATCAGGGCGAGATTGCGCTTGGAACGGCGCCAGGGCGCGTCAGCGGTCTTGTAGATGATGTGGCGCAGGTCGTTGAGGCGTCCCGGGCAGGCAGGCTTGCCGGCGGCGAGCCAGGCCTCGCGCGCCTGCCCACCCTTCCAGGCCCGGGTGGTGAAGCCGAGGATCTCGACCTTCACCCCGCAGCGCTCGAGCGTGCGCGCCAGAATGTCGGCGCAGCAGGCGGCGACCATGATGGGACGCCCGCGCATGCTGCCCGAGTTGTCGAGAAGGAGGGTGACCACGGTGTCGCGGAAGTCGGTGTCGCGCTCGCGCTTGAACGAGAGGGGATGCAAGGGATCGATGATAACGCGCGGCAGGCGCGCCACGTCGAGCGTGCCTTCCTCGAGGTCGAAGTCCCAGGCGCGATTCTGCTGGGCGAGCAAGCGCCGCTGCAAGCGATTGGCGAGCCGCGCCACGGCGCCCGACAGAGCCCTCAACTCTTTGTCGAGGAAGGCACGCAGACGCTCAAGCTCGTCAGGGCTCGAGAGAGCCTCGGCGGCTATTTCCTCATCATGGGCGCGGCTGAAAACCTTGTAGCCGAACGCCTCGGGGTTATCGAGGACGGAGACATTCGGGCGCCAGGGCTCGCGGGACTCGAACTCCTCATCACCCTCGACATCGACGTCGAAGCGTTCGGTGCTGGTCGCGTCGGAGGAGTCCTCGGGCTCCCCCTCCTCCCCTTCCGCGTAACGCTCCTCGGAACTCTCGGCCTCGCCCTCGCCGCCCTCCTCGCTCTCCTCGGTCCGGTCGCCGTTCTCGTCGCTGTCGGAGTCCTCGCCCTCGCCCTCCTCCGGCTCGCCCTCGGAAAGGTCATCGCCGATCTCGAGCTGGCGCAGCACGTCGCGCAGAAGTCGGCCGAAGCTTTCCTGATCGTCGGCAAGCCGCTCCATGCGAGACAGCGTGCGGCCGGCACGCTCCTCGATAAAGGACTGCCAGGCCTCGACCATGGGGCGGGCGTTCTCGGGAGGGCGCAAGCCGGTCAGCCGCTCGCGAACGATGAGCGCCAACACGTCCTCCAGCGGGGCATCGGCGCGCTCGCGGATGCCTACGTAACGCGCGGAGCCGTAATGGTCCTCAATCTTGGCGGTCAGGTTGCTGGCCATGCCCGGCATGCGGTTGGCGCCTAGGGACTCGACACGGGCGCGCTCCACCGCTTCAAACACGCTGCGCGCGAGCCCGGAGCCCGGCACCAAGCGACGGTGCACCTTGGCATCGTGCACGGCGGCAGTAAGGGCCAGGCTGTCGGCCCAGCCGCGAATGACCGCAATCTCGCGCCGGGAAGGCAGGCGGGAGGGCTCCGGCAGAGTCACGGTCTTGCCCTGCATCTCGGGCTTGCCCGCGCCATAGCCGACCTCGATGTCGCCATCGCCGGCAATGGAGCGCACGGCGAGCGCCAACGCCCGCTTGAACGGCTCGGATGGGGCTTCCTTCTTCTTGGGCGTAACAGCCATTGCCGTGCAAGCTCCAGCTTGCCGCAAGACAGCTCAGCTCAAGGCGACGTTGGCGGCGCTCTCGGGCAGTTCCTCGCCAAAGCAGCGCTGGTAGAACTCGGCGACCAAAGGCCGCTCCAGCTCGTCGCACTTGTTCAGGAAGGTTAGGCGCAGGCCAAAGCCGACGTCACCGAAAATCTCGGCGTTCTCCGCCCACATGATCACGGTGCGCGGGCTCATGACGGTAGAGAGATCGCCGTTGATGAAGGCATTGCGCGTCAAGTCGGCCACCCGCACCATGTTGGAGACGATCTTGCGCTTGGCCTCGCTCTTGGCGAACGACTTCACCTTGGCCAGCACGATCTTTACCTCGTCGTCGTGCGGCAGATAGTTGAGGGTGACCACGATCGACCAGCGGTCCATCTGACCCTGATTGATCTGCTGGGTGCCGTGATAGAGGCCGGAGGTGTCGCCGAGGCCGATCGTGTTGGTGGTCGCGAACAGGCGAAACGCCGGATGCGGCCGGATGACCTTAGACTGGTCGAGAAGGGTCAGTTTACCCGAAACCTCGAGCACCCGCTGAATGACAAACATGACGTCCGGGCGGCCGGCGTCATACTCGTCGAAGCAGAGCGCAACGTTGTTCTGGATGGCCCAAGGCAGGATGCCCTCGCGGAACTCGGTCACCTGCTTGCCGTCCTTGAGCACGATGGCGTCCTTGCCGACGAGATCGATGCGCGAGACGTGACTGTCGAGGTTGACGCGCACGCACGGCCAATTGAGCCGGGCCGCAACCTGCTCGATATGGGTCGACTTGCCGGTGCCGTGGTAGCCCTGGATCATGACGCGCCGGTTGTGCTTGAAGCCGGCGAGAATGGCCAGCGTCACCTCGCGGTTGAACTGGTAATCGGGGTCGATATCGGGGACGTGCGGATCCGGCTGCGAGTACGCCGGCACCTCCATGTCACTGTCGATGCCGAACGTCTGGCGCACGGAGAGTTTCATGTCCGGGAGTCCGGGAACCCCGGCGTTCGCTGCTACAGGCATTGTTGTATGGTTCCGGTGCTCTGGCTCTTTTGGGCCGGCTGGGTGCCGCCGGTAGACCGGGCGGTCCCTGCGGCCGTTCTCCCGGGTTATTGTCCCGTCAGACAAGCCCACCCTGCTTGAGATAGTTATAGGCTTGGATGATCTCACGCAACTTTTCCTCGGAGCCGCGGTCCCCCCCGTTACTGTCGGGGTGGTGGCGCTTCACAAGCTCCTTGAAGCGCGACTTGATGTCCGCCCTTTCCGCGGCATCGTCAAGCCCCAGCGCGGCGAGCGCCTTTCTTTCCAGGGGCTTCAAGCGGCGGCGGCCGCCTTCCGCCCCGGTGCGCTGGTGCCGTGCCCGCCAGGCGTAAAAGCTCTGTGCGCGGCCCAGACGGCTTTCGGCGAAGCTGCGCAGCTCGGCGCTCGACAGGCCCCGGTAGGTGCCGTGAGACCAGGCGTTGGCGCCTACCTTCCAGGTCGGCCGATGCCCGGTGACGGCGTCCTTCTGGAACTCCTCGATCTCGGCATCGCTCATTCCCGCGAAATAGTTGTAGGAGGCGTTGTATTGGCGGATGTGCTCGGGGCAGAACAGGTAATAGCGGCCTTCCTTGCCGCGGCCCATGGGCGCGCGATGCAGGCCCGGCTCCTCGCAGCCCTTCCACTGGCAGCAGGGAAGACCGCTCGCCAGCACGCGCTCCGCGGAGGCCTGCGGGCGGCGGATGCGCACCATGTCGAAGTATTTCGAGTCGAGCTTCATCGGAACCGGAGTATGATCGGCTGGATGACCAAGCACAAGCGTCGGCCGAAGAGCGTGGCCTGCTCGCCATAGGTCAATATCCAAGGGATCTTTCACAATCAGATGGAGCGAGACTTAACGGCAATGTCGATGGAGGCCCGCATCCGCAACAAGCTCAGGGCAGCGCTCGCTCCGGAGCGGCTGGAGATCATTAACGAAAGCGCGTTGCATGCCGGACACCACGGTTCCCCCGCAACCGGCGAGAGCCATTTCCGGCTGCTCATCGTCGCCGCCCGCTTTCAGGGCATGACCCGCCTGGAACGTCACCGTCTCGTCAACGCGACGCTGGCGGAGGAACTGGCGGGCGGTCTGCACGCCTTGGCGGTCCAAGCGGTGGCGCCGGGAGAGCTCAGCTAGGCTATATGGTAAGGGTGGCGCTCGGCTGCAAGCGGGCCTTGAACGGCGAAGCGGGCGGCTCATCCGCCCGCTCCCACCTCTCTACCACCACCAGCGGCGGCAGACGCGCACCCATCGCACATGGCGATGCCCGCGATGCCAGTAGGTGCGCCGCACCCAGTGACAGCGGTGCCAGCCGCGATGCCATCCCCGGTACCAGCCACGCCTTCGCCACGTCGCTTCCTCGACGAGGTCAGCCTTCTGGGCGGCAAGGCCGCGTACGGCATCGGCGGTCAGCCCGGCAGGTGCCGCGGTGGCGGAGCCAACGCCGAGACAGACGGCAACGGCTGCGGTGCACAGAGTGGCAGTGAGCATTGTTCGCATCGGCAGGACACTCCCTATTGCCTGGTCCCTGATGGCAGAGGTGCTCAGGGGCCGGCGGACTGCTCCGCCCAGCGCGATCCGGCAGCCAACGTTGCGCCTCGGACGTGAACCAGCAATGAACGGATTCCGTTGAGCAAACGGCTCCGGCGCGTGCGCAAGCGCGGCAGCGTGTCAGGCGTTGAAGCGGTCCTCGCGAAAGAGGCCAAGCTTCTCCTGCACAGGGCGGTCGGAGAAGCTGAACAGCACCGTCTCCTCGTCCGCCTCATGCGTTACCGCGCGCCAGCTCGGAACCACGAAAATGTCGCGCCGCCCCCACTCGAGTACGGTGTCGTCGCCGACTTTGCTGCGTCCTTTTCCTTCCACGACGGCGAACACGGTGGCATCCGTCGACCGGTAACGGGAAGTGGAAAAACCCTTGGGCAGGAGCTGTATGAAGGCGCCGATGGTCGGCATTGCATGATCCCCCGTCTCGGGGTTCACGTAGCGCATCTTGAAACCGTGGCAGGCGTCGGCATCGCCCGACTTCTTCAACGCTTCAAGCGAGGTGCGAGTGCGGTCGTAAGGGTAGTTGAAGATCGGCGAGGTGGTGCCGCGCCGCTTGTGGTCGAAGGGCAGCAGGTTGTTGCCGTAGCGGGCCGGACTGTCGCCGACGGGGCGGGAGATCGGCTGCTCGTCGCTGTTGAGCGGCTCGGCAAATGAGGCATCGAGCGCCTGCACCAGCGGGATGTCGAGGCCGTCGAGCCAGAACATGGGTCGGTCGCTGTCGTTGCCGTGATCGTGCCAGGTGAGCGAAGGCGTGATTACGAAGTCACCTTCACGCATGATCGTGCGCTCACCGTCGACGGCGGTGTAGGCACCTTCGCCTTCAAGGACGAAGCGCAGGGCCGATTGCGAGTGGCGGTGGGCGGGAGCAATCTCGCCCGGCAGCACCATTTGTATGCCTGCAAAGAGGGAGGTGGTGATACGCGACTGGCCCTTGAGACCGGGGTTCTCCAACACGAGTACCCGGCGTTCGGCCTCCTTGGCGGTGACCAGTCGCCCCGCCTCCAGCATGGCTTCGCGCACGGCGGCGAACCGCCAGGCGTGAGGGCGGCAATTGCTCTTCGGCTCGGGCGTGACAAGCTCGCCCAAAACCGTCCAGAGCGCGGCCACGCTCTGGCCTTCGATCCGACGGTAAAAGGCTTGGCGCTCCGGCGTCTCCCGCACGTTCGGTCCTGCCATGGCATAGGCTCCCTAGCTCGTCTCGCGGCGGGCTGATTGACGCCGACAAGCCCAATGCTGTCAATTATGGCACCTTACTCTCGCTCAATGCCAGGCGCGCCCACATGAAGCTGCACGGCTACTTCCGGAGCTCGGCCGCCTACCGGGTGCGGATCGCGCTCAACCTCAAGGGACTGGCGGTCGAGCAGGTCTCCTATCACCTGCGTAACGGGGAGCAGCGCTCGCCAGCTTACCTTGCGATGAACCCCCAGGGCCTGGTGCCGAGCCTGGAACTCGACGACGGCCGGGTGCTGACGCAATCGCTGGCCATCATCGAGTGGCTCGAGGAGGCTTACCCCGAACCGCCGCTGCTGCCGAAGGAGTCATTGGCCAGGGCCCGCGTGCGGGCGTTGGCCCTGGTCATTGCCGCCGATACCCATCCTTTGCAGAACCTCAAGGTACTGCTGCGGCTTAAGCGGGCAGGCCTTGATGCGGAGGCGTGGGCGCGCGAGGTCAATCTCGAAGGGCTGGAAGCGGCCAACGCTCTGATCGAGAGAGAACCCGGCCCGTTCTGCTTCGGTGCGTCACCGACGCTCGCCGATATCTGCCTCGTGCCGCAAATGGCCAACGCGCGGCGTTTTTCGGCCGACATCTCCAAGCTTGAGCGCATTCTTCAGGCGGAGGCCGCTTGCAACCGGCTTGCCGCGTTCCAGGATGCCGCACCGGACCGGCAGCCCGACGCTGAAACGGGCTGACCAGCGCCGGCCTGATCGGGAGCTGATGCAATGGCGCAAAGCAAACACGGCTCGCTAGCGTTCATCGTCGTGGGAGGCGGCATCGGGGGGCTCGCGACGGCGGTAGCCCTGTCGCGCAAGGGACTTCCCGTGCACGTGCTCGAGCAGACGAGCGAGTTCCGCGAGATCGGGGCCGGCATCCAGCTCGGCCCCAACGTATTCAGAGCGCTCGACCGGCTCGGTCTCAAGCAGGCGGTAATGGACCACGTGTGGCGGCCCGGCGCCCTCGAAATGCGCTGCGCGCTGTCGGGGGAACTGGTGACGCGGGTGCCGCTCGGCCAGCCGTTCGAATCCTATTTCAACGAAGCCTATGCGGTAACCCACCGCGCCGACCTGCACGCACCGATCTTGGAAGCGGCGCGGGCAAGTCCGCTGGTCGTGCTCGAGACCGGGCGGCACGTGGTCGATTTCGAAGAGGCGGCGGACAGGGTCGTCGCGCGGCTTGCGGACGGGGCGGCGCTCGAAGGGAGAGCGCTGATCGGGGCCGATGGACTGTGGTCTACGATCCGCCAGCGCGTGGTCGGAGACGGGCGGCCTTTGGTGTCAGGACACATCGCATTCCGGGCCGTGCTCAAGCGCAACGAGGTGCCCCAAGACCTATGGCGGCCGGACGTGGTGCTGTGGGCGGGGCCGCGCACGCATCTGGTGCACTATCCGTTGCGGCGCGGCGAGCTGTTCAACCTCGTCGCCGTGTTCCATTCCGACCGCTACGAGGAGGGCTGGAACGCAGAGGGCAGCGCCGCCGAGCTGCTCATGCACTTCAAGGGGCAGCGCCCGGAGGTGTTGAGGCTGCTCGAGAAGATCGAGACGTGGCGGATGTGGGTGCTGTGCGACCGCGAGCCGATCAAGGACTGGTCGAAGGGCCGGGTGTCGCTCGTCGGGGACGCCGCGCACCCGATGTTGCAGTACCTGGCGCAGGGCGCCAACATGGCGATCGAGGATGCGGTCCGGCTCGGCGAGGAGCTGGCGGCCAGTCCCGACGAGCCGGTCGCCGCCTTCAGGCGCTACCAGCAGGCGCGCTACCTGCGCACGGCTCGGGTGCAGATAATGTCGCGGGTCTACGGCATGTTCTATCACGCGGCCGGCCCGACCGCCGAGCTGCGCAACCAGATGCTTGCCGCCCGTACGCCGGAGCAGGCCTACCAGGCGAGCGCTTGGCTCTACGGCGGCGGGCCGTAGGCCACCTGCGAGCTTAGCGCAGCGGCTCGGGCCCGAGGTGCCGGAATGAGCTCAGCTCGTGCCAGGGCCCGAGCGGCTCAACGCGCGTCAGGTACTCCTTGCCGAGATCGGCAATGCGGCTGACGCCGAGCAGGCCCATGGCGTTGCGAAGCTCAACCTCCAAATGCTCGAGCACACCGAGCAGCGCCTCCTCCCCACCGGCGGCGAGAGCCCAAGCCTGTAGGCGGCCAATGCCGACGGCGCGCGCGCCGAGGCAGAGCGCCTTGACCACGTCGGTGCCGCGAACAAAGCCGCCGTCGATCCATACTTCGGCGCGATGATCGACCGCCTCGACGATCTCGGGCAGCATATCCATGGTGCCGCGGCCGTGATCGAGCTCGCGGCCGCCGTGGTTGGAGACGTAAACCACCTCGATGCCGTGCTCGACGGCAAGACGCGCGTCCGCCGCGGTAGCGATGCCCTTCAAGATCATCGGGCCGCCCCAGGCCTTCTTGATCCGGGCCATGTCGTCCCAGGTCACGGCGGTCTGGAACTCGCGATCCTCGTCCTTGTTGCGTGCCGACGGCCGCTCGAAGCGGTTCAGCAGATTTCGGTCGCGGATGCCGTAGTAGGCCGAATCGACGGTCATCACGAGGGCAGCGTAGCCGGCCTCACGGGCGCGGTCGAGGTGGCGGCCGATCCACTCCATGTCGCCGCGGATGTAGAGCTGATAGGTCTTGGGTCCAGGGTTGCCGGCGGCAACCTGCTCCAGGGTGTGGCGCGCCACAGAACTCAGCATCTGCATGGTGCCGAATCGACCGGCAGCGCGCCCGGCCGCCAACGCGCCGTCGGCGTGCATCAACTGCATGGACCCCATGGGGGCGAGAAACACCGGCATGCGCAGCTTGTGACCCAGCACCTCGGTCGTGCAGTCGATCCTCGACACATCGCGCAGCACGCGGGGGAGAAAGGCATAGCTGTCGAGCGCATAACGGTTGCGCCGCATCGTGGTCTCGGAGCCAGCGGCTCCGTTGATGTAGTCCCAACTCGACTTGGGCAGGTTGCGGTAGGCGGCTTCGGCGACCTCCTGACCACAGGCAAAGACGTTCATGATGTTCCCGTCCCTCAATGGTCGTGGTGATCGACGGTTATGCGGGGATGGGCCGCGGCCCTGAGGCGGGAAGGCAGGTCGGCGGCAATCCGGGCCAGCTCCTCGCCTCCGGCGGCGGCCTGCCCGTTCGGCAAGGAGGCGCGCGCCTGATCGAGCAGATCCAGCGCCTCCTCCTTCGTCAGCGAGCCGTGCACGACCATCGCCGTGAGCAGGCATTTCGTCAGCTCACTGAGCGCATCGATGCGCCCTTCCAGCGAGGCGGGCGCGGCAGTCTTCGAGTCGTCGGCCATTGTCCTTTCCCCATTCGGCAGATTGCGGAACGCTCTATCCTATGCTGCGGCGAGGACGGCGGAAAAGAGCAGCGTCGCCACGGCTTCAGCGGCACCGCTTGCCGGCATCAAGCAGCGGCGATTGGGGTAGCAATCGAGAGCAAACCAGTTATTGTTACGAGCGGCGGGGCTGCCTATGATCGCTCCGGACATTCGGATCGCTGCGCTGGCCAACGTGCGGGGCGCCTCGATCGTGTGGCGATCGCCACCGTCCGGTCAGAGCAACATCGCAGTTGAAGGAGGAACCGATCATGCGTGCACGGCAAAGGCATTGGGGAGCGGCGGCACTTGCCGCTGCGAGCCTGGGGCTCGGCGCCTCGCTGGCCCAAGCCCAAAGCCCGGCCGAGTTCTACAAGGGCAAGACGATCGAGGTCTACGTCGGTTACTCCGCCGGCGGCGGCTACGACGTCTATGGCCGCATACTGGCCCGTTACATGGGCAAACACATCCCCGGCAACCCGACCATGGTGGTCAAGAACATGGAGGGCGCAGGGAGCCTGCGGCTCGCCAACTGGATCTACAACGCCGCGCCAAAGGACGGCACCGCCTTCGGCATCATCGGCCGCGGCGCCGCGTTCGACCCCTTGTTCGGCAACAAGGCGGCTCAGTTCGATCCCAACAAGTACAACTGGATCGGCAGTATGAACAACGAGGTGAGCGTGTGCGTGTCCTGGAAGGACTCCGGTGTCAACAAGTTCGAAGATCTGCTCGAGAAGGAGTTGGTGGTCGGCGGTACGGGACCGAGCGCCGATACCGACCAGTTCCCGAGGATCCTCAACGGCGTGCTCGGAACCAAGTTCAAGATCATCAGCGGATATCCGGGCGGCAACGACGTGTCGCTCGCCATGCAGCGCGGCGAGGTCAAGGGCCGCTGCGGCTGGTCGTGGTCGAGCGTGGTGGCAACGCAGGAGCAGTGGTACAAGGACAAGACCATCAACGTGCTGGTCCAGCTCTCGCTCAACAAGCATGAGGACCTGCCGCACGTACCGCTGATCATGGATCTCGCCAAGACCAAGGAGCAAAAGCAGATCCTGCGCCTGGTGTTTGCGCGCCAAGTGATGGGCCGGCCGTTCGTGGCGCCGCCCGACGTCCCGGCCGATCGGGTGGCTGCCCTGCGAAAGGCCTTCATGGACACCATGAAGGACAAGGAGTTCCTGGCGGAGGCCGAGAAAGCCAAGCTTGAAGTGCAGCCGGTCAACGGCGAAGAGCTGCAGAACATCATCAAGGAGGCTTACGAGGTCAGTCCGGATCTGGCTCAAAAGACCGCCGACCTGCTCAAGGCTAAGTAGCACTCGGTAGCACTCGCGAAGACTCACCCGCAGCGGCTGGCCGGTCGAGGGCATCGGCCGGCCGCTTGTTTTCAAGCAGGCGCCGAGGGATCCAAGAAGCTAGCGCTTCGCCTTGAATGCCCGTCCGTTTCGGGCTACTCCGTCGGCTCGTCCAAGGCGGTGAGGAGAATGCACATGGCGCGTGCCAAGATCGCGTTGATCGGTGCAGGCATGATCGGCGGAACGCTGGCCCACCTCATCGGGCTCAAAGAGCTCGGCGACGCCGTCATGTTCGACATCGCCGACGGCGTACCGCAGGGCAAGGCCCTCGATATCGCTCAAGCGGGTGCGATCGAGGGTTTCGACGCGAACCTCAAGGGCACCAATGCCTATGCCGAGATCGCCGGCGCTGACGTGTGCATCGTCACGGCCGGCGTGCCGAGAAAGCCAGGCATGAGCCGCGACGATCTTGTCGGCATCAATCTCAAGGTGATGGAGCAAGTCGGCGCCGGCATCAAGAAGTACGCGCCGCAAGCCTTCGTGATCTGCATCACCAACCCCCTCGACGCCATGGTATGGGCGCTGCAGCGCTGCTCGGGTTTGCCGAGGCACATGGTGGTCGGCATGGCCGGTGTGCTCGATACGGGGCGCTTCCGCCGCTTCCTGGCGGAGGAGATGGGGGTTTCGGTGGAGGACGTGTCGGCCTTCGTGCTGGGCGGCCATGGCGACGACATGGTGCCGCTGGTGCGCTATTCGACGGTCGCCGGCATTCCCCTCACCGATCTCGTCAGGCTGCGTTGGCTCAGCCAGGAGCGGCTCAACCAGATCGTGGAGCGCACGCGCAAAGGCGGCGGCGAGATCGTGGCGCTGCTCAAGACCGGATCGGCCTACTACGCGCCAGCCTCGGCGGCCATCCAGATGGCCGAAAGCTACCTTAAGGACAAGAAGCGGGTGCTGCCCTGCGCCGCTTATCTCAACGGCGAGTATGGGGTCAAAGGGCTCTACGTCGGCGTTCCTGTGGTGATCGGCGCGGGCGGGGTGGAGCGGATCGTCGAAATCGACCTCAACGTGCAGGAGCGGACGATGTTCATGAAGTCGATCGAGTCCGTAAAGGGGCTGGTCGATGCCTGCCTCAAGATCGCACCGCAGCTCGGCGCTTGAGGTGACCTCGTTGAGCGTTTCAGCGCCCCGACCGGGGCAGCACTGAGGCAGCGCAGCTATCGGGGAGCCCATGCCCAAGCAAGCGATCGAAGCTCCGCCATTGAAGGCCGTCGGGCCCTACTCGCTCGGCGTCGATGTGGACGGACTGGTGCTGGTGTCGGGACAGATCCCGCTCGATCCAGAGACGGGGAAGCTCGTTGCCGGAGATATAAAGGCTCAGACCGAGCAGGTGTTCGCCAATCTCAAGAGGGTGCTCGCGGCGGCTGGCCGCGACCTCTCGGACGTGGTCAAGGCGACGGTGTTCCTCGCCGACATGGGGGACTTCGCGGCCATGAACGAGGTCTATGCCAAGCATATGCCCGCACCCTATCCCGCCCGCTCCACCATCGGCGTTGCCGCCTTGCCGCTCGGAGCCCGGGTGGAAATCGAGGTGATCGCCGTGGCCAAGTCCGAGGACTGGCCGACCCGGCTCACCTGAAGCACGGAAACCGTTCATGAACATCCACGAGTACCAGGCCAAAGAGCTGTACCGCCAGTACGGCGTGCCGACGGCGGCCGGCTATCCGGCGTTCAGCGTCGAGGAGGCGGTGGCGGCGGCGGGCAAGCTGCCGGGTCCGGTCTGGGTCGTGAAGGCGCAAATCCATGCGGGCGGCCGAGGCAAGGGCCGCTTCAAGGAGAAGGAAGCCGGTGACAAGGGCGGCGTGCGGCTGGCGAGATCAATCGAAGAGGTTAAGGCCGCGGCCAGCCAGATGCTTGGTAAGACGCTGGTCACGGTGCAGACGGGTTCGGCGGGGCGCACCGTGCGGCGGCTCTATATCGAGGACGGATCGGAGATCGCGCGCGAGCTCTATCTCTCGGCATTGGTCGATCGGAGCAGTTCACGCGTTGCCTTCATCGCTTCGACCGAGGGGGGCGTCGACATCGAGAAGGTGGCACATGAGACGCCCGAAAAAATCCTCACCCTCGCCGTCGATCCGGCGTCGGGCTATTCGCCATTCCACGGCCGCAGAATCGCCTTTGCGCTCGGCCTGTCAGGAGACCAGATCAAGCAGTGCGTGGCGATGGTCGAGCGTCTTTACCGTTTGTTCGTCGAAAAGGACATGAGCCTGCTCGAGGTCAACCCGCTGGTGGTGACCAAGCAGGGCAAGCTGCTGTGCCTGGACGCCAAGATGAACTTCGACGACAACGCGCTGTTCCGTCACCCGGAGATCGTGCAGTTGCGCGATCTCGAGGAGGAGGACGCCAAAGAGATCGAGGCGTCCAAGCACGACCTCTCTTACGTCGCCCTCGACGGCAACATCGGGTGCATGGTCAACGGAGCCGGCCTTGCCATGGCGACCATGGACATCATCAAGCTCTACGGCGCGGAGCCCGCGAACTTCCTCGACGTGGGCGGTGGTGCCTCCAAGGAGAAGGTGGCGGCGGCGTTCAAGATCATCACGGCGGATCCCAAGGTGAAGGGCATCCTGGTCAACATCTTCGGCGGCATCATGCGTTGCGACATCATCGCCGAAGGGGTGGTGGCTGCGGTCAAGGAGGTGGGGCTCAACGTGCCACTGGTGGTGCGGCTCGAAGGCACCAACGTCGACCTCGGCAAGAAGATCCTCAACGAGAGTGGTCTTGAGGTGGTGGCCGCCGACGATCTCGCCGATGCGGCCGAGAAGATCGTGGCGGCCGTCAAGCGGACGGATTGACCGAAATATCAGCCGACACCGCGGCGATCGGCCGATCCCCGGCCAGGAGCGCGCGATACAGCCGCAGGTGCTTTTCGATGCACAACGCCAGGGAGTACTCGGCCGAAGCGCGCGCGCGCGAAGCTGCACCAAATCGAGAAGCAAGCTCGCGGTTCTCCATCATCCTCAGGATGGCAGCGGCGAGGGCGAGGGGGTCGCGCGGCGGCACCACCAG
This sequence comes from Hyphomicrobiaceae bacterium, assembly GCA_035574175.1. Classification (GTDB taxonomy): domain Bacteria; phylum Pseudomonadota; class Alphaproteobacteria; order Rhizobiales; family Hyphomicrobiaceae; genus DATLZB01. Next base: position 52,904 of record DATLZB010000158.1, read on the forward strand.
ACCGTTGACCCCATCGAGCACCGCCTCGGCATTGCCGCCGGCATCGGTGACTACCAGGGGCAGGCCGGCTGCCATGGCCTCAAGGATGGCGTTGGAAGAACCCTCCTCGTAGGAGCAGTGGACGGCCAAGTCGGCCAGGCGAAGCAGGGCGGGCACGTCCGAGCGTTGGCCCAAGAACCGTACATGATCGGCGATGGCGAGGTTGCGCGCCATGGCGCGCAGGGACGGGCCGGCGCCCTCGTCCCGGCCGGCGAGCAGCAGCATCCAGTCGGGGTCTAGCCGCCCAGCTATGGCTGCAAGGGCCTCGAGCAAGTCCCGATGACCCTTGTAGGCGTGGAGATTGGCGACCATGACGATGACCGGCGCGCTCGCGGGGATGCCGAGTTTGGCCCTCGCCTTCAACCGGTCGAAGGGCGTGTCAAACGGCGCGAGGTCGATGCCGTTGTTGATCAGTCCCGTGCGCTCGGCGGGAACGCCCTCTTCGAGGAGCTGGCGAAGGACAGCGCGCGAATTGGCCAGGAAGATGGTGACGGCGGGGTGCAGCCAGCGCTCGATGGTTCTTGCGCCGGGGTAGCGGGCGAAATGCGTGTTCAGTCCGCGCCGGCTCATGACGATGTGGGGCACTCTGGCGAGCAGCGCGAGCGGGGCGCCGACCAGGTAAGGCAGGGTGAGGTAGAAGTTCACAATTTGCGGTCGATGGAAGAACAGTTGCCCGACAAGCCGCGCCACACCGCCGATGAACCGCAGGGCGCGCAGCATTCGCGAGCGAGGCGGCGGAGCCCCGAGGGGGCCGGGTCCGCTGACGAAGACGCCCGACCGCGCGAGATCGGGCGCGAGAGCGCCGCGATCAAGCAGGGCGAGGATGCGCACGTCGGCCGGCATCCTCGCGACGGCTGGCAGGATCTGGGCAAGCTGCCGCTCCGTGCCGCCGATGTGGAGCGACATGGTCACGAACAGGATACGTGGGCGGCAGTTCGCGCCCCGAACGCTTCGACCAAACCCGGTCTGACGCGAGGCGGATGGCGGCTTCGAGACGTCGCCGGGCATCTCACTCGATCCGCCGTACAACCTGATCCCTCGCAATTCTAGATATCTGCGGTGCGGAAGGCGAGCGGCGGCATGAGGCAGCTGCTCACAAGGTTAGCGGCGAGCTGCTGACGCATCCGTCGGCTGGATGCCGGCACCCGTTGCCAACCGCCCGGCTGAGGACGGCATGCGATCGAGGCGGGAGGCGAGGTAGGCGGCAGAGCGCATCTCGAGCAGGCGACTTGCGGTACGTTCGAAAAGTCGGGCGCCGTCGCCGACAGGGTAGAGCTCGTGAGGTTCGGCGTCCGCCGACACAATGAGACAGACGCGGTTGTCGTAGAGGGTGTCGACCAGATTGACGAACCGGCGCGCCTCGTTGCGACGGGCCGGAGTGAGGCGCGGGACCCCCTCGATCAGCACGGTGTGAAAGGTGTAGGCGATGCGGAGGAAATCGGCTGCTCCGAGCGGTTTCTCGCACAGGTCGGAAAACCGAAACAGGGCAACGCCCATGGCAGCCTCGGGGACGAGCAGCTTCCGTCCGTGGACGGGAAGCTCCAGGCCCGTGCCCGTCTTCTGGCCCGTCAGCCGCGCGAAGACCTCCCGCATGCGATTGGCAGCGGTCGCGTCGAGGGGGGTGAAGTAAAGGTCGCGTCCGGCCAGCTTGGCAAGGCGGAAATCCTTGGCCGCGGCAAGCTCGAGCACGGTCATGCGTTCGCCGATGAGGTCGAGGAACGGTAGAAAGAGCTGGCGATTGAGCCCGTTCTGATAGAGCCCGGAAGGCGGCACGTTGGACGTGCAAACGACGACGACCTGGCTTTCAAACAGGCCCCTGAACAACCGTCCCAGGATCATGGCATCGGCAATATCGGTGACGTGCAGTTCGTCGAAGCACAAGAGCCGTGCCTGGCGGGCAATCCGACGGGCGACGGACGGGATGGGGTCGCCGTCAACAGCGGCGCGAGCCACCGCAATCAGCTCGTGCACCTCGGCCATGAACTCGTGAAAGTGTACGCGCCGGCGGGGCGAGAAGCGGACCCCCTCAAAGAAGAGGTCCATAAGCATCGTCTTGCCGCCGCCGACGCCGCCATGGATGTAAAGCCCATTCGGCGCGGCCGTCCCGTTGGCGCGCAGCCTGGCGAGCAAACCAGGGCCGGGCCGCCAGCGTTCGAGCCGCCGGGAAAGCTCGTCCAAGGCGCGGGCGACGACGAGCTGGGCCGGGTCCGGCTCCAGGCGCCCCGTGGTCACCAGGTCGTTCAGGCGCTGCAGCGGTCCCATGGGCATAGCGAGCATGGCGGCCCCGCTAGCGTGCGATCCAACGGCAGGTCAAGCGGGAGCGTGGTTCAAGAGCATCGATGTGACATCAAGGCACCAGCGACGATCGGCACCCGTGTCGCGCCTCGAAATCGCCCGATCGGGGCTGTGTTGTGCGCCGCACAAGAACGCCTACATCTCGACCAACGCGGCGGGGGCCGGGAAATCCCGCGCCAAGCGCAGGCGGCAAGGAGTGAGGATCATGAGCGGACAGCGGCTGCTCGGGGGCAGCATCAGAAAACTGTGGCCCACGGAAACCCACCTGTTTCGTGACCATCTGCTTCGCCTGGACAAGGAAAGCCGGCGCATGCGCTTCGCGCACGGCGTCTCCGACAGTTTCATTGAAGAGTACGCCTTGCGCATGAGCGAGATGGGCGGCATCGTCTACGCCTATCTCGATGGCGGCCGAGCGCGCGCGGTCGCGGAATTAAGGAAACTCGGCGATATCTGGGGGCAGGAGGCGGAGGCTGCGTTCTCGGTGGAACGAGCCTACCAGGATATGGGGATCGGCACGGAGTTGATGGGCCGCGTGATCAGGGCGGCGCGTAATCGAGGAGTGCAGCGGCTCTACATGAGCTGCCTCGCTGAAAACCGCCGGATGCAGGCCATCGCCCGCAAATACGAGGCGGATCTTCGGTTCGAATACGGCGAGGTGGTAGGCGAGATCGTCGCGCTCGAGCCTAACTACTTTTCCATTCTCGCCGAAGCGGTGGAGGACCGTGTGGGGTTCGTGCTGGCCGTACTCGAACTGCAGCACCGCATCGTCCGAGCGGCGTGATTTGATTCATGCGATGCGACGGAAGAACGGTAGGCTCGCTACAAATCATTAATTTGCAGCGCGGCATTCACATTTCGTCTGCTGAGCACCTAGCAACGCTCTCGAAACCCACAAATATTGGTGACTTAATGCAACACCACGACGAAAAAGCCCGTTCACGGACGAATAGAATGCAATTTGCATGTCAACAATTCAGAAGACTTTCCACATGCTCGCATTTGTTCGAAATGATTCGAACTTGAGAGGAGAGAACACATGGCTAAGGTCGCAGTGAAGAAGAAGGCGGTCGCCCGCAGGGCGAAGGCGTCGGTGAGAAAGTCGTCGACGCGCAAGAGCGCCGGCCGCAAGCCGGCTCGGGCCGTCCGCAAGGCTCGCAAGGTGCGCCGGGGCCGCTAGAGGCTGCGCGGTCCCCGCAGGGCAGGCGGGGCACCGCACACGGCGGAGGCCGCAGGGCTCAGGCTCTTCGGCCCTATTGCAACCGGGGGCATGCGCAAGCATCCCCCGGCTTCTTGTTTCGTATCGTAGGCCGGCAGCCTCACACGCGACGCTCAATCATGAGCTTTTTGATCTCTGCGATGGCCTTGGCTGGGTTCAGGCCTTTAGGGCAGGCCTTGGCGCAGTTCAGGATCGTGTGACAGCGATAGAGGCGGAAGGGGTCCTCGAGCTGGTCGAGCCGCTCGCCCGTCGCTTCGTCGCGGCTGTCAACGATCCAGCGGTAGGCTTGCAGCAGGATAGCCGGCCCCAGGAAACGGTCGGAGTTCCACCAGTAGCTGGGACAACCTGCCGAGCAGCAGGCGCAGAGGATGCACTCGTAAAGTCCGTCGAGCCGCTCGCGCTCGGGACGCGACTGTCGCCATTCGGCGGCGGGAGCGGGCGTGGTGGTCTTGAGCCAGGGTTCGATCGAGCGGTGCTGGGCATAGAACTTGGTCAGATCCGGCACCAGGTCCTTGACGACCGGCATGTGCGGCAGCGGATATATCCGCACCGGATCGGCGAGGTCGGCGATGGCCTCGATGCAGGCAAGGCGGTTGGTGCCGTTGATGTTCATGGAGCACGAGCCGCAAATGCCCTCCCGACACGAGCGGCGGAAGGTGAGGGTTGAGTCGGTCTCGTTCTTAATCTTGATCAGGCCGTCGAGAACCATCGGCCCGCAGGAATCGAGGTCGATCCAGTAGCGGTCCAGACGCGGGTTCTCACCGTCCTCCGGATTCCATCGGTAAACGCGGAATTCACGCCATCTGCCCTTGCTGCTCGAGGGCTTGTTCCAGGTCTTGCCCGGTCTGATCTTCGAGTTCCTGGGCAGTGTCAGCTGAACCATGTGGTGGATTGTCTCCGGCTCGATTGTCGGCTTTCGGCCGCCACTATGTCATGGATTTCGCACCGCACACTGTCAATCTCGCCGGATTGGCGCGGGCACATACGCGACACACTGTCCCTTAGGCGTCATCCAGCCGGTAGCGCTTCAGCTCGCGCACGAGAGCGGTGAGCCGCACGGAGATGTCGAGGCCGCTGTCGACCGAGGTCTTCAAGGTGGCACGCTGGGCGATCAATCGATTGAGGCGCTCCTGCTGCTCGCCGAAGCCGAAGAAGACCTTCTCCGGTGCGTTGATCTCGCCGTCCTCGATGGCCGACATGGTTGCATAGCTGCTCTGGGCAGCCAGTACGAACATGCTGGCGATGTGGTCGACGAGTTCCTGGTAGATGCGAATGGAATCGGCATCAACGCGCGCACCGTGCACCCCGAACTTGAGCGGTGCGGCTGCAGTGCCGCCTTCACCAGCAAACAGCTTCGGGTAGCGCTGGAAGCGGCGGAAGGCGTCGTGCAGACCGAGGCAGGAACTCTCAAGATCGCGCAGCGCCATCGCCGCCTTGCGGCGGCCCCGCGATCTGTCGCTTGGAGTACGATCCTGGGCGATCCAGTTGATCGAGGCAATGGAGGAGATGGCGCCGAGCGCTGCCAGCGCAGGCAACACGGCAGCGAACGGATCGGGCGCAAGGCGCATGTTGGCGTCGGCCTTGGCGATCGTCTTTCGCGTTGCCCGTTGCACGACGGTCCCCGGAATGGATGTTTCAGTGCGGCAGGGTGGGGCGACTCAACGGTCGCATTCATACATGGCGGCGATGGCAGACAAGCGGCGGCGCCAAGAAAGCTGTGTGTGGCAGGCAAGCCGCGCAGGCGGGGCCACGGCCGGGGTCAATAGACGCGGGCTTTGGGGGGGATGTACTTGATCTCGTTGGTCAGCGTGTGCGTGTGAACAGGCCGGTAATCGATGCGCACCGATCGGTCGCGGTCGTCTGTCCAGGCCAGCGTGTGCTTCATCCAATTGACGTCATCGCGGGCGGGAAAATCCTCGCGCGCATGCGCGCCGCGGCTCTCCTTGCGGTCCCTGGCGCCTACCACCGTCACGGCCGCCTGCACGATCAGGTTTTCGAACTCCAGCGTCTCGATGAGGTCGGAATTCCAGATGAGCGAGCGGTCCGACACGCGGATGTCGTCGGTGCCCCTCCACAACTCGCAAATCAGTTTCACGCCCTCTTCCAGGACCGGCCCGTCACGGAACACGGCGCAATTGTTTTGCATCACCTTCTGCATCTCGAGCCGCAGCGCCGCGGTCGGCGTCGAACCCGAGGCGTAGCGGAGGCGGTCGAGGCGGGACAGGGCCAGATCGGCGGCGTTGGCGGGCAGCTCCGGGTGCGCGGAGTTCGGTTCGATGGTCTCGGCGCATCGCAAGGCAGCGGCACGACCGAACACGATGAGGTCAATGAGGGAGTTGGAGCCCAGCCGATTGGCGCCGTGCACGGACACGCAGGCGGCCTCGCCGAGTGCCATCAGGCCGGGCACGACACAGTCGGGATTGCCATGTTTCAGCGTCACGACCTCGCCGTGATAGTTGGTCGGGATGCCGCCCATGTTGTAGTGCACGGTGGGGATTACCGGGATCGGCTGGCGGCGCAAATCGACGCCGGCGAAGATCTTCGCGCTCTCGGTGATGCCCGGCAGGCGCTCGGCCAGGATATCCGGATCGAGATGGTCGAGGTGGAGATAAAGGTGGTCCTTCTCGGGCCCCACGCCGCGGCCCTCGCGGATCTCGACGGTCATCGCGCGGGAAACCACGTCGCGGGAGGCGAGGTCCTTTGCGTGTGGGGCGTAGCGCTCCATGAAGCGCTCGCCCTCGGAGTTGGTTAGGTATCCTCCCTCACCTCGCGCGCCCTCGGTGATGAGGACGCCGGCGCCGTAGACGCCGGTCGGATGGAACTGGACGAACTCCATGTCCTGCAGCGGAAGGCCGGCGCGCAGCACCATGGCGTTGCCATCACCGGTGCAGGTGTGCGCTCCGGTGCAGGAGAAGTAGATGCGGCCATAACCGCCGGTGGCGAGAATGGTCTTCTTGGCGCGGAAGCGGTGGACGCTGCCGTCGTCGAGGCAGAGGGCCACGACGCCAAGGCAGGCCCCTTCCTGATCCATCATCAGATCGATGGCGAAGTACTCGATGAAGAACTCGGCCGAATGGCGCAGGGCCTGCCCGTAGAGCGTGTGCAACATGGCATGGCCCGTACGATCGGCAACGGCACAGGTGCGTTGGGCCGGCGGGCCTTCGCCATACTCGGTGGTCATGCCGCCAAACGGGCGCTGATAAATGCGGCCGTCCTCGGTGCGGGAGAAGGGCACCCCGTAGTGCTCGAGCTCATAGACCGATTGGGGAGCGTTGCGGCACAGGTACTCGATGGCATCCTGATCACCGAGCCAGTCGGCTCCCTTCACGGTGTCGTACATGTGCCAGCGCCAGTCGTCGGGCCCCATGTTACCCAGAGCCGCGGCAACGCCGCCCTGGGCCGCCACCGTATGTGAGCGGGTCGGGAAGACCTTGGTGATGCAGGCGGTCTTGAGGCCCGCCTCGGCAGCACCCAAGGTGGCGCGCAAGCCGGAGCCCCCTGCGCCGACGACGACCACGTCGTAGGTGTGGTCGGTCAAAGGATAAGCTCTGCCGTTGATGGAGGGGGCGGCTGGGGCGGAGCCGTTGCCCTTGGCGTTGCCGGCTTGCGTCATCGCATCCTCAAGAATCGAAGCTCAGCTTCAGCACCGCCAAGGCGATGGCCGCCCCGATTACGATCGAAAAGAACGTGTTGAGCACCAGGAGCACGAGCTTCGCTCCTTCGGCGTGGACGTAATCTTCGATGATCACCTGCATGCCGATGCGCATGTGGAGCACGGCGGAGAGGAGGAGCAGGAACAGCGCGAGCGCGACGAGCGGGTGGGCGAGAGTTCGGGTGACCGTGGCATGGTCGGCGCCCGCCAGCAAGGCGATGAGCACCACAAGCGGCGGAACAAGGATCAGGTTGGCGACGGCGGTCAGTCGCTGGCGCCAAAAGTGGCTGGTGCCGTCCCTGGCGGAGCCCAAGCCCCGCACCCTCCTCAGCGGTGTGCTCACGACTTCTCAAATCCCTCCACGGAGGTGCCCAGCCAGAACCCAGATGGCGAGGGTAATGGCGACAGAAAGGATGATCGTTCCCCAGCACAGCAGATCGACGTTCGCCAGAGCAAAGCCGCGGCCGGTGTCCCAGATCAGATGGCGGATGCCGCCAAGCATGTGGTGGACGAGGACCCAGGTGTAGCCGAAGAGTACGATCCTGCCGATCGGTACGCCATAAGGGCTCGCAGCGATGAGACCGTTGACGTAGTCGAAGGAAGCCTGCCCGGCGGCTGCCGAGACCACCCAGGCTGCGAACAGAAGCGTGCCGAAGTAAAGGGCGCCGCCGGTGATGCGATGGAGGATCGACATCACCATGTTGATGAGCGGCGAATAGATCTGCAGATGCGGAGAAATGGGCCGCGCGCGCTTCGATCCGTTTACGGATGCGGCCTCAGCCATTGGTCAAGCTCCAAATGCTCCCGGCGCGGGATGCAACCATAGCTTAGCGGCGATGCTCCGGCCTTTCCGCCTGATCATGCCTGCCATGCGAAGGCGGTTCGGCGTGCGGAATAGCCCCGCGCATGGAATCGCCTGCCGTATAGCGTGCGATGCAAAATGCGGCAACGGTGCAGGTGTTCCCGAGCCGGTGTTGCGGAGGCGGCGCCGCACGAGCGAGGCGTCGCCTAGCGCGGCAGAATCGCCCACATGTCGAGGTCGAGGATGACACCGTCCTCGTAGGCGCCCGAGGCCATGAGACGCGGAAAACCGGCGGCTGTCCGGTTTTTGAGGGCGATCAGGCGCAGGCGCAGGGCGCCAACGTCGCTGCGGCCAGGCAGCTCCGCCTTCTCCAGCACTTCCGACCAGGCATAGACGGTGTCGCCGGCAAAGCAGGGCGCGGTGTGGCGGCCGCCGTTGATGGCGGCGATGTGGAAGCAGTTGGCAAGCCCGTTGAAAGAGAGGGCCCGCGCCAGCGAGATCACCGCGCCGCCATAGACCAGACGGCGACCGAAGCGGCCTTGGCCTTCCGCGTGCTGATTGAAATGCACCCGCGCCGTGTTCTGATAAAGCCTGGTCGCAATCTGGTGCTCGGCCTCTTCCAGCGTCATGCCGTCGGCGTGGTCGATGCGCTCGCCGACCTCGTAGTCCTGCCAGCGGTGAGGAGCGCCGGCGGCGGCGAGGTCATAAGCGGCGGGATCGATGGGTGGCACGGCGGTGCCGATGGTGGCCGGCTCGAGCCGATCGGAGAGATCGGGCACCACCGGTTCGGGGGCGGGCGCGGTCTTGTTGCGCTTTTTCACCATCACCCAGCGCACATACTCGAGCACGGTTTGCCCGGCTTGGTTCTCGCCCTTCGAGCGCACGTAGACGATGCCCGCTTCGCCGCTTGAAGTCTCCTTGAGCCCGATCACCTCGGAGGTGGCGCTCAGCGTGTCGCCGGCATACACGGGCCGCAGGAACCGGCACTCGGCATAGCCGAGGTTGGCGACGGCATTGAGCGAGATGTCGGGGACGGTCTTGCCGAACACGACGTTGAATACGAGCAGGTCGTCGACGGGCGAGCGTGGGTAGCCGATAGCCCTGGCAAAGGTATCTGCCGACTGCACGGCAAAGCGAGGTCCGTATAGTCCCATGTAGACGGCGACATCGCCGGCAGTGAGGGTGCGGGGCGAGGCGTGGCGCAAGACCTGGCCCAGACGAAAGTCCTCGAAGAAATTGCCCAAGCCGGTCTTGGAGGCGGTCATGGCCCTCTCCCAGCGATCGCGTCGGCAATGGCCACTGTGCGGCGGGCGATGTCAGCATGCATGATCTCGACCATTCGCCCCTCCACGGTAATGACGCCCTTGCCCTTGTTCTCGGCACGCTCGAATGCGGCGATTACCTTGCGCGACCAGGCGATCTCGTCGGCGGAAGGGGCGAACACCTCGTTGGCAACGGCGATCTGGTCAGGGTGGATGAGCGTCTTGCCGTCCATGCCAAGGCGTCGGCCCAACTCGCACTCGCGCCTGAAGCCCTCAAGATCGCGGAAGTTGTTATAGACGCCATCGAGCACGTCGAGGCCAAAGGCGCGGGCGGCGGTGATGGCGGCTGAAAACCAATAAAGTCCAGCGACGCGATCGGCCCCGAGGTCAGCGCGGGTTTCCTTGGCGAGATCGTTGGTGCCCATGACGAAGCCGGCGAGCCGGATTGCCGGCTCGCTGGCAAGGGCGGCGATGTCGGCGATGCGGAGGATGGCGAGTGGGGTCTCGATCATCAGCCAGAGCCGCGTGCGTTGAGAAGCGCCAGCGAGCAGGGGGGCGATGCGGCGTGCATCGTCGGGGGTGGCGATCTTGGGAACGAGAATGCCGTCGGGTGCAGCGGAGACGGCCGCGGCGACATCGTTCTCGCCCCAGGGCGTATCGAGGGCGTTGATACGGATCACGACTTCGCGCCCGCCGTATCCGCCGGATCGGGCGGCGGCGGCCGCCTGCTCGCGAGCGGTGGGCTTCGCCTCGGGCGCCACCGCGTCCTCGAGGTCGAAGATCACCATGTCCGCGGGGAGTGTCTTCGCCTTCTCCAAGGCGCGGGCGTTGGATGCCGGCATGTAAAGTGCGCTGCGCCGCGGTCGGAACTGCATGGGTGCCTCGCTCGAGTCGGTGGCTGGCGCTGAGCCTATAGTGCGCCGCACAAGATCGCAAAGCGTGGCGTGCTGGGCGCAAAGCGGGCAAACTGGGGTCATGCCAGAGCGGGCGGATGTGGTGATCGTCGGCGGGGCCGTGATCGGCAGCGCGGTTGCCTACTACCTGAGGAAGCTGGGCTTTCGCGGCTCCGTCGTCGTCGTGGAGCGTGATCCGGGCTACAGGCTCGCCAGCACCCCGCGCTCAGTGGGCGGGCTGCGGCAGCAGTTTTCCACGCCCGAGAACATCCGCCTTTCGCTGGCGACGCTGGCGTTCATCCGCAATCTCAAGAGCGAGTTCGGCGAGGACGCCGAGGTGGGCTTCCGCGAGCGGGGCTATCTGATCCTCGCCAGCCCGAAGGGTCGGGACGTACTTGTGCGCAACGTGACCCTGCAACAGCGGGAGGGGGCCGACATCGCATTGTACGATCCGCCGGCGCTCGCGGGGCGCTTTCCCTGGCTCAGCACAAACGGAGTGGCGGCAGGCGCCTTCGGCCGCAGCGGGGAGGGGTGGCTCGATCCGTCGAGCCTGATGATGCTGCTGAGAAAGGCGGCGCAGGCTCAGGGCGTTGAGTACCTTCACGACGAGGTGGTCGGCATCGAGGTATCCGGCGGTCGGGCGGTGTCGGTGGCTCTGGCCGGCGGAGACCGGATCGGATGCGAAAAGCTGGTCAATGCGGCAGGGCCGCAGGCTGGCAAGATCGCGGCGCTGGCGGGCCTTGCGCTGCCGGTGGAGCCGAGAAAGCGCTTCGTATTCGTGTTCGACTGCCGCAACCCGGCAAGCGAGCTCGCTGAGGCGCCGCTCACTGTCGATCCGAACGGGGTGTGGTTCAGGCCCGAAGGGCAGAGTTTCATCGCCGGGTGCTCGCCGCGAAAGGAGCAGGAGCCGCTGGCGGCGGACCTCGATGCAATCGACCACAGTCTGTTCGAGAACGAAATCTGGCCAGTGCTGGCAACACGGGTGCCGGCGTTCGAGGCGATCAAGGTGACCGGTGCCTGGGCGGGTTTCTACGACTACAACACGTTCGATCAGAACGCCGTCGTCGGGGCCCATTCCGATATGCGGAACTTTTATTTCGCGAACGGGTTTTCCGGTCACGGTCTGCAGCAGGCGCCCGCCGTCGGCCGGGCCGTCGCCGAGCTGATCGTGCATGGCCGCTTTCTGACCATCGACCTTGAGCGCCTCGGCTACGAGCGGGTCGTGCGCAACGAGCCGCTCGCCGAGGCCAACGTCATCTAAAACCGCGGGGAGGCGACCTTGGCGCGCGTGCTTGCCATTTCCTCGCAGGTCACCAGAGGTCATGTCGGCCTGTCCGCGACCGTCCCGGCACTGCGTCGCCTGGGGCACGAGGTGTGGGCACTGCCGACCATCGTCCTTTCCAACCACCCCGGCCACAAACACAGCGCAGGCACGCGGATCCAGGCAGCGGCGCTGCAACGCATGGTCGATGCGCTCGACAGGAACGGGTGGCTCGGTGAGATCGATGCGGTGCTTACGGGATATCTGCCTAGCGTTTCGCATGTGGCATTCGCCGCCCAGGCGCTCGTGCGCATCAAGGCGCGACGGCCCGACATCACCTATCTGTGCGACCCGGTAATGGGCGACGAGCCCAAGGGCCTTTATATCGAGGCCGGCGCAGCAGCGGCCATCCGCGACGTACTTGTGCCGCGCGCCGACATCGCGACGCCCAACCGCTTCGAGCTGTCGTTTCTTGCCTGTGCCCCGATCGAGGACGGGGCCTCGGCGGCCAGGGCGTCAGCAGCGCTCGGCGTTGCCAGCGTGCTGACCAAGTCGCTGCCGGGCAGGCTGCACGCAGAGCGCATCAACCTGATGGCGTCGCCCAAGGGAACCTATCTGACGCGCGTGCCGCTGCGCGAGAAGGTGCCGCACGGCGTGGGCGACCTGATGGCCGGGCTGCTGCTCGGCCACCTGCTGAACGGGGCAAGTCCAGGGGAAGCGCTTGCCAAAGCCACGGCGGCGGTCGATGCGGCACTCGAGGCGAGCGGAGGCGCCGACGAACTGAAACTTGCCGACTGGGACGCCGTCTCGGAAGGCCCCGGCTGGCCGATCGAAGGCCTGTCGCAAGGTTGAGCAGCTTTCACCATGCCGGGCCCCTACGACCAAGCCATGAGCGGGCCCTGCAACGGAAACCAGTGAGGTCGGCCGTTAAACATCCCAATCAGCCCTCTCGGCCGTGCGGTTCGCATGGCGCGGGAAGCGCCACTTGGTGTACAAGTGCCAGCCGACAATTGCACCTCGCAACAGACGGGGCGTTGGGGGCTGCCGGCAAGCAACTCTCGACTCGTCGGGAAGGCTGGCCATGCGTGGGGATCGGGTAAAGTAAGGTTCTGATGGTTCTTATACGAAGATTGTTAATCCTGGCCGCTGTGATCGGGTGCGGGTACGGCGGCTATTGGCTCTACGTCAACTACTTGGGTAAGGCGACCGGCGCCAACATCGAGCGTGCCTCCGGCGGCAGTGCGCGGCCCGTCGAAGTCAGCGAGGTGCAGACGAGCCGCCTTAAGCGAACGATCGACGCAGTGGCGACGACGAGGGCACGCCAAGCCATCGAGGTGGTGCCGCTGGTGGCGGGACGCGTCATCGAGATTCCGGTGGTCGCTGGCCAAGAAGTCAAGAAGGGCGACGTCCTTCTGCGGCTCGATGACGATATCGAGCGGGCGAATCTCGCCGAAGCGCGCGCCAAGCTGCAGCAGGCGGCGCTGGCGCTGCAGCGGGCGCAGGTGCTGCTGAAGTCCAATACGGTGACCACCGCTACGCTCGAGCAGCTCAAGGCCGACGAGGCGGCGGCGTCCGCCGAGATCGAGCGCGCCGAGCGTCGGCTCGCTGATCGCACGCTGCGCGCGCCGTTCGGTGGACGGGTGGGGCTCACCAGGGTCGAAGTCGGTGCGCGCATAGACAGCAGTGTGGTGGTGACCACGCTCGATGATCTGTCCGAGGTCGAGCTCGAGTTCCTGCTGCCAGAGACGGTGTTCGGAGAGACGCGCATCGGCATGGAAGTGGAAGCGGAGGGGGCAGCCTTCCCGGGGCGCACCTTCGCCGGCAAGATCGCCAGCATCGACAGCCGGATCGATCGTAACTCGAGGACCTTCAAGGTCCGTGCCGCCGTGCCCAATCCAGAGCGGCTGCTGCCGGCCGGCATGTTCATGCGGCTGGTCGTGGTACTGTCGGAGAAGGTTGCCCTCACCGTGCCCGAGGAGGCAATCGTGACGGAGGGCATGGATACCTTCGTGTATCTTGCCAAGGACGGCAAAGCGGTGCGGCGCAACGTCAAGATCGGACAGCGCCAGCCAGGGCTCGTCGAGGTCACCCAGGGTCTTGCTGCCGGCGAACCGGTGATCGTACGCGGTATCCAGCGTCTCAGAGACGGGGTCGCCATCCGGGTGAGCGGCAACGAGGGGCCCGCCGAGCGGTCGCGGCAGGGCGGCAGGGGCAGCGGCAAGGGCAACGGCACATGACGCTGTCCGATCTCAGCATTCGCCGACCCGTGCTAGCGACTGTCGCCAGCCTGCTCATTGTCGTGCTGGGCATCGGGGCGCTGATCCGACTGCCGATCCGCGAGCTGCCCGACATCGACAACGCTATCGTAACGGTAACGACCGAGCTCAAGGGTGCCGCGCCCGAAATCATCGATACCGACATCACGGAGGTGATCGAGAGCGCAGTCGCCGGCATCAGCGGCGTCAAGTCCATAACGTCGTTCAGCCGACGCGGGCGAAGCCGTACCGTGGTCGAGTTCGAGATCGGGCGAGACCCCGACGAGGCGGCCAACGACGTGCGCGACGCTGTCGGGCGCGCGCGGGGCGATCTGCCTCAGGATGTCGAGGAGCCGCAGATCGTCAAGAGCGACAGCGATAGCGAGCCGGTGATGCGTCTGGCGGTGACTTCCACGCGGATGTCTCCGCCCGAGATCACAGATTACTTGGAGCGCTTCGTCGTCGATCGACTGGCCACTTTGGACGGTGTCGCCAGTGTCGATATTCAAGGTTCGCGTCGGTACGCGGTGCGCATCTGGCTCGACCGCGCGGCGATGGCCGCCCGCAACCTTACGGTCGCCCAGGTGGAGAGTGCGCTGCGGCGCAACAACGTGGAGCTGCCGGCCGGCGAGGTGGAATCGCTCAACCTGCAACTTTCGATCCGGCTCGACAGTCGGCTGCAGACGGTCGAGTCCTTCCGCAACATCGTGGTCGACCGGATTGCAGGTTATCCTGTCCGCCTGAGTGACATCGCCACCGTCGAACTGGGAGCGGAAGACGACAAGACCATCGTCCGTGCGAACGGGGTGCAGGCCATCGGGCTTGCGGTGCTGCGGCAGGCCAAGGCCAACACGATTGCGATCTCAAACGCAGTTCGCAAGGAGATCGAGAACCTCAAGGCGACCCTGCCGGAGGGCATGACGATCACGGTCGGCTCCGACGATGCGCTGTTCGTGGCGGCTTCGATCAAGGAGGTGCTGATCGCGCTCGGCATCGCAATGGTGCTGGTAGTGCTGGTGATCCTCGCCTTTCTCGCCTCCGTGCGCGCCACGCTGGTGCCGGCGGTCACCATACCAGTGTCGCTGATCGGATGCTTCCTGATCATCTGGGTGCTCGGGTACTCGATCAACGTCTTGACGCTGCTGGCGCTCATTCTTGCCATCGGCCTCGTCGTCGACGATGCCATCGTGGTGCTCGAAAATGTTCAGCGGCGCGTCGATTACGGCGAGAGCCCGCTGGTGGCGAGCACGCTCGGCACGCGGCAGGTGACGTTTGCGGTGCTGGCCACGTCGCTGACGCTCGTCGCCGTGTTCGTGCCGATCTCGTTCCTGGAAGGCGAGGTCGGCCGCTTGTTCACCGAGTTCGGTTTCGTGATGGCGGGCGCGGTGCTGATCTCGACGTTCGTGGCCCTCTCCTTGTGTCCGATGCTCACGGCGAAGCTGCTCACACCGTCAGCCGAGCCGGTGAAGGAAGGCGCACCGCCTCGCGGTTTCATGGGCGCAGTGGCGCGGAGTTATCGGCACCTGCTCGAAAGGGCAGTGAAAGCGCCGGCGGTGGTCATCGGAGCGACCGCGCTGTTCGCCGGCGGCAGCTGGTTCGTGTACCAGGGATTGCCGCGGGAGCTGACGCCGCGCGAGGATCGCGGCGTGATCTTCATGCCGATTACGGCACCGGAGGGCAGCACCGTCCGCTACACCAACACGCAGAACAAGACGATGGAAGAGGCGGTGGCGTCGCTGCGAGCCAGCGGTGACGTGGAGACGGTCTATTCCGTTGTGGGCAGCGCGGGGCGAACCAATCGCGGGTTCGTGGTGCTGCGCCTCAAGCACTGGGACGAACGCGAGAAGACGGCGAGCGAGATCCTGAGCGAGATCAGGCCCAAGATGGCCCGACTGACCGGTGCCAAGGGCTCTCCAGCGATGCCGGCCGGCCTCGGGGTCAAGGGGTCGCGCACGCCGGTTCGGGTGGTGGTCGCCAACCCGGACTTCGAGAACGTAAAGGTCTGGGCGAAGGCGCTGCTGCGGCGCGCCGAAGAGAATTCGGGTCTCGACAGCCCCGAGCTCGACTTCGAGGAAAATCAGCCGCAACTCACGCTCAAGATCGACCGGACCCGCGCCGACGATCTCGGTATCGGCGTGGAAACGATCGCTGCCACGCTGCAGACCTTCTTCGCCTCGCGCGAGATTACCGATTACATCGACCGGGGACGCGCCTATCCGGTCATCGTTCAGGCCAAGGAAGGCGATCGGCGGACGCCGGACGACATCCGCGGCATATTCGTGCGCGCAGGCGACAACCAGACCTTGATTCCGCTCACCGCGCTGGTCAGCGTTTCGGAGGGAGCGGCAGCTCCCGAGCTGCGCCGCTACAACCGCCTGCCGGCGATCGCGCTCGAAGCCGGTCTCAAGGAGGACTACGATCTCGGATCGGCACTCAACTATCTGGAGAAAGCGGCGGCAGAGATTCTTCCACCAGAGGTCAAGCTCAAGTATGCCGGCCCCTCGCAGCAGTTCAAGGAAACCTCGGGCGGCGTGGCGGTTACGCTGGCGCTCGCGTTCCTGATCGTCTTCTTGGTGCTCGCCGCCCAGTTCGAGAGCTTCGTGCATCCGCTGATCATCATGCTGAGCGTACCGCTGGCGCTGGCGGGAGCCGTCTATTCGCTCCTGCTCGGCGGATTGTCACTCAACGTCTACAGCCAGATCGGCATCATCCTGCTGGTCGGGTTGATGGCCAAGAACGGTATTCTGATCGTGGAGTTCGCAAACCAGCTGCGCGATCGGGGCTATGGCGTGCGGGAAGCCGTGATCGAGGCCTCGGTGCTGCGGCTGCGGCCGATCGTGATGACGGTGATCTCGACCATCCTCGGCGCGGTGCCGCTGATGCTGGCGAGCGGGGCCGGCGCGGAGAGCCGCGAGGCGATCGGTACGGTGATCGTCGGGGGCTTGGGCGGCTCGCTAGTCCTCACCCTGTTCCTGACGCCGGTGCTGTACGATCTGATGGCGGGCTACACGCGGCCGCGGGGCGCCATCGAGAAGGCGCTCGAGGCGGAGCTCGCCGGAATAAGCGGGGCGCGGGTATAGCCCGCACCGAGCGGCTCACCTGCGAGCCGCGCCATCGCACGAAACGCCAAGACCAGAAAGTACGGTGCCTGAGATCGGCGGCGGGTGCTACGGCGTAAATCCGAGCGCGCCGGACGCGCCAGGCTTGGCGCGGCTGATTTCGGCGATCAGATCGACGAGATCGTCCGGGTTGGCGACAATCCCCAGTACCTCGGCCTGCTTCCTCGCCTTGGCGAAATCGCCCGGCGTCAGATTGGCAAAGTCGAGGCCTTCGCGCGGGGCGATCTCGAGACCGAAGAACACTTGCCAGGCGCGCTCAAGTCCACTGCGATCGAGGTAGTCGAAGCGCACGCTAAATGTGAAGCGGCGCAGCGAAGCTTGGTCGATGCGCTCCATGAGGTTGGTGGTGAAGCACACCGGCAGGGGGTGTTCCTCCATCCAGGTCAGCATCTCATTGACCTGCGAAATCTCCCAGGAACGATGGGCATCGCGGCGGTCGAGCAAAAGGCTGTCGGCTTCGTCGAAGACCAGGAAGGCTCCGGACTCGCGCGCCTCTTCGAAAGCGTCGGCGATGTTGCGTTCCGACTGGCCAACGTAGGGGCCCAGGATGTCGGAGGCACGCTTGTGCAGGATCTCGAGGCCGAGCCGGCCGGCCAGGTAGCGGGCAAAAGCCGACTTGCCGGTGCCGGGCGGCCCGTAGAGGCAAAGCGAGAAGGCGCGCACACGGCCGCCGACGAGCTGGTCGGCAAGGGCGATCAGGTCGCGGCTCGCGGCAGTGAGGCCCGGATCGAAGGCAGGGATGGCGGTGAGCCGGCGTGCAGTCACGCCAGAGACCGCGCGCATGATACCGCGCGCCGCTCGCTCGATGACGTCGGAGCCGCCACCAGCGAACTTCGCGGCGCGAATCGCGTTCTCGATGATCGCCGGCGTGGCATCGATGCGCTCGGCAAGACGGCCAACGTCGTGATCGGGGATGTCGAGACCGGCGCGATCAAGCAGCTGCTGGATGATGCGCCGGCGCTGCGCGGCGGGCGGGCGCTTAAGCTCGATGGCAAGCGTCATGCGGCGGAGCAGGGCAGGGTCGATGTTGGCAAGTTCGTTCGAGGTCCAAAGGATCGGAACCGGATTGGTCTCCAGCAGCCGGTTGAGATAAACCTTCGATCCACCCCGATTGATGAGGTGGACGGCGATGTCCTCCATCTCGTCGAACAGCAGCGCGGTCCGGCGCTCGCCGGCGAGCAAACGCTCAGAAAATACGAGGTCGGCGAGGCGGGCCGATCGGTTGTACTCGGTGTCGCGCGTGTCCTCCCCGGCAACGTAAAGCGTGAGCCCGGCGGCTTTGGCCGCAACCTTGGCGAGTTCGGTCTTGCCGGCGCCGGGTGAACCGTAGAGCAGCACGTTAACGCCCTGGGCCGCAGCCTCCGTCCCGCCCTTCAGCACGGCAACGATGAGGTCGCGGTCGGCGGCCACGTGCTGGTAGTCGGACATGCCGACGGTGGAGGTGACGGGCGCGCCGAGCAAGGCGTCGCGCATGGCGCCAAAGTCGGCATAGTGGCGGTCGAGGCAGGTGTT
>DATLZB010000159.1:0-12264 GCA_035574175.1 Hyphomicrobiaceae bacterium
GGCGATGCCCAGCGACCCCAGAAACTCCGCCTGCGTCACCGGGCCGTCGACGGCAAGCTCGCCACCGCCGAGCTGGCGGGCAAAGTCGGCGAAGTTGACCTGGCTGGACAGGTCTGCCTCGCCTGGCGAGCAAAGCGGTTCCTCGAGACGGTGGCCGCGAACAGCCTGCACTGTATCACCGAAGCGCCAGTCGTCGTGACCGTAGTCGATGAAGAGCCCCGCCAGCGGAACGGCGGGCGCCAACGCCCGAACGTGCGCGGCAAGGTCGGCGAATGCCTTGGCTTCAAGGATGTCACCTTCCCGCGCCGCCGGCCAATGCGCAGCGATCGCCTCCACGGCACCTACCGCGGGACACTGCACAATCTCGAATGCCCCGTTGGCGTTCACGCCCACATGACGCGCATGCCATTGCCCGCCGATCCGCTCCCATTGGCTAACCGGTAGCGCATCGAGGAATTCGTTGGCGACGATAATGGTCGGGGCATCCTTGGGCAGTTCTCTCATTGCCGCTGACCACGCAATGGCCACGCCGGCTTCGGCGAGGGCGGCCTCCTGCTCCCTCCTCAAAGCCTCGCCCAGTTCGAGGAGATGCACACGCATGGCTGCGCGAAAATCGGGCACCGTGCGCGCGGCGCGCAGTGCATCCTTCATTAGCGTGCCGCGTCCGGGGCCGAGTTCGACGAGGGCCACAGGCGAGGGCTTCCCCATCTGTTGCCAGACGACGGCCGCCCACAGGCCGATCAGCTCACCGAACACCTGGCTGATCTCCGGCGCGGTGACGAAGTCGCCGCCTCGGCCGATGGCGTGCCTCTTGCGATAGTAGCCATGCTCCGGGTCGGTGAGGCAGGCTTGCATGTACTCGGCCAGAGGCATCGGCCCGTCGCGCCGGATGCGCTCCTTGAGCCGCAACGCCAGAGGTGTGGCGCGCTGCCCGTTCACGCTACCGCCCTGCTGCGCACCATCCATATGAACCATATGCCGAGCAGGATCATCGGGATCGAATAAGCGATGCCCGGTGTGAGCACGCCGACGGTAAACAGGTGGCCGGCGTTGGGCTCGCGGAACAGCTCGCAGAACGAGCGGGCGATGCCATAACCGATGAGGAAGGCACCGGTAACGAGCCCGGGCGACTTGAGCGCTCCTTGCCGGTGGGTGAGCCACCTGAGAAGCAGAAACAGCACAAGTCCCTCGAAGAACGCCTCGTACAGCTGGCTCGGATGGCGCGGCTCAGGCTCAACGCCCGGATTGAGCAGTCGGGTCTCCGGAAAAACCATGCCCCACGGCAGGGTGGTCGGACGACCATAGAGCTCGCCGTTGATGAAGTTGGCGATGCGGCCGAAAAACAGCCCGATCGGCACTGCCGCGGCGGTCAGGTCCATGGCCGAGAGCGGGGAGACGTTGGCCCAGCGCGCGAACAGCCAGATTGCAAGCCCACAGCCGAGCAGCGCACCATGGAAGGCCATGCCGCCCTGCCAGATGGCGAAGATCTCGAGCGGGTGTCGAAGGTAGTAGCTCGGCTCATATAAAAGCACGAAGCCCAGCCGTCCGCCCGCCACCACACCGACGGTCATGAAGATCAACAGATCGTCGGCGCGCGCCGGCGCAAACGGCGCCTCGCCCTTAAACCACAGCCGCGTCTCGGCCAGCATTCTCTTGATGTAAAGCCAGCCGATGAGGAGCCCTGCCACGTAAGCGAGCCCGTACCACTTTATCGCGATAGGGCCGATCTCGAGTGCAACCGGATCGATTTCGGGGTAGGGAATTGCCAGGATGCTCATGGCCGCTCGAGAGGTCTTCGTACCGATTGAGGCGGTGCGAATTGTCGGCCGCGGCCCACCCCTGTCAAGTTTTCCGGACAGATGGATGGGCAGCGGGCGATACAAAGTCTGCCGGCGATCGCTTGATCGCGACAGCTTACGCCACCATAGTCACAGCAAGTGCGCCGATGCCTGGCGCCAGGGCATGGAGCTTAAGCCGTGACGCAGACGACCAATCGCTTCCTCGACGACCTCGCCAAATTGATGACAGACGCGGCGGGTGCCGCGCAGGGCATGCGGCGGGAGGTGGAGAACATCGTTAGGGCCCAAGGTGAGAAGTTCCTCGCCGACATGGACGTCGTCAAACGCGAGGAACTGGAGGCCGTGAAGGCGATGGCGGAGAAAGCGCGCGAGGAGAACGAGCGGCTCGCTGCGCGCATCACCGCGCTCGAGGCCGAGCTGGCGCGCGGCAAGACGGGCGGCTAGCCCGCTCCTCTCGTCCACAGGATTGCGCCTTCATTTACAGGCCTGTGCACTGGCGGCCCGCCGCCCGCCACTTTGGCCGTGGACAAGGGCCGGGAAAGCTTGCGACTCGTGCCGCCGATCTGGTTTCGTCGCCGGGCTTCGACGGTGTGTATGCACCGTCGTGCGTCGAGTGATGGCGGGGCAGGTGAACGGCGTGAGCGGGGGGCGCAATCCAATGCGAGGGAGAACGATGGCAACGTGTGAAGCAGGCTACGATCGCGTCACCAATCCGGTTGATCTGGCCGAGCGGATCGCGCAAGGCCACGACTGGGCCTGTGAGCGCACCGGCGAGGACGAGTTGACCATGATCGTCGGTGGCACGTGGACGGATTATCATTTCTCGCTCAACTGGCGCGAGGACCTCGAGACGCTGCATTTGGCGTGCGCTTTTGATTTCAAGGTGCCCGAGAGTCGCTTGGGTGAGGTCTACCGTCTGATTGCACAGATCAACGAGCAGCTCTGGCTCGGCCACTTCGATCTTTGGGTGCAGGAGGGCCTCATCATGTTTCGCCACGGGCTGATGCTTAACGGGGCGGTCGCCACGGCAGGCCAGTGCGAGGCCCTGTTGCGCGCTGCCTTGGACGCCTGCGAGCGCTATTATCAGGCGTTCCAGTTCGTGGTTTGGGCTGGCAAGGAAAGCCGCGAGGCGCTGGTCTCCACCATGTTCGAGACCGAGGGCCGGGCTTGAGCGGCACAGCCAGCCGGGGAGAAGGCCAGTGACGCGTTTGGTGCTCGAAGGTGCGCTGGTTCTCGCCGGCGCGGGCAGAATGGGTGGAGCACTGCTGTCAGGCTGGCTCGAACGTGGTGTCGACCCTGCTCAGGTCATCGTGCAGGATCCTTCCCCGCCTGCCGAGGTCCGTGAGCTCCTGAAAGTGCACGGCATCGAGGCGCAATCAGCTCTGCAGCCGATGGTGCCGCCGCCCGCGGTTCTGATGGTGGCCGTCAAGCCGCAGGTGATGGACGCCGTCTTTCCTGCGCTCGCCGCCCTCGCCGGTCCACATACGCTCGTCGTCTCGATCGCGGCCGGTCGCAAGCTCTCAGCCTTCGAGCGCCACCTTGTTCCCGGCGCCGCCGTCATCCGCGCCATGCCGAATACGCCGGCCGCTGTTGGGCGCGGCATGACCGTCTGCGTGGCCAATACCTACGTCACGCCTGCCCAGCGGACCACGTGCGAGGCACTCCTCGGTGCGGTGGGTGAAGTCGCTTGGATCGATAACGAAGCTGAGATGGATGCGGTGACGGCCGTCTCGGGGTCGGGACCCGCCTACGTGTTCCTCCTCACCGAGTGTTTGGCCGAGGCGGCTATTGAGGCCGGCATCTCCGAGCCGCTCGCGCGGAAGCTCGCGCGTGCCACCGTGGTGGGCTCCGGCGAACTGCTCCGCCGCTCTGCTGACGATCCCGCCGTGCTACGCCAGAACGTCACCTCGCCCGGAGGCACCACGGCAGCCGCCCTTTCGGTGCTCATGGGCCCTGGCGGACTGAAGGAGCTGCTGGCTAAGGCGGTCGCCGCCGCCGCCAGGCGCAGCCGGGAGCTTGGGCAGTAGCAAAGTCCCGCGAGCGCGCTGGCATTTCCCCGCTGTCCACCCTAAGTTTCTCATGGGAGCGATAAGGGTGCCGCCATGCTCGATCAATTGACCGCCAAGGGCAGGATCATCGCTGCGGCTTTGCGGCTTGCCGCAACGCGCCGTTGGGGCGAAGTGACGTTGAGAGACATCGCCGAGGAAGCAGGCTCCAACCTCGTTGAGCTTAAACAGATCTTCTCCAGCAAGAGCGCCATTCTCGCTGCCTTCGTACGCGCCGTCGACGACGAGGTGCTCCGCCGAGTACCGCGGCGCGCCCCCGATCAGGCCGCGCGCGATGCGATCTTTGAGGTGGTGATGAGTCGCTTTGACGTGCTGGCGCCCTACAAGGCGGCCCTTGCCTCGATCGTGCGCGATGCCGGCCCTGATTACGATCTCGTTTGCGCCAGCCTAGCTTCGCAGCATTGGATGCTGCAGGCCGCAGGCATCGATACGGAGGGTGCCCGCGGGGCCGTTCGCGTTGCGGGCCTCGCCTCGGTCTATGCCTCGGTGTTCCACACCTGGCTCGACGACGATGATCCGGGGCTTGCCCGCACCATGGCGGCGCTCGACCGGCGCCTGCGCCGGGGCGAGCGGAATCTCGAGACCTTGGAGGGCGTATGCGGTGCGTTCTGCCGCCTCGGCGAAATCTTCACCGGGTGGAGCCGGTCGCGTCCGCGGCCGACGCCGCCCCCGCCGCCGTCTCCGGCGGCGCCGGAGGCAGACGCCCAGCCAGGTCACGCATGACGGTCCAGGCTAGGTGTTGGGGCAATCGGGAGGGACGGAGTGAACGCAGAACAGGAGACGGCGCCGACCATCGATTTCGCTCAGTTTCTGGCCGTCGATATCCGTGTCGGGACAATCATCGAGGCCGAGGCCTATCCCGAGGCAAGAAAACCCTCTTTCAAGCTCAAGATCGATTTCGGTCCCGCCCTCGGCATCAAGAAGAGCTCGGCCCAGATTACCGTGCACTACCGGCCGCAGGACCTCGTCGGCCGCCAAGTCGCGGCCGTGGTCAACTTCCCGCCGCGCCAGATCGGAAAGTTCATGTCCGAGGTTCTGACCCTCGGCTTCCCCGACGAGAATGGGGCGGTGGTGCTGATCGGCCCCGACCGCAAAGTACCGGACGGAGGACGCCTGTTCTGATCATTCGGCCGGACGTGAGGCCCCGGCGAGGGGCGCATGGCGCCGGCCCACACCGGCCAGCCTGCGGCAGATGACGTAGAAGGCCGGGGTGAAGATCAATCCGAAGGCGGTGACCCCGATCATGCCGAAGAACACCGTGGTACCGAGCACCTGACGCAGCTCGGCCCCGGCACCGATCGCCCACACCAGCGGCGTGACGCCGAAGATGAACGCGAGCGAGGTCATCAGCACCGGCCTGAACCTCAACCGCGCGGCCTCCACTGCCGCCTCCCCTAGGTTGCGGCCCTGGTCCTCGAGCTGTTTTGCGAATTCCACAATCAGGATCGCATTCTTGGCTGCAAGGCCGATCAGCACGACGAAACCGACCTGGGTCAGGATATTGTTGTCCTGACCACGCAGAATCACGCCGCTGATCGCCGCCACCAGGCACATGGGCACGATCATGATAACAGCGAGGGGCAGTGTCACGCTTTCAAACTGCGCCGCCAGCACCAGAAACACGAATACGACGGCGAGCGCGAATGCGAAAAGCGCGGTATTTCCGGCCCTGATCTGCTGGAAGGCAAGCGTCGTCCACTCGAACCCGAACCCATCAGGCAGGGTCTCGGCTGCAAGCCGCTCCATAATCTCGATGGCCTGGCCTTGGCTGTAGCCGGGCGCCGCCGCCCCATCGAGCTCGGCTGCCGGGTAGAGATTGTAGCGCGGCACGCGATAAGGACCGGAGATGTCGCGCACAGTCGTGAACGAGGCGAGCGGCACTGTCTGCCCGTCGCCATTGCGCACCCTGATCCTGAGCACGTCATCAGCGTCGAGCCGGTGCGCGGCATCGGCCTGCGCCGTGACGCGATAGGTGCGGCCGAACAGGTTGAAGTCGTTGACGTAGGAAGAGCCAACGTAGATTTGCAGCGCACTGAACACGTCGGCGATTTCGACGCCCAACATCTGCGCCTTGGTGCGATCGATGTCGAGGTAGAGCTGCGGCGTGGAAGTCTCGTAAAGTGAGAAAACTTGGGCCACACCGGGGGTTTGGGCGGCGCGCCCCATCATGGCGTAGACCGCTCCCTGCAGCGCCTGCGGGCCCCGCCCGGCGCGGTCTTCGATCATCATGCGAAAACCGCCGGCGTTGCCGATGCCCTGCACGGATGGCGGCTGAATGACCACCATGAAAGCTTCCTCGATGGCGGCAAGCCGCGCAAACAGCTGCCCTTGGATGGCGCCGGCCGACTTCGACGGGTCCTTAGCGCGCTCATCGAAAGGATCGAGCACGGCAAAGATGGCACCTGCGTTTGGCGCATTGGTGAAGGTGGCGCCCGAGAAGCCTACGATCGGCACGACGTGGGCAACGCCCGGAACGCTGAGTGCAATGTCGGCGGCGCGACGCAGCACCTCGTCGGTGCGGGAAAGTGCGGCACCGGGCGGGAGCTGCGCTGCGATGATCAGAAAGCCGCGATCGACCTGGGGGATGAAGCCGGTGGGCGTTCGGCGGAACTCGTTGAGGCCGAAAGCGAGAATGCCGGCATAGAGTACGAGCATGATGGCGGCGATGCGCACGATACGGCCGGCGAGCCACCCATAACCCGTAGCGAGTGCACCGAAGCCCCGGTTGAAACCGTGAAAGACCATCCGTACCGGCCGCGACCACCACGCCCTGTGAGCTTCCGCCTCGATCGGCTTGAGCAACAGCGCGCACATGGCAGGCGACAGCGTCAACGACACGACCAACGAGATGATGGTGGCTCCGGCGATGGTGAGAGCGAACTGCCGGTAGAACTGGCCCGATATGCCGGCAATGAAAGCGGAAGGCACGAACACCGCGCACAACACAAGCGCGATGGCCACCAGCGCCGCGCCCACCTCGTCCATACTCTTGATCGCGGCTTCCCGCGGTGCAAGGCCGGCGGCGATGTTGCGCTGGACGTTCTCGACCACCACGATCGCATCGTCAACGACGATGCCGACGGCGAGCACCAGCCCAAACAGCGTAAGGTTATTGATAGTGAAACCGAACAGCGCCATGAAGAAGAAGGTGCCGATCAGTGACACCGGGATGGCCACCAGAGGTATGATGGCTGCGCGCCAGGTTTGCAGGAAGAAGACGACGACGAGCACAACGAGCAGTATGGCTTCGATTATCGTCGCCTGAACGGCGTCGACCGAGTCCTGAATGAACGTGGTCGGATTGTAGATGATGTCGTGCTTGATCCCCGGCGGAAAGTTTCGCGAAAGCTGGGCCATGGTGCCAATCACGCTGCGCGCCGTCGCGAGCGCGTTGGAGCCGGGCCGCTGGAACACGGCAAGCGCCACTGCCGGATCGCGGTTGAGATAGGAGTTGGACGAATAGTCCTGTGCCGCGAGCTCAACCTTAGCCACATCCTTGAGCCGAACCACGGCGGTGTCCGTTCGCTTGACGACGATGTTCGAGAACTCGGCGACCTCGGCGAGCCGTCCGAGCGTACGCACCGCCACCTGGAATGCCCTGGGTTCCCCGACCGGCGGTTGGTTTAGCACGCCGGATGCGACCTGAACGTTCTGCCCTTGCAGCGCCGCCACCACGTCCTGCGCAGTGAGGCCCAACGACTGCAGGCGGTCCGGGTCGAGCCACACTCGCATGGCATAGTCGCGACTGCCGAACACGATGATCGAACCGACGCCATTGAGGCGGGTGAGCGCGTCCCTGATCTCGAGCGTGGCGTAGTTGGACATGAAAAGCATGTCGCGCGACCGGTCCGGCGAATAGAGATGAACGACCATCATCAGGTCGGGTGATGATTTGTTGACGGTGACACCAATGTTGCGCACGTCCGCGGGCAGTCGGGGCAGCGCAATGGCCACGCGGTTCTGAACCTGGACCTGTGCGATGTCGAGGTTTGTGCCGATGTCGAATGTCACCGAGATCGTGAACCGCCCGTCGGCGGTCGAGTTCGACGACATGTAAAGCATGTTCTCGACGCCATTGATCTGCTCCTCGATGGGCGCGACCACAGTGGAAGCGACGACTTCGGCGCTGGCGCCGGGATACTGACCCGAGACATTTATGATTGGCGGCGCAATCTCGGGATACTGGGCGACCGGCAGCCGGCTGAAAGACACTCCGCCGAGGATGACGAAGATTATCGAAACGACGGCAGCGAAGATCGGCCGGTCGATGAAAAAGTGTGAGATGCGCATGACTGGCCGCCTCAATTTGCCGAGGCGCGCGGCGATTCGCCCGCCGACACGTGTGCGGTCACCTTCTGTCCGGGCCTGACCCGCATCAGTCCGTTCACGATCACCCGGTCGGTCGGATTGAGCCCGCTCTTGATCACCCGCATGCCGTCGATCACGTGGCCGAGTTCTACGTACTTCTGGTTGGCGACATCGTCGGGGCCCACGACGAACACGTACTTGCGAGCCTGTTCGGTGCCAATGGCGACGTCCGGGACCAGCAGCGCCTCGTAGGGAGGCGAGCTGGCCACCTGTATGCGAGCGAACATGCCGGGGGTGAAGAGACCCTGCTTGTTGGCGATCAGCGCCCGGCCGCGGATCGTACCGGAGGAGCGGTCGACGACGTTGTCGATGAAGTCCATCCGGCCGTCGTGCTTGAAGACGGTCTCATCGAGTAGCTTGAGCTTCACCGGCATGCCGACCTCGCCGTTCGCCGTCTCGCCGTGCAGATCTCCGGCCCGCACCAGTCGCAGGTAAGAGGCCTCATCGAAGCTGAATTCGAAACGGATCGGATCGGTGGAGACGATGGTGGCAAGAAGCGTGGTATTGCCCGAGGTTCCTCCCGTCACCAGGTTTCCCGGCGAGACGCGCCGATCGCCGATGCGGCCCGCGATCGGCGCCCTGAGTTCGGTGAACTCGAGGTCGAGCTCGGCCTGGCGCACGGCCGCTTCGTTGGCAAGCACGGCCGCTTCCGCGTTGCGCTTGGTCTGCAACCGCTGCTCGTAGGTCTGCTCGGTGATGGTCTTGTCGCGGACAAGCTGCTGGCCGCGAGTGAGGTCGGCCTCGGCGTAGAGGAGGTTGGAGCGGGCCTGTGCGAGGAGAGCCCGGGCCTGATCGAGCGCGTTGCGAAACGGCCTGGGATCGATGGTGAACAACAGGTCTCCCTGCTTGACCATCTGTCCGTCTTGGAAATGCACCTTCTCGAGATAGCCCGACACGCGCGCTCGCACCTCGACCGCATCGATTGCCACGAAGCGGCCGACGTACTCCTCGCGGTCCGTTATGGTCCGCCGCTCGGGTTGGGCAACGGTCACCTGCGGAGCCGGCGGCGGCCCGCCGCTTTGTGCCTGCGGATCTCGTCCGCAGGAGCCGAGACTCACCGCCAACAGGAAAACAACGACGAAATTGAGCGGCACGCGGGAGCTCGGCATGGATCTCCTGATGGCCTGGCCAATGTTGCGATGCGGCAATATAGGTGCGGTTCACCCGAAATTGGGAGTCTTGATTTGCGTCTTGTGTGCGGCAAAGCCCCGCCTGCCTCAACTCTTTCCGGTTGATCGGCATACGTTGCCGCCGACCCGTACTGATACGCGGGCCATTTCTATCATGCGACGGAAGCAGGGTTCCTCGGTGGCCGCTCTTGATGGAGAGCCCGGGGTGGTTCAGCATTGCGCGGGGTCGGAAGTTTGTTCGGGGATACCGTGATTGGGATCGTCAGGAGTCTTGCGCCGGGTGGCTCGCCGCCATCCACCGTTCGCATCCGCCCCGCGCTCCATCGCTGCTGGTCGGCGCCGGCGCTCTGTTTGCCTGCCTCTTTGCGTGGCTCGCGCCCTGATCGGCCGTCCGCGCTGATCGGGCCGAGGCCCAACCATCTCCGATAAGAGATATTTCTCTTCGACTACATGGCCGTCAGACTCATGATCGGAGCGCGCCGCCGTTCGGCCCTAAACTACAGGCGCTGGGCGACGGTGCCGACCGCGAGATCCGCATTGTCGAGGGCGTGGCGTGAAGCCCTGGATGGGGCGGGTGCGGCGCTCTAGAGACAGAGCGAATTTAGCGCCTGCTCGATGTCGGCGATGAGGTCAGCCGGGTCCTCCAATCCAATGTGGAGCCGGACCAGGGTTCCGCCGCTCCAACCGTAAACGCCCTGTGGATAGGTCAGCGCGAGGCTCTCGAAGCCGCCCCAGGAGGCGCCGATGCCGAACAGCTCGAGACGGTCGACGAAGTAATTGGCCTGCTCCTGTGTGATGCCGGGGCGGAAGACGAGGGAGAATAGGCTGTTGGCTCCGGAGAAATCACGTTTCCAGATGGCGTGACCCGGGTGCGTCTCGAGCGCCGGGTAGAGGATGCGATCGATCAACGGATGGCGCTCGAGCCAGCGGATCACCTCGACGGCGTGCGCCTGCTGCATGGTCATGCGGGCGGCCGCCGTGCGCAGACCCCGCAGGGCAAGGTAGGCCTCGTCCGGGCTCACGCTTTCGCAGAACAAGTTGGCGTCGGCCCACAGCCGGTCGGCGCAGCGATCGTTGGCCGTCACCGAGCCCATTGCCAAGTCGGAATGTCCGGCGATGTACTTGGTGATGGCGATGATGGAGATGTCGGCACCGAGGGCCAGCGGCCGGTAGAGGCCTGGCGCGCCCCAGGTGTTGTCGACGGCAATTAGGATATCGTGGCCAGCCACGGTTTTGGCGATGGCCGGCAGGTCCTGCACGTCGAATACGATGGAACCCGGGTTGTCGAGGTACACGAGCCGGGTTGCGGGTCTCAGGCGTCGGCCGACCTCCTCGTGGCCGCCAGCATAGAACTCGCATTCGATGCCGCGCTCGGCCAGGTAGCGATCGGCGATGCTGCGCGCGGGGCCATAGATGGTCTCGGCCAGCAGTGCATGGTCGCCCGGCTTCAGAACGCTCAGGAATACGTGGGCGATGGCGGCGAGCCCGGAGGGAAACAGCATGGTGCGGCTGCCCCGCTCGATCTCGGTCAGCGCGTCCTCGAGCGCGAAGGTGGTCGGCGTGCCACGAATGCCGTAGGTAAACAGGCGTTCACCGCGACTGCGCCGCACCGCCATCGAGCGCAGGGTGGCCATGTCCTTGTAGAGCACGGTCGAAGTCCGCACGATCGGCGGATTGACCGGTCCGGTTCCCTCCACCGGGCGGGTGCGCGAAACGTGCACGAGCCGCGTCTTGTCGCGATGCGTCATGGGGCGGAATCCATGGCGTGGCTCCTCTCCCTGAGGGCTGAAAGTTCGACTAAAGCTACCCGATCCATCCGCCATCGTAGCAAACACCCGTTGCCATGTCCGGGTCGCGGTGTGCAAGCTGGCGGCGGACATTCGAGGGGAAGCGCCCATGCAGGACAACAACCTCAAGCGGAGCGCGCTCGACTACCATGAGGCCGACCCGCCGGGGAAGATCGCGGTGCAGCCGACCAAGCCAGTGGCCAACCAGCGCGATCTCGCTCTGGCCTATTCGCCTGGGGTGGCGCACGCGTGCATGGCGATCGCCGAGAACCCGGCCGACGCGGTGCGCTACACCGCGCGCGGCAATCTGGTCGGCGTCATCTCCAACGGCACCGCGGTGCTCGGCCTCGGCAACATCGGGCCGCTCGGCGCCAAGCCCGTTATGGAAGGCAAGGCGGTGCTGTTCAAAAAGTTCGCCGGTATCGACGTGTTCGACATCGAGATCGGGGAGACGGCGGTGGAGCCGTTCGTGGAGGCCGTGGCGCGGCTCGAGCCGACGTTCGGCGGCATCAACCTGGAGGACATCAGGGCGCCGGAGTGCTTCGAGATCGAGCGCGCGCTCAAAGCGCGCATGAAGATACCCGTCTTTCACGACGACCAGCACGGCACGGCCATCGTGGTGGCGGCCGGCATCCTCAACGGTCTCAAGGTGGTCGGCAAACAGCTCGGCGAGGTGAAGCTCGTGTGCAGCGGGGCAGGGGCGGCGGCGATCGCCTGCCTCGACCTGCTGGTCGCGCTCGGGCTCAAGCGCGAGAACGTATTCGTCGCCGACATCAAGGGCGTGGTCTACAAGGGCCGGCGCGAGCTGATGGACCCCTACAAGGCGCGCTACGCTCAAGACACCCCTGCCCGCACGCTGGCCGAGATCATACCCGGTGCCGACGTCTTCCTCGGCCTTTCCGCCGGCGGCATCCTCAGCAGGCAGATGGTCGCCACCATGGCGAGCCGGCCGCTCGTCTTTGCGCTCGCCAATCCGGTGCCGGAGATCATGCCGGAGGAGGTGAAGGCGGAGCGGCCCGATGCGGTGATCGCCTCGGGGCGCACGGACTACCCGAACCAGATCAACAACGTACTCTGCTTTCCGTTCGTGTTCCGCGGGGCCCTCGACGTCGGC
>DATLZB010000160.1:0-6850 GCA_035574175.1 Hyphomicrobiaceae bacterium
GACCACCTCGAAGTGAGGCTTGGCGTCCTGAAGGTTGTACTTGTTGCCGGCTGCGCCCTTGAAAAGCGGGTCGCTCTCCAGATCGGCCCGGTGCAGCCACGACACGTGGCTTGAGTCGATGCCGCCTTCGAGCGCCTGCAGCCAGTTGCACTCCTGCAGGCGCTTGGAGACGAACGACTGCGTTTCCGGCACCTTGATGAACTCCCATTCGGGCGGCGGCGGCTGCTTCTCGGGAGGGCCCAGATAGGTCCACAGCACAGGGCCAATCTTGACCAGCGGATAGCTCTTCAACTTGATCTTTCTGGCGAAACCGCTCTCCTCAGGCTCCGATGGCACCTCGGTGCACTGCCCCGTCACATCGTACTTCCAGCCGTGGTAGGGACAGCGGATGCCGCACTCCTCGTTGCGTCCGAACCAGAGCGATACACCGCGGTGCGCACAGAACTCGTCGATGAGGCCCATGCGACCTTGCGAGTCGCGGATGGCCAGCAGGCGCTCGGAGAGCAGCTTGACCCGCACCGG
The DNA here is from genome assembly GCA_035574175.1 of Hyphomicrobiaceae bacterium. GTDB lineage: Bacteria > Pseudomonadota > Alphaproteobacteria > Rhizobiales > Hyphomicrobiaceae > DATLZB01. The sequence continues at coordinate 523 of DATLZB010000160.1, forward strand.
CGGGCAATCGTTCTCTGGAAGCTCGCGCGCGAGGAGGGCGGGAATCCAATAGCACCGGAATAAGGCTCCCATCGGGGTCCCTGGGCCGGTCTGGGTCAAGAGATCGTTCTGTTCCTTCCTGAGCATGGTCGGACTCCTTGTTCGAGCGACGTGTCGAAGCAGCCTACCCCGCATCGAGGCCGAGATCGCTGCAGACGCGGCGAGGGTTGACCGCGTCCGCAACCACCTGCTATGACGCAGATCATGGTTCCTTTATACGGAACGCTGTTCCGGAATGTCGCGGTGCCCTATAGCCCCGGCACTTGGAAGCGTCAACGAGGAGGCCTCCAACAGATGGCAGACGTGCAGCGCATCGCCCTGTGCAAGACCGAGGACGTCGCCGTGGGCACGGCGCTCAAGGTGGAAACCGAGGGATTGACACTGGCCGTGTTCAACGTTGGCGGCGAGTTCTACGTGCTCGACGATATGTGCACGCACGGACCGGGATCGCTATCGGAGGGCTACATCGAGGACGATGTGGTCGAGTGCGACTTTCACAATGGGAAATTCAACATACGCACCGGCGAGGTGGTGGCCCCGCCATGCATGATCCCGGCCAAGACCTATCCGGTGACGATCGAAGACGGCACCGTGTACATCGAGGTGTAGTTGCGCACGGGTTCCGTTTGACACCGGCTTGGCGGTTGCTAAATTGCGAACGCCGGTCGGCATAGCGGAACATCGAGAGGACGGCCCATCGACGGCGAGTGGCGCCGGGCGCCGGCGTGGTTGCAAGCTGCATGCCGAGGAGCGGTAATGACTGACGTTCGTCCCCTTCGCAGCCGTGGCGAGCGGCGCCCCGTGCGCGGCCTCGTTCCTTCCGTGCGCGCCGTGAAGGGGCCGGCCGCCGCGGCGCGGTTCACCGCGCGGGGAGGCGATGGAAGGCGGCTGTCTTCCGTCGCGACCGCCATCGCGCTGCTCAAAAGCTTCTCCGAGGAGGAGTACGAGATCGGCGTCAGCGACCTTGCCCGCAGCCTCGGCGTCGCCAAGAGCACGGTGCACCGGCTGGCGCGCACGTTGGTCTCCGAGGGCCTGCTCGAGCAAAACCCGGAGACGGAAAAATATCGGCTCGGAATCGCGCTGTTCGGGCTCGGTGCGCTGGTCCGCCGCCGCATGAACCTGTCGAGCGAGGCCCGCCAGGACCTCTTCGCCCTGCGGCAGGCAACCGGGGAAACGGTACAGCTGGCGATCCTCGACCAGGCGGAGATCATGTATATCTACAATCTGGAAAGCACCCAGGCGATCCGCGTCACCTCCGATATCGGCGTGAGAAAGCCGGCCTTCTGCACGGCCAACGGACGCGCGATCCTGGCTTTCCAAAATGAGGAGATGATCGCAGCCGTGATCGGCCGCGGCCTGGAGCCGCGAGCGCCGAAGACGGACACCGATCCGAAGCGCCTGCTCAGGATACTGGCGGAGGTGCGCGCGCGCGGATACGCCACGGAGGACGAGGAGAGCGAAGCCGGCATGCGGGCGGTTGCCGCCCCGATCCGGGGCGCCGGCGGACAGGTGGTCGGCTCAGTCGGCGTCGCCGGTCCGGTCCAGCGGCTCACCAAGGAAGCGCTGACGAAACTCGCGCCGTTGGTAATCAGGACGGCGCAGGCCATTTCCGAGCGCCTCGGCCATCAATACCGGACGGCATACTGAAATGGCACGCATCACGCTCGCCAACTCCGAGATCGCCTTCGACTGTCCTGCGGACGACACGGTGCTGAGGGCCGCGCTTAGGTCGGGGCTTGGGTTTCCCTACGAATGCAACGTCGGTTCGTGCGGCAACTGCCGCTTCGAGCTCGTCGAGGGCGAGATCCGCCACGAGCGGCAAGACGCTCCGGCCTGGACCGAACGGGACCGGCAGCGCAAGCGCTGGCTCGGCTGCCAATCGCGGGCGCTCACCGACTGCCGGATCAAAGTCGCCCTGCGCGACCATTACAAGAGCCGTCACCCCCCGAAACGGACGCGAGCACAGTTGTTCGCGACGGAGGATCTCACCCACGACATGCGCGAGTTCCGCTTCAGACTGTCGGACCGTGCCCCGTTCCTGCCCGGACAGTATGCGCTCCTCTATGTGCCGGGCGTCACCGGGGCACGCGCCTACTCTATGTGCAACGTCAGCGACAGCGGCGAGGAGTGGCACTTCCAGATTAAGCGTGTGCCGGGAGGAGCGGCCACCGAGCGCCTCTTCTCTCACACGCCGCCGGCCACCAAGATCGCCGTCGACGGCCCCTTCGGCATGGCCTACCTGCGGGAAGACGCCCCGCGCGATGTGTTGTGCCTCGCCGGCGGCTCAGGACTCTCGCCGATGATCTCGATCGCGCGCGCCTTCGCGGCCAGTCCCAAGCTCAAGCAGCGCGAACTCCATTTCGTCTATGGTGGCCGTCGTACCCGCGACATCTGTGGGGAACGGATGCTCGAGCTGCTCGACGGCTTTGGCAGCCGCATCCGCTACTATCCGTGCATTTCGATGCCGGAAGATGATCCGGACGCTGCCTCCTTTGCCGGCCACACAGGTTTCGTCCATGACGTGGCACGGGCCCTGTTCGGCGAACGCCTTCCGCAATTCGAGGTGTACTTCGCGGGCCCACCGGCCATGGCCACCGCCGTGCAGGCAATGCTCATTTCCGCCAAGGTACCGCCGGCGCAGATGCACTTCGACCAGTTCTATTAATCGTTCCTCGAGGGAGGGAAGGCGACATGGCACGGCTCCAACTGTCGTTCGCGTGCTGGAACTACGACCGCACGCGCGCGCTGCAGGACGGCAGCGTGAGACCGGAGGGCATCGATCTCAACTTCCTCGAGATGCCGGTGGAGGAGACCTTCTTCCGCATGGTCCGCCATCGGGAGTTCGACGTGTCGGAGATGTCGCTTTCCTCCTATTGCGTCACCCTGTTCAAGGACCCGCAGCCGTTTGTCGCCATACCCGTCTTTACCTCCCGCCTCTTCCGCCATTCCTGCATCTATGTGAACGCCAAGGCAGGCATCCGCGAGCCCAAGGACCTAATCGGCAAGCGCATCGGCGTTCCCGAGTACCAGATGACGGCGGCGGTGTGGATCCGCGGCATCCTCGCCGAGCACTTCGGCGTGCCAGTCGACAGCGTTACCTACTTCACCGGCGGCGAGGAGGAGCCGGGGCGGCCCGAGAAGCAGAGGCTCGAACTGCCGGCGAGCATCAAGGTCGTGCCGATTCCGCCGGAGAAGACGCTCGCACGCATGCTGGCGGCTGGCGAAATCGATGCCCTTCACACCTCGCGCATGCCCTCCACCCACGACGGTAAGACGGTGGTGCGCCTGTTTCCCAACTTCCTGGAGGTCGAGCGGGCCTACTACAAGCAAACGGGCATCTTCCCCATCATGCACACGGTCGCCGTCCGCCGCGAGCTGTACGAGCGCCACCGCTGGGTGGTTCAGTCCCTCTACAAGGCCTTCCTGGAGGCGCAGCGGCGCACCTACCTCGACTTGAAGCAGACCAACATGCTGCAGGCCATGGTGCCGTGGCTGCACGCGCACGTGGAGGAGGCGGTGCGCGAGATGGGCGAGGACTACTGGCCCTATGGCGTGCAGAACAACCGCACGACGCTCGAAACCTTCCTGCGCTACCACCACGGGCAGGGCCTCTCCAGGCGGCTGCTCAAGGCCGAGGAGCTGTTCGCGCCGGAGACGCTTGAGTCTTTCAAGGTATGATCCTGCCCCTCCCAGACGCACCCGGGGGTGGGGCTAACGTCATCAAAAAGCCATGGCCCTGGTGTTCGCCGGAAGGTGCCAAGATCCCAGGGAGAGGGCGCCTTGCAGCGGGCGGCATGCGCATGAAGCGGACGGCGGCGGCAGGGGCCGCGGCCTGACCGGCGCCGGCCCGAGCGGGCTGAACCGCGTGCTTCACCGACTGTTCTCTGCAGCGCTCCAAAGTCGAGGGGAGGATTGTCCGTGATTGCTAGTGTCTTCACCCGCCTCGGTATCGCGGCGGTACTCATCGTCTCGACTTTTCCGGTGCTAGCGCAAGGCCCCTCGGAGCCAATCGTCCTCGCCCAGGCACGGCAGAAGGCCAAAGAGATACCGGTTCCAAAGAAGGCCTTGCCGATCCCCGATAAGCCAGTGGGCGAGACCGAGAGCGACACCAGGGCGCGCATCAACAACTGGACGGTCGGCCTCGCCGGCGGCCTACTCGAGGGGACTTTCGTGCAGTACGCGGCCGATCTCGGCAAGGCGCTCGACGACGGCGACAACCTGCGCGTTCTGCCGATCATCAGCTACGGCGCGGTCGGCAACGTCAGCGACCTGCTCTATCTCAAAGGCGTCGACTTCGCCATCACCTATGCCGATGTGCTCGACCACTTCAAGAACGTCGAGAAGATCCCCAACATCGAGCGGCGCATCAACTACGTGATCCCGATGTTCGAGGGCGAACTGCACGTGCTCGCCCGCGGCGAGATCAGGAAGCTTGAGGACCTCGCCGGCAAGAAGGTCAACTTCAACACGATCGGCAGCGCCGCCAATTATACGGGCGGCATCGTGTTCGACCGCCTCGGCATCAAGGTGGAGCGCATTTACAAGAACAATGCCGTCGCCGTCGAGGACATGCGCAAGGGCGACATCGCCGCCATCGTCCACGTGGTCGGTAAGCCCAACAGCCTGTTCACCAACATGAAGCCGGAGCCGGACTTCCACTTCCTGCCCCTGCAGTACTCGGAGAAGTTCCAGGACTACTATTCGCCGACCGAGCTTACGAACGCGGACTATCCGAAGCTCATCAAGCCGGGCGAGACCGTCCCGACCATTTCCGTGGCGGCGCTGCTTGCGGTCTACAACTGGCAGACGAACGGTGATCGTTATCGCCGCGTGGCGCGTTTCATCGAGTACCTGTTCGACCGCTTCGACCGGCTGCGCCAGCCGCCCTATCAGCCCAAGTGGAAGGACATGAATCTCGCCGGAACCGTGCCTGGCTGGACCCGCTATCCGGTGGCTCAAGAGCTGGTCGACCGCGCCCTGTCGAAAACCGCGGCGCAGCCAGGGCCGCGGCCGCAGCCAGAGCCGCAGCCGGCCATCGACCCGGTGCTGGCTCGCGCTCAGGTGAGCAAGGTGGCTCCCTACAGCCCTGCCGAGCAGGAGCGGCTGTTCCAGCAGTTCCTGGAGTGGAGCAAGCAGCTCAAGAAGAACTGAACCAGCGCGAAGCGGCGGTGGCGCCCCCCCGGTCGCCGAGGGGCCGTGCGCCCTCAGCGGTCGGCCAGCACCTGGTCAGTGGTGATGGTCATGGCCGTGGCCGTGGCGATGATGAGCGTGGTCGTGGCCGTGATCGGGCTCGACGGACTCCGCCTCCGCGTAACCATGCAGGAGCGCTTCCATCACCTTGCGCAAGGGGTCTTCCTGGAGCGCGAGGTGGCCGGCAAGAAGCCCGGTAAGCCGCGCGAGAACGAGCGGCTGGCTCGCCAGCCGGGCGTAGCGATCTTCTGGCTCGGTCGCCTCGTTGTCGCGCATGAGGCGCTCAAGCGTGTCAGCAAACAGCTCGTCCATGTAGAGGTGCCGATCCATTCCTTGCCCAGCGGCCGCCGCCCGACGCTGGCGCGCGATCAACGCATTGGCGGTGCGCAGGAAGCGGGCATAGAGCTCCTCGCCAAGCCGGTCTTCCTCATCCAAATCTCCGCACATCCTGATCTCCGCGTTGAGTAGCGTTCTCGGCTCCTCTACACCTGTCATGGCACCGGTGCACGCACTATCCCCCAACCCGCGATTGTGCAATGCACAGTTCCATTGCCGACTGAGGGCCGCACGCGGGTGCGACAGCCTGGCCGAGATGCCGGCGGCATGCGTCGATAGACACTCCGCAGGGGCCTCGACTATGGTCGTAGGGCCGGGCAGGGCTTAACGGAGGCGGGCATTCCGACCGCCGCGGGTAAGCTTGTTGTCCACGGCCGGCCCGCATCCACCGCAGGTAAGCAAGCAAGGCACCCGATGCTCGAGATCATGTTCAGCACGCTTTTTGCGATGCTGACGTCGCCCAAAATCATGGGGCTGATGCTGATCGGCGTCATGATCGGCCTGATCGTGGGCGTCACGCCTGGCATCGGCGGCCGGCTGTCGATCGCGCTCGCCATCCCGTTCGTGTTCGGCATGGATATGATCCCGGGAGCGGTGTTCCTGCTGACCATGCACGCGGTGAACGGCACCAGCGGTCAGATCTCCTCGATCATGTTTGGTGTGCCAGGCGATGGCGACGACGCCGCCACCACCTTGGACGGCTATCCCATGGCCAAGAAGGGAGAGGCGGGCCGTGCCCTTGGCGCGAGCATCACCGCCTCAG
>DATLZB010000161.1:0-6676 GCA_035574175.1 Hyphomicrobiaceae bacterium
ACGCCGCGGTCCTCGAACAGTTGGCTGAGCCCGAGACCGACCGCATTGAGCCCCATCAGGTTGATCTCGTCCGGGAACAGCCAGCGCGCATCGTACTCGCGAAAGCCGGTCGGCTTGACGAGGGCAAGGCGCTCGAACGCGGCCGTGTTCGGCTTGAGGTCGGCACGGGGAATCGGCAGCATCGGCGGTCTCGGTCGGGCTCCAGGAGAAAGCAGGTCGGCCGCCGACACTAATGCATGGGCGCCGCTGAGCCAACGCCCGCCTATCGCAGGCGTCCCCGCTGCGTCGCGGGTTGTGCGTGCCTACTGTTCCAGAACCAGCACGCCGTTGCGAATCTCGGTGCGCGCCAGCCGGCTGAGGAAGGTCATGCCGAGCAGCGATGTCTTGAGGCGACCGGGCTCGCTCACTGCCGCGCGAACATCGTAGAGGGTGATGTCGCCGATACTGACGCTGTCGAGCAGCACCGGGGCGATGCGGGCGAAACCGTTGGCGGTCTGAACGCGCTGCGTGAAGTCGCTGTCGCGCACGAACACGCCGGCCCGTTCCGCGTCGCCGTAGCTCAGGGCCACGATCGAGGCGCCGGTATCGACCATCACCTCCACCGCCCGCCCGTTGATGTGGGCGACGGTGACGAAGTGACCGCCCTCGCCAGCGCGGACCTCTACAAAGTTGGCGGCCTCCGCCGGCCGGCGAACGGGTCTCGCCTGTGCATCGAGAGCGACGCGGTCTACCTGCTCGGGCATGCCCAGCAACAGGGCAACCCCGGTCCTGAGTTCCTCGTGGTAAAGCATCATCGCTGCCACCGAGGTGGACACCGCAAGCCAGCTTGCGGCAAGGCCCATTGCGCGCCTAAGGCCGGAAGACAACGCCATACAACTGATCTCCGCGGGCAAAGGTCCGCGAACAGCCGCTACCCCCTTCAACTTCGGAGCGTGAGGTAGTCGCCGGAAAACTCATATGACCTGAGCCGCCTTAAGAAATTCATACCGAGCAGGCTCTCCCGCAGCGCTCCGGGCCGCGCCACCAGGGCATCAATGCCGTCGATCACGATGGGCCCGATGGCAACCTGACGGAGCCGCACGGCAGCAGCGAAGGCAGTACCGTTGGCGGTTTCGACACGAACGGAGTAGGTCAAGCGGTCGACGTCAACCCCGGCCTGGCGGGCATCGGTGGGTCGAAGCACAATGGTCGTGGCTCCGGTATCGATCAGCATCGGTACGCTAGAGCCATTGATCCGCGCGCGCACTACGAAGTGCCCGTCGGGGCGTCGCCGCAGGCGTACCGCGTGTTCCGAGCCACGCCCGTCGACCACCACCGCTTCGCCAGGCGGCATCAGTTCGCCCGCGACGCGCTCCGCCACCATCATGAACTCAGAGCGGAAGCTATAGACGGCGACCAGACCCAGGATGATGACGAGCCAGACGGCCATGTCTTTAATGGCGGTGCCGAACCGGCCGCGGTAGCGACCTGCTGCCGAGGCGCCGATGAAGACCAGGAGTGCCCCGAGCCCGATCAGCGGCACGATCGTTTCGGCTTCGAAGCGGGAAAGCGCCTCCCCTCCGCCCTGCAGCAGCGTATAAAGCGCGGCCAAGGCGGCCACGATCAGGGCGAGCCATTTGAGCACGGTTGCACCTCCAGGTCCCGGCGTGCACCGCGCCGGGCTGATTGAATTTAGGGGCTGGGGTCGCGGCCGGCAACGCCGCGGATAGGTCGGCTTAGCGCGCAGTACCGGTGGCGGCGTGCGGGCGCGCGGCGTCGCCACCCGGTCGCGACGGCGGCCTGCCCTCGGCCGTCCTGGTGGTCGGCTCGCCGCGACTTTCCCGTGTCTGCAGCTTCAGCACTCGGTTGCGTGGGAAGAAGGCGATTGCCTCCGTACCTTTTCGCAGTTCCGAGCGCAGCTCGAAGGAGCCGCCGTGCAGCTCGACGAGGCTGCGCACGATGGGTAGCCCCAATCCGGTGCCGCCTTCGGCGGTTTCGAGCGCGAGCGAGCCCTGGCCGAACGCCTGCATCACTTTTGGGATCTCGTCCTTTGGGATGCCGGGCCCCGTATCGCGCACGCTGATGAGCTGCCCGCCGTCCCAGGCCCGCGCCACCTTCAGGGTCACCTTCCCGCCACGCGGGGTGAACTTGATCGCATTGGAAAGCAGATTGAGGCAGATCTGGCGCACGGCCCGCTCGTCGGCCAGCACTTGGGGCAGGTCATCGTCGAAGATCTGGATGACCTCGAGGCTCTTGTTCTCGGCCCTGAGTTTCATCAGGCGATAGCAGTCCTCGACAACGCCGGCGAGCAGGACCGGCTCTTCGGCGAGCTCGTAACGGCCGGCCTCGATGCGTGACAGGTCGAGGATCTCGTTGATGAGATTGAGGAGGTGGCTGCCGCTACGGTGTATGCTCGCCGTGTACTCGCGGTAGGTCGGATTTTCGAGCGGCCCCATCAGCTCGGACTTCATCACTTCCGAGAATCCGAGGATGGCGTTGAGGGGCGTCCTCAGCTCATGGCTCATCGTGGCGAGAAAGCGCGACTTGGCGAGGTTGGCGGCCTCGGCCTTCTGACGGGCCTCCTCGGAGATCGAGGTTGCCTCTTTAAGCTGCGAGATCAGCGCATCCTTTTCCGCCCGGTACTCGAGCATGGCGCGTGCTGTGGAGTTGAGACCTCTGGCCAGAAACACGAAGTAGATGTGAACTCCAACCGCCATGCTGGCGAGGGCGATGTAGAAGAAGTCGCCCAGCAGCATGAGGCGCGCCACCACCGCAGCGGTCATCGGCACCGTGCCGAAGTAGAGAATCGGCATGACCGTCGAGGCGAAGTTCATGCGGATGGCGAGCACGACCATGAGCGAGGCAAAAATGAATACGTGCGAGGAAAACACGTGCTCTGGCGTGGTGCCGGCGCCCTGGTGGATGCCGACCAGGGCGAAACCGGCCCATGCGGTGCCATTGATCGCTTCTGCTATGACGAGGCGGCGGCGCCACTGCCCGACGTCGATCTCGGCTCGCGGCGTTGCCTGAAAGCGGCTACAGCATTCGAGCAGGATGACCTTGGCAGCAATGACGAGACCGAGCCACAAGATGGCTTGCGTCCACGGCGCCCAGAACATGGAGGCGAGCGAGAAGATGGCGGCCAGCAGCAACAGGGTGGGCTGCGCGGCAAGTTCGTTGCGCACGAACATGGCCATGAGCTCGTAGTCGAGCTCGAGCTTGGCGACCGGCGGTCTCGGCCGCGCCGGAGGGCTTGCCTCTCGCGTGCTTTCCGCCCGGCGGCGCCCTCCAAGAGGCGGCTGCGGCCCGCCCGTGCCGGGCTCCGACTTGGGAGGAGTGGACATCGCTCGGCGCCTTGAAAGTATCCTGCAAGCCTGCGCAAATGCGGTCCCTGGAAAGGGCGGGTAGGCCCCGCATGCCCGCCTGAAGGCACCGATGGGTCCGAATGTTCACAGGATTTGCTAACGCCGCGTTTACTTGCGGACTGTGAAGCGTGGGGCGGACCGCGATTTCTGGCCGTTTGCCCGTGGTTCTTGGCCGCATGTCCGGCTGTCCCGAGTGCGTGGTCCGCGCCAGCGCCGCTGATACAACCTGACGCAGTGCGCTCGAGTGGGCCTCTTTCACCACGATTTTGGCGTTTCCGACGCAACCGCGGAACAGCGGCGGGTGTTACGCAGGGAACATCCTTGTCTTTTCTGGTCGGCTAGCCGAGGTAGACGGGGGCTAAGCTAGGGGATGGTGGGGCGCGATGAAATTGACCGTGGTCGGGTGCGGCGATGCGTTCGGTTCCGGAGGCCGCCTGCAGACCTGCTTTCACGTCGAGGCGAGCGGCAGTCGCTTTTTGATCGACTGCGGCGCTACGGCGATGATCGGGCTTCAGCGGCTGGGCCTCGATCCTAACGGTGTCGACGTCATTTTCATCTCGCATTTGCACGGAGATCATTTCGCCGGTCTCATATGGTGGCTGCTGCATGCCCACCATGTGAGCCGGCGCACGACGCCCCTGACCGTTGCCGGCCCGCCCACCGTTGCCGAGCGTTTTGGCACGGCAGCCGAGGCCTTGTTTCCGGGCTCGACCAAGATAGCGCCCCGTTACGAGCTGAAGTTCGTCGAGCTCGAGGCGGACACCAAGACGAGCCTCGGTCCCGTCGGCGTCGTGCCGCTTACGGTGAGCCATCCTTCGGGCGCGCCCTCCTTTGCTCTGCGCCTTAGCGTTGGCTCCAAGACACTGGGATTTTCCGGGGATACCGAATGGGTGGAGACCCTGACCCAATGCGCGGACGGCGCCGAGCTGTTCATCTGCGAGTGCTATGGCTACGAGAGGGCGGTGCCCTACCACATGACTTGGCGTACCATAGAACGCAATGTTTCCCGTCTGCGTGCCAATCGCATCCTGCTGACCCACATGAGCAACGAGATGCTGGCCAATCTCGTCTCGGTCAATCACCCCAATGTGCTCATCGCCGAGGATGGCATGACCGTGCAGATATAAAGGGGGTCCATAGAGGTGGTCTGCGCCCGATGGTGGATAGCCTCTCCCGTCTGCTGCAAGAAATCGGCGCTTGCCGCTGCTGTGTTGAGGCGCCAGAGGGCGCCCCGTTGCCGCACGAGCCGCGACCGGTATTGAGGGTGTCACCGACGGCGCGCCTGGCGGTATGCGGACAGGCGCCAGGCACGCGCGTACACCGCTCCGGTGTGCCGTTCAGCGATCCCTCCGGCGATCGTCTGCGCCAGTGGATGGGCGTCAGCGTCGAGGAGTTCTATGACGTGAGCCGCGTCGCCATTGTGCCCATGGGATTTTGCTTTCCTGGTCAGGACGCTTCCGGCTCCGATCTGCCGCCGAGACGCGAATGCGCGCCGCGCTGGCGCGACCGCGTGTTCGCCGAGCTGCCAAATATCGAGCTAATCCTGTTGGTTGGAGGCTATGCACAGCGCTGGCATCTGGGCGCAGGCGCCAGCGTCAGCGAGACGGTGCGGGCCTGGCGCACGCACTGCGGCGGCGGACGCCGTCCCCGTCTCGTCCCCTTGCCCCACCCCTCGTGGCGCAACAATGCTTGGATCAAGCGCAATCCGTGGTTCGAGAAGGAACTGCTGCCCCTGCTGCGGGCCGAAGTCCGGCGCATACTTGATGGAGCATGAGGAGCAAGCCCGTCACGGCATTCCGGGCGGCACCTTGGACCGCCGCCGTTCACGACGAATTCAGCGGCCAAATTGGAACATTATGCTCATCTTCCAGTTGACGGAAAGACCCGGGAAACGCATTGATCGTGCTGGGCAAGTGCTGGGCAGTAGGATGTTTGGGGGGCTATAGGTCGTGCTCGACGAGATGGACGTGAAGATCCTGCGTATCCTGCAGGAGGATGCAACGCGCGCGGTCGCCGAGATCGGCCGTGCGGTGGGATTGTCGACCACGCCGTGTTGGCGGCGCATCCAGAAGCTCGAGGAGGCCGGCGTCATCGAGCGCAGGGTCGCGCTGCTCAACCCGCGACGCGTCAATGCCGGCGTCACCGTCTTTGTCTCGATCAGGACCGACCAGCACAGCCTCGACTGGCTGGAGCGGTTTCATTCCGCCGTCATCGACCTTCCCGAAGTGGTGGAGTTTTACCGGATGTCGGGCGAAGTCGATTACCTCCTGCGTGTTGTCGTTCCGGACATCGCGGCTTACGATGCATTCTATAAGAAGCTGATCAGCCGCATCGAAATTTCCAAGGTGTCCTCGGCGTTCGCTATGGAGCAGATCAAGTACACGACGGCCCTGCCGCTCGACTTCGCGCTCGCCGCCAGCCGGAGCGAGCGTCGGGCCGGCGGCGCCGCCGAGCGCGTGGACTAGCGGTTGAGCCTTGCGATCAGGCTCGAGGAGTCCCAACGCCTGCCACCCATCTTCTGCACGTCGGCGTAAAACTGGTCGACCAGCGCCGTGACCGGCAGAGTGGCGCCGTTGCGACGCGCCTCCTCGAGACAGATGGCAAGGTCCTTGCGCATCCAGTCGACCGCGAATCCGAAATCGAACTTGCCCTCGCTCATCGTCTTCCAGCGATTTTCCATCTGCCAGGACTGCGCAGCGCCCTTGGAGATGGTTTCGATCACCTTCTGTATGTCGAGCCCGGATTTGGCTGCCATGTGCAGGCCCTCGGCCAGCCCCTGAACGAGGCCGGCTATGCAGATCTGGTTGACCATCTTGGTAAGCTGTCCCGAACCCGGTGGTCCGATTAGCGACACCATGCGTGCGTAATGGCTGATGACGGGCTTGGCGCGCTCGAAGACGCCCGCTTCCCCCCCGACCATCACCGTCAGCGTCCCGTTCTCGGCTCCCGCCTGTCCTCCGGAGACGGGAGCGTCGAGGAAGTCGAAACCTCGCGCCTTGGCGGCAGCGTGCAGCTCTCGCGCGATGCTGGCGGAGGCGGTGGTGTTGTCGATGAACACCGCACCCCTGCGCATGCCGCTAAATGCACCGTCCTTGCCGAGCGTCACCGCCCTGAGGTCGTCGTCGTTACCGACGCAGGCGAACACAAATTCGGCGTCCTTAGCCGCCTCGGCTGGGGTGGCCGCAGTCCGGCCCTTGCCGTGCTGCTTGACCCAGGCGGCGGCCTTGGCGGCATTACGGTTGTAGACGGTGAGCGCGTGTCCACCCTTGTTGAGGATGTGCCCCGCCATTGGGTAACCCATCACGCCCAGTCCGATCCATGCCACGTTGGCC
>DATLZB010000162.1:0-8502 GCA_035574175.1 Hyphomicrobiaceae bacterium
CCGCCGCACCAGCTTGGAAGCCAGCCTCGCCGAGCGCCGCGACCAGGCCCAAGCGATTGGCCGCCAACTCGGCGCTCTGCGCACGCAGATACGGGAGGTGGCCGGGCGTGCACCCGATGCCATGAAGCTTGCCGCGCTGCAAAGCGCAAGCGAGCGCCTTGCTGCCGCCCTCGAAGAGGCGGAGCGCTCGGTTGCCGCGGCGGAGGAGCGGCTCAACGACGCCGCGCTTCGCGCCCAGGCTAAACGTGAGGCCTTGCGGCAAACGAGCCTGGAGGACCGCGCGCTGGAGACCGAGCTTGCCACGCTCGCAGCGCTGGTACAGAGCCCGTCCGGAGAAACCTTCCAACCGATCCTCGATACGCTGACGGTGGCACCGGGCTACGAGGCGGCCCTCGCCGCCGCGCTGGGCGATGATCTCGATGCACCGCTCGCGCCCGATGCGCCGGTACACTGGCGCCATGTCGATCCGCTGCCCGACGACGCCGGCCTGCCGGAAGGCGCCGAGCCTTTGCTCGGTAGGGTAAGCGGCCCGCGCGAACTCACCCGCCGCTTGCGCCAGACGGGCGTGGTCGACGCCGCAGCGGGGCCTCTCTTGCAGCGGGCTCTCAAGCCCGGCCAGCGCCTCGTCAGCCGCCGGGGCGACCTGTGGCGGTGGGACGGATTTGTCGCCGCCGCCGAAGCGCCGACGCCCGCCGCCCAGCGCCTCGCCGCACGCAACCGCCTGCGCGAACTCTACGCCTTGCGCGCGTACTCGCGACAGTCGGCGGAGGCTGCCGTCAACGAGGACGTGGCGGCCCAGGACGCACTGCGCCAAGCCGAGACCGAGCTGGCGCGGGCGCGTCGTGAAGTCAAAGAGGCGCAGAGCCGACTCGCCCAAACCCAGCAAGAGCTGGCCGCGGTCGAGCGCACCGCACGCGAGACCGAAAGCCGCCTGGCGGCTCTTCGCGAGGCCGAGGCGCGCGCCGAGCAGAGTTTGGCTGACGCCGAAGCCCGCATCCAGGAGATCGAGCTGGCGCTTGCCGAGGTTCCTGCCGACACCGGTCTTGAAGGCGATCTGGCCACGGCCCAGGCCCATGCCAGGGAGGCGCGTGCTCGCGTTCTCGAGGCAGGATCCCATGCGGCAGGACTCGCACGAGAGCGCAAGCTCCGCATCGAACGTCTCTCGGCCTGCGAGTCCGAGCTGCAGCGCTGGCAGGCCCGCCGTGCCGGCGCCAGCCAGCAGATGGCCACGCTCCAAGCCCGTCTCTGCGAGGCCGAGGCCGAGCTTGCTCAATTGGCTGAACTACCAGCCCACATTGAGTCTCAGCGCCAGAGGCTGCTCAGCGCACTTGCCCTTGCCGAGCAGGAGCGCTCCGACGCGGCCGACCGTCTCGCCATCGCGGAAAGCGATGTCAAGGCGGCAGCTCAGGCTCTGCGCACCGCCCAGGGCGAAGTCGCCGCCGAGCGCGAGGGCCGGGCCCGCATGGAAGCCCGGCTTGAAGCGGCACGCACGCGCCGCAGCGAAGAAGCCCGCCGGATTGGTGACACGCTGGGCATCACCCCCGAAGGCTGCCTCCAGCTCGCCGGAATGGCGCCCGGCAGCCGGCTGCCCTCTTTGCCCGACTGCGAGAGCCAGCTCCAGCGCCTCAAGGCCGATCGAGAGCGCCTCGGCGGCGTCAACCTGCAGGCGGATGAGGAATTGCAGACGCTTTCCGCGCAATATCAATCGATGCAGCAGGAGCGTGCCGACGTCGAGGAGGCGATCGTCAAGCTGCGCGCCGCCATCGCCCAGCTCAACCGCGAGAGTAAGAAGCGGCTAGACGACGCCTTCAACAGCGTGGATGCGCACTTCCGCACCCTGTTCACCACCCTTTTCGGCGGCGGCGAGGCGCGCCTTGAGATGATCGAGGGCGAGGACCCGCTGGAGGGTGGGCTCGAGATCATCGCCAAGCCGCCCGGCAAGAAGCCGGCTACCCTCTCGCTCCTGTCGGGCGGCGAACAGGCCCTCACCGCGCTGTCGCTCATCTTCGCGGTGTTCCTCACCAACCCCTCGCCCATCTGCGTGCTCGACGAGGTGGACGCACCCCTCGATGACGCCAACGTGGACCGCTTCTGCACGCTGATGGAGAAGATGGCGGAGGAGACCGACACGCGCTTCCTCGTCATCACCCACCACCCGATGACCATGGCGCGCATGCATCGCCTGTTCGGCGTGACCATGGCCGAGAAGGGCGTGAGCCAGCTCGTGTCGGTGGATTTGGCTACCGCCGAGCGCATCATCGACAACGGGCCGCGGGCGGCGGCCAGCGCCTGATGCCTTTCGCCGAAGCTTGCCTCAAAGCCGGTAGGCCTTGCGAAAGATGTACTCAAAGCCGCGCGCGGGCAGAAAGGTCTTGAGCCGCACCGCCACCACCTCCACCGGCGTGCCGATCACATAGCGCGGGGCAAGCCGCCCCCGCTGCAGCAAACGCTCCACCGCGCGCGCAACCACCTCGGGCGGGCGCGCCTTTTTCACAAGCTCGCTGTAGAGGTCGACGGTGCTGCGGAAGGGAGCATGGTAGGGTGAGTGCGCGTTGGCGTTCCGTGCCGTGATCTGGTTGTCGGCGATGGCCGTGCTGACGTCGCCGGGATGGAGGACGGTCGCCTGAACGCCGAAAGGTTTGATCTCCGCCCGCAGCGCCTGCACGAGCCCGTCGAGCGCGAACTTGGTGGCGCTGTAGTGGCCGATGAAGGGAAGCCCGATCAGCCCGCCGATAGAGCCGATGACGACGATCTTGCCCGACCGCTGCTGCCGCATGGTCGCAAGCACGGCGCGGATGGCGCGCACGGTGCCGAAGTAGTTGGTCTCGAACTGTTGCTTGGCCTCCTGGATGGTGACGTCCTCGAGCGCCCCGGCCAGGCTCATGCCGGCGCAATGGACGAGTGCGTCGATGCGGCCCTCGCGCTCCACCACCGTCTTGACCGCGGCGGCCAGCGAGTCTTCCTGGGTGACATCGGCCGACAAATGGAACCAGACCTCGGAGGGGCACGCCCTGCGGCTGCACCCGTACACGGTGAAGCTGCGCCGGCCGAGCCGCTCGCAGCAGGCCCTGCCAATGCCGGAGGAACTGCCGGTCACAAGCAACACCGGCTTTGGCCGCAGATCGCGTGCGCCGGACTTCATGTGAGCATTTCCACGGGCGTGCTACGCCGGTGATGTTGGCTGTCAGCCCCCCGCTAACGCGCGCCCTCCGGCATACGGGCTCAGCATTGGGCGAGTTCCTCCCGCGTGACGGCGATCGCGCGCTCGATCTCCTCGCTCGTGTGCTCGGACGTCAAGAAGAACCTGAGCCGGCCCGCCTTCATGGGCACGCCAGGGTAGACGATCAGCGAGGGGTTGAGACCGCGGCCGAACACCCTGTGCCAGAGCTGGATCGAGCGAATGACGTTGCCGGCGATCACCGGCAGCATGCCGTAGCCCCTGCTGTTGCCGGTGTCGAGCCCTGCCGCCCGCGCCGCCTGCAAAAACAGCGCGCCGTTGGCATGGAGCCGCGCTACCCTCTCCGGCTCGGCCCTGATCAGTCGGAGCCCCGCCAACGCGGCGGCGGTCATCATCGGCAGCAGGCCGACAGAGAACACGAAACCCGGCGCTGTATGCTTCAAAAGGTCGATCAGCGGTCTTTCGCCGGCGATGTAGCCGCCACAAGAGGCCAGCGTCTTGCTGAGCGTACCCATCCAAATATCGACCTTGCGAGGATCGACGCCGCAGTGCTCGGCGATACCGCGGCCGGTCTTGCCGAGCACGCCAAGGCCATGGGCGTCATCGACCATGAGCCACGCGCCATAGCGCTCCTTGATCTCGATGACCCGCTTAAGATCGGGCAGATCGCCCTCGGTGGAATAAAGACCCTCGACGACGACGAGAACGTTGCGATAGGAGGAACGGTGCTCCCGCAAGATCGCTTCGAGTTCGTCGAAATCGTTGTGGCGGAAGCTACGCGCCGCTGCACGCGACAGACGGATGCCGATCACCGCGCTGTTGTGGACGAACTCGTCGTGAACGATGAGGTCGTCTTCGCTCATGATCGTGCCGATGGTGGACACGTTGGCGGCATGACCGCTGACGAACAGGATGGCGTCTTCGACGCCGAGGAAGTCGGCAATCTCCGCTTCGAGCTCGCGATGCAGCGGCGTCTCGCCGGCCACCATGCGGCTCGCTGATACGCAGGTGCCGTACCGGTCAATGGCCGCCTTCGCCGCCTCCCACAACTGCGGGCTCCTGTTCAGGCCCAAATAATCGCACCAGGCGAAGTTGAGATAGGAGCGGCCCTCGATCGTCGTGGTGGAACCGGAGGCTCCTTCGATGCAACGGAAGAAGGGCGTCTTTATGCCGAGCATGCGGCCGACGCCCTCGTACTTCTGGATCGATTTGGCGGCAGGCAGGTCCGAGAAACTGGGCTTCGGATAGAGAACCGTCGCACCGCCCGCCGCGGTTTTCCTCGGCCCGAGCCTTTCGACGACCGCACTTATCCGCTTGTTCCAGGATACTCCCGTCACCGCCAGCGTCTCCTTTGATTGCGTGCTCGACCATGTCGGCGCCAACGCATTTAACGCGCCGACGCTACAAACAGTTCGAAGTTAGTGCGCCTACGAACGGTCAGCATTTGTCCCATTAGACACCATAACGCGGGCGTGCCAAGCAAGGGCATCCGGAAAGTCGAGTTAAGGGTGAGCGAACACCGCTCTCCCCATACAACCCCCGGTCGCGGCAAACCCTACTGGGGAAAGTACCGATCACAAGTTGTATGGGTTGAGCTCCTCACAACGCGATCTTGAGCCCCATCTTCTTCATCTCGAGCAGCGCCTCGGCGTTACCCAAAGCATCCTCGAGCGGATTGTGGGTGGGCGCGGTCTTCCTCAAGTGCTTGAAGTTCTGGAACGTGTCCTTGACCATGCCCTTGTAAAGCGAGCCGAGGTTGGTGCTGGTATGGCCGAACGGGTTGCTGCCCGTAAAGTGCCAGAAGTACCAGCTCATGAAGCTCCAATCGTA
This sequence comes from Hyphomicrobiaceae bacterium, assembly GCA_035574175.1. Classification (GTDB taxonomy): domain Bacteria; phylum Pseudomonadota; class Alphaproteobacteria; order Rhizobiales; family Hyphomicrobiaceae; genus DATLZB01. The sequence goes on from DATLZB010000162.1 coordinate 5,009, forward strand.
GCCGCTGTTGTCGCTGATGAAGAACACCCGGCCCCTGGTGTGGTCCTTCAGCCAGCGTGCGAAGCGCTCCATCACCCGCTTGGGTTCCTCGAAGGCGAGCGTTTCCTCGCGGGTGAACCCGGTGACCGCCAGCGCCTCCGGCACCCAGCGATCGGAGATCGGTCGCAGCCGGGCATGGAAGACTTCATCGAGACCTTCCCTGACCAGCACGGCGCCGAAGCAGACCATGCTGTAGTCGCCGGGAATGGGCCCGTCGGATTCCACATCGACCATAACGTATGCCATGGGCGTTCCTCGACCGTTGGCGCGCCGCGCCGCGGCCTTAAGCCTCTAGGGTCGGATGAACGTGCCGTCCCTGAGCTCGGCCAGCGCCTGTTGCAGCTCGGCAGGCGTGTTCATCACGATCGGACCATACCAGGCGACCGGCTCCTTGATCGGGTTGCCGGAGACCAGCAAGAAGCGGATGCCTTCCTCGCCCGCCTGCACCGTCACCTCATCGCCACGGTCGAACAGCACCAGGCAGCGGTTGCCGATGCGCTCGCGCGTGATCACTTCGGTGCCGCCGACCGCCCGCTCGGTGAGCACGCCAAACGGCGCCGAGGCGTGGCCGAAGGTTCCGGACCCTTCGAACACGTAGGCGAAGGCATGGCGCTCCACCTCGACAGCCAGCGTTTTGCGTCTCCGAGGCGCAATGGATACGTCGAGGTACCGCAGGTCGGCGGCCACGCCCTCGACCGGGCCGCGACGACCCCAGAGTTCGCCGCAGATGACCCGCGTGCGCGTGCCATCATCGTCGATGATCTCGGGAATCTCCGCAGCCTTGATGTCCTGATAGCGCGGGGCCGTCATCTTGAGCGAAGAGGGCAGATTGGCCCACAGCTGAAAGCCGTGCATGCGACCGCCTGCATCGCCCTCCGGCATTTCCTGATGCAGGATGCCGCGGCCGGCGGTCATCCATTGGACGTCGCCCGCACCGAGCGACCCGTGGTTGCCGAGGCTGTCGCGATGCTCAACCGAGCCGGCGAGCACATAGGTGATGGTCTCGATGCCGCGGTGCGGATGCCAAGGAAAGCCGGCCCGATAGTCCTCGGGGCGGTCGTTGCGGAAGTCGTCGAGGAGGAGGAAGGGGTCGAAATCGCGCGTGTCTCCAAAGCCGAAGGCGCGATTGAGGCGCACGCCTGCGCCTTCGAGGGTGGGCTTGGCGACGGTGACACGCCTGACCGGGCGGATGGACATTTGGATCACTCTTTCTGTACGCCTGACATCCTGTACGCCTGACATCGGGCAGCCGCCCCTCGGGCGAAGCCTCATGCGGCGGCGCTGCGCGGGGCTGAGGTCGCAAATCGCGCCACGAACGCCGCGACTTGGTCGACGAAGCCTTGCAGAAAGCCGCGCAGGCTGTCGTCGGTGATTTCTCCTTTCTCGGTGACGAGGCCGGGCTTAAAGGAAACGTAGGCCTCCCCGCCCATCACCAGGGCGCCGAGGCTTGCACCGAGGATCTGCCGCAGGTGCTGCTGCGCCAGCGCCGCGCCGAGGGCGCCGGGTGAGGTGCCGGTGATGGCCACCGGCTTGCCGACCCACGAGTTCTGGCCCCACGGACGCGCACCCCAGTCGACCGCGTTCTTGAGCGCCGTGGGGACCGAGCGGTTGTGCTCGGGCGTGACGAACAGCAGCCCATCGGCCGACGCAATCTCCCGCTTGAAGCGGAGCACGCTGGCCGGCAGATCGGCCTCGAGGTCCTGGTTATAGAGCGGCAAATCATCGATCTTCACAAACACGAAATCGAGCTTTGCCTCGCCAAGTTTGGCAAGCGCCTCGGCCAACTTCCGGTTGATTGAGTCGCGCCGGTTGCTGCCCACGATCACCGCCACCTTGAACTTCTGCATGGGAGAGCTACCTCCAGATGCTAGTTACGGTTTGATAGCAAGGCTAGATAGATGAGCGGGGGCGAGCGGCAAGAAGGCACACCGGTGATACCAAGGACCCTTGAGCTTCCCGAGGAATGCCGGGCCGTCAGCGAGGTCCTCGCGCGGGTCGGCGACAAATGGAGTGTGCTGGTCGTGGTCACGCTCGGCGAAGGTCCGAAGCGCTTCAACGAGCTCAAGCGGGCCCTTGGCAGCATCTCGCAGCGTATGCTCACCTTGACGCTGCGCGGGCTTGAGCGCGACGGGCTCATCACGCGCACGGTTTACCCCACGATCCCGCCGCGTGTGGACTATGCGCTGACTCGTCTTGGCCGGTCGCTGCTCGAACCGGTGAGCCGCCTCGGCGACTGGGCGCGCGCAAATCGCCCTGCGATCGAAGCGGCGCGCCGGCGGTACGACGCTCAGAGAAGCGCCCAACCCGCGGCGCGCACGCCGGCTGCGGGGCAAGCCCTGGAGCGCATCGGCCCCCGCCAGCGACCGCGCCTCCACCGCGACCCCTTCACGGGTTAGAACGAATGTCCTAGCGTTGATCCATGCCTAGGACGTGCGTCCGAGAGGCCGGGGATATCGCGCACGGTGCCCAACTCGCCGGAAGAGCGACGGCTGCCGCCGGGCGGGAGCGCCCCGGCATGCCGTACGAGAGCAGGGACCGCCTGGGGTTCACATGGGAACCGTAAGAGCATGAACTCCACCATTCAGGGTCCGGACGGCAAGGCGCGCTGCCGGTGGTGTGGCGCTGCTCCCGAGTTCCTCGGCTATCACGACACCGAATGGGGTTTTCCCGTCGCCGACGATTATCGCCTGTTCGAGAAACTGAGCTTGGAGGGCTTTCAATCCGGGCTCAGCTGGCGCACCATTCTCGCCAAGCGCGACAACTTCCGCGCCGCATTCCATGGCTTCGATTTCGACAAGATTGCGCGGTTCACCGGGCGCGATGTCGATCGCCTGCTCGCCAACAAGGGTATCGTTCGCCACCGCGGCAAGATCGAGGCGGTCCTCAACAATGCGCGCAGGGCCCAGGAGCTCGTTCGCCAGGAAGGTTCCCTTGCGGCCTTCGTGTGGCGCTTCGAACCTGACGCCGCTCACCTTGCAAAGCCGCAGACGGCCTCGATTTCCAGCGCATCGGTTGCGCTCTCCAAGGAGCTGAAGAAACGAGGCTGGCAATTCGTCGGGCCGACCACGGTGCACGCATTCATGCAGGCCATGGGGCTGATCAACGATCATGTCGAGGGCTGCGTGATAAGGCCCGAGGTAGAGCGCGCCCGAAAAGCGTTCAAACGTCCCCTCAAATAGCGGCTTTTTGATCGCAGCGCTGCGAAAACACACCGTCACATGGACGGCTTTCGAGGCCGGTGTCCTCGCCGGCAACAACCCCGCCGACGATTTGAGCCGCTTCGATTGCTACCCCGGCGCGCCCGCCGCCTGTCTTAGAGCGGTTCATGTTTTGACGGAAGCATATCCGGCGTTGGCGAAGTAGTTGCTGCACTCGCTGGGTTGGATAGTGGCGACGAGTGCTCCGATCTGTCGCCACGTGTCCTCGACCGTGCGCCTGTGGGCCCTGCGCATCCA
>DATLZB010000163.1:0-22707 GCA_035574175.1 Hyphomicrobiaceae bacterium
CGAGATGGATAGCACGGCTCACGCGGCGCACGACCACGCTCCATCGCCCTACAGCGTCACGCGCTGGCTCTATTCGACCAACCACAAGGACATCGGCACGATGTACCTCGTGTTCGCGGTCATCGCCGGACTGATCGGCGGGGCACTCTCGGTCGCTATGCGGCTCGAGCTGCAGGAGCCCGGAATGCAGTTCTTCTCCGATCCGCACATGTACAACGTTTTGGTGACCGGGCACGGTCTCATCATGGTGTTCTTCATGGTGATGCCGGCGATGATCGGCGGCTTCGGCAACTGGTTCGTGCCGCTGATGATCGGCGCACCCGACATGGCCTTCCCGCGCATGAACAACGTGTCGTTCTGGCTGCTGCCGGCGTCATTCGCACTCCTCCTGCTGTCGATGTTCGTGGAAGGACCGCCGGGCGCCAACGGCGTGGGGGCGGGCTGGACCGTCTATGCGCCGCTGTCGACCAAGACCGGGCATCCCGGGCCGGCCATGGACTTCGCCATCCTTTCGCTGCACCTGGCCGGTGCGTCCTCCATCCTCGGCGCGATCAACTTCATCACCACGATCTTCAACATGCGTGCGCCAGGCATGACGCTGCACAAGATGCCGTTGTTCGTGTGGTCGATCCTGGTGACCGCGTTCCTGCTTTTGCTGTCGCTGCCGGTGCTCGCCGGAGCGATCACCATGCTGCTCACGGACCGTAACTTCGGAACGGCCTTCTTCGAGGCCAGGGCGGGCGGCGATCCACTGCTCTATCAGCACCTGTTCTGGTTCTTCGGACACCCGGAGGTCTACATCCTGATCCTGCCGGGCTTCGGCATGATCAGCCAGGTGGTCTCCACGTTCTCCAAAAAGCCGGTGTTCGGATATCTCGGCATGGCGTACGCGATGGTGGCGATCGGGCTGATCGGCTTCATCGTGTGGGCGCACCACATGTTCACCTCCGGCATGGGCGTCAACGCGCAGGCCTACTTCGTGTTCGCCACGATGGTGATCGCGGTGCCCACCGGCATCAAGATCTTCTCCTGGATCGCGACGATGTGGGGCGGCTCCATCAGCTTCCGCACGCCGATGCTGTGGGCCATGGGGTTCATCTTCCTGTTCACGGTCGGCGGGGTGACGGGCGTGGTGCTCGCCAACGCCGGCGTCGATCGCGCGCTGCACGACACCTACTATGTGGTGGCCCATTTCCACTACGTGCTGTCGCTCGGGGCGGTGTTCGCGATCTTTGCAGGCTGGTACTACTGGTTCCCCAAGATGACCGGGTACGAGTACTCGGAGTTTCTCGGCAAGCTACATTTCTGGCTGACCTTCATCGGCGCGAACGTGCTGTTCTTCCCGCAGCACTTCCTCGGGATCGCCGGTATGCCACGCCGCTATGCCGATTATCCGGAGGCGTTCGCCGGCTGGAACTACTGGTCGTCGATGGGGGCTTACGTGACGACGCTCGGCACCATCGTGTTCATCTTCGCCATGATCCTGGCATTCGTCAGGGCCAAGCGCACGGTCAACAATCCGTGGGGGGCAGGCGCTACCACGCTCGAGTGGACGCTGCCGTCACCGCCGGCCTTCCACTCCTATGAAAGGTTGCCGCGCATCGCCGCGACTGAGCATCACTGAGCGAGGCCATGGCAAACGCCGGCGTAGAAACGAAGAGCGCAGCGTTCACCACTCAAGCGGGCGGTAGCGTCGGCGACTTCCTGGCGCTCACCAAGCCGCGGGTGATGTCGCTTGCGGTGTTCACGGCGTTCACCGGTCTCGTCGCAGCGCCCGGCCACATGCATCCCGTGCTCGGCATGATCGCGATCCTTTGCATCGCGGCTGGGGCGGGGGCGTGCGGCGCTCTCAACATGTGGTACGACGCCGATATCGACGCGAAAATGGCGCGCACCGCGGCTAGGCCGATTCCGCGCGGGCGGATCGAGGGCGAGGAAGCGCTGGCGTTCGGCATGGTGCTCGCCATCATGTCGGTGATGACGCTGGGCCTCATCGTCAATTGGACGGCCGGCGCCCTGCTGGCGCTGGCGATCGCCTTCTACGTTCTCGTCTATACGATGTGGCTTAAGCGGAGGACGCCCCAGAACATCGTGATCGGCGGTGCGGCCGGGGCGCTGCCGCCGGTGATCGGCTGGGCTGCCGTAACCGGATCGGTGAGTGCGGACGCGGCTTTGCTGTTCCTCCTCATCTTCCTGTGGACGCCGCCGCACTTTTGGGCGCTCGCTCTCTACCGCTGCCGCGACTATGAGCGTGCAGGGGTGCCGATGCTGCCGGTGACCGCGGGGGCGGACGCTACGCGCTCGCAGATCCTGGTTTATTCACTGCTGCTGGCGCCGGCCGGCGTGGTGCCGGCCTTCACCGGGCTCGGCGGCGTCGGCTATTTCGTACTGTCGGCAGTGCTGGGGGTTGCTTTCCTGGTGTTCGCCTGGGAGGTGTATGCCAAGCGGGACGGGTCGTCGGCGGAGCGGGCGGCGCGACGGTTGTTCGGCTTTTCGATCCTCTACCTTTTCCTCCTGTTTGCGACCCTGCTCGCGGAGCACCTTGGAAGGCTTTGGCTCTCATGAGGCTGACGAGGCGCGAGCGATGGACAAATCGGAGGGCGAGGGCGAGCGGGAGCGGCGGCGGCGCGCGCGGTCGATCGCCATCGCGCTGGCGCTCGCGGCGCTGGTGGTGCTGTTCTACATCGCCACCATCGTGCGACTCGGCGGCAACGTGCTCAACCGGCCGCTGTGAACGATGAGCGAGATGCGACACGACGCTCGAGCCAGAGACAGTGGGCGCCGCAACCGGCGGGTGGCGGCGCTGTCGGCGCTGATGGCCGTCGGCATGCTCGGGCTTGCCTTCGCGGCGGTGCCGCTTTACCGCCTGTTCTGCCAGGTCACTGGCTACGGCGGCACCACGCAGCGCGCGGCGCGCAGCTCCGATACCGTCCTTGACCGCACGGTGCGTATCAGGTTCGACGCCAACGTCGGGGGCGGACTGGCGTGGTCGTTCGAGCCATTGGTGCGCACCGTCGATGTCAAGATCGGCGAGAACACGCTTGCGTTCTATCGCGCCACCAACCGATCGACGCGGCCGCTGTCGGGGTCTGCCACCTTCAACGTCACGCCTGAGGTGGCGGGGCTCTACTTCAACAAGATTCAGTGCTTCTGCTTCACCGAACAACGGCTCGAAGCCGGAGAATCGGTGGAGATGCCGGTCAGCTTCTTCATCGACCCGGAGATCATGAAGGACAGCGATGCTCGCCGCGTGCGGGAAATCACGCTCTCCTACACTTTCTATCCCATGGAGCCGCAGAAGAGCGCGGCAGCGCCGGCCGAGGCGGCAACACGGGGCAAGGGAAGCTGATCGGGCGCCGCGGTGCGCCGCACGGCGCCAGCGGGTCAGTCAAATGGAACGGACGGGAGCCTAGGGACCATGGCAGAGAGCCACGCCAAGCATCACGACTACCACCTGGTGGATCCGAGCCCGTGGCCGGTGCTGGCCGCCATCGGCGCCTTCCTGATGGCGGTCGGTGCCATCGGCTGGATGCGGACGTTTCCGGGCGATCCAGCGAGCGGCCTCAACCTGTTCGGGCTCCTCATCCGGGGCCCCACGGTGTTCGCTATTGGCTCGGCCGTGGTCGTTGCCGTGGCCTTCTTCTGGTGGCGCGACGTCATCCGCGAGGCGCACAGGGGCGATCATACGCCGGTGGTGCAGCTCCATTTGCGCTACGGCATGATCCTGTTCATCGCCTCGGAGGTGATGTTCTTCGTCGCCTGGTTCTGGGCCTACTTCGACGCTGCACTGTTTCCAGGCCAGCTCCAGCACCTGCCGATTACGCTGCCCGACGGCACCACCGAGCCTTCAGAGACGACGATCGGCCTCGTCGATCGCAATACGCTGCTCGGCGGGCAATGGCCGCCCAAGCCGGCACCCGGTTTTGAAGGCACCTTCGATCCGTGGGGCCTGCCGCTCATCAATACGCTCATCCTGCTGCTCTCAGGCACCACGGTCACATGGGCCCACCATTCGCTGCTGCAGAACGACCGCAAGGGGCTGGTGTGGGGACTCGTAGTGACCGTGTTCCTCGGCATCATGTTCACAGTGTGCCAGGCCTACGAGTATGGCCACGCGGCCTTCAGCTACGCGGGGCACATCTACGGCGCCACGTTCTTCATGGCGACCGGCTTTCACGGCGCGCACGTGATCATCGGCACCATTTTCCTCACCGTCTGCCTGTTCCGCGCTCTTGCCGGGCACTTCACGCCGAAGCAGCACTTCGGCTTCGAGGCCGCGGCCTGGTATTGGCACTTCGTCGACGTGGTGTGGCTGTTCCTGTTCTCCTGCATCTATGTGTGGGGAGCCGGCACGCCGGCCGTACACTGAAGCTTCGTCGTAGCGCGGGCAACGGGCGGCCTCGGCCGCCCGTTTCGGTTGCTGCGCGCGGCGCGAAGCCAAGGCACGCCGATACAAGTCAAGCAGCGTTGCTTGCGCGGCGGCGGTCCCGCTAACGGAGCGGAAACGATGCCGATCGCCTCCTGCCGCGATTAAGTCCTCGGCAAACGACCCCGCCCTATCATCGTCCTCAAACGGAGGGCTTGTCCCCCAATTTGCCAGGCCAGTCGGGTGCGCCAGCAACTGTCGCAGCCGATGCGGGGTGGACAATTGTGCGGAGTGAGACCCACATGGTGGCGGGAGGAGGCAGTAATACCGAGTACCCGATGTTTCCCCAATACACCTTGGGCGAACGAGTGGTGGATGGTTGCATACACTTGGCCGGCGTTGCCGGGAGCCTGATCGCGGCGACGGCGCTCATGGTGGTTGCGGTGCAGACGCTGCCCGCCGACTGGATCCTGCCGCTGGCGGTCTACTCGACGGCCCTTGTGGTCACCTTCTTCTGCTCGGCCGCCTACAACTTGGTCATGAGCCCGCGGCCCAAGGAGCTGCTCAGGCGCTTCGATCACGCCTCGATTTTCTTGATGATCTCGGGCACCTACACGCCGATGGCGCTGATCGGCATGGGCGAGACCTGGGGTGTTGCGCTGTTCGTGTTCGTGTGGCTGATCACGCTGATCGGGGCCACCGCCAAGCTGCTCATCCCGAGGGCGGTGGAGAGCATCACGGTGGGCCTCTACCTGGTGCAGGGCTGGGTGGCGATCCTCGCCATCGGGCCGCTGGTCTCGATGATCCCGACGCAGGCGGTGGTGCTGCTGCTGGTCGGCGGCGCGCTCTACTCGATCGGTGTCCTTTTCCATCTGTCCCGCAGCCTGCCCTATCACAATGCCATCTGGCATGCCTTCGTGTTGGTTGCGGCCAGCCTGCACTACGCCGCCGTGCTCGACACAGTAGATCTGCTCTGAAGGCTCAGCGCCTTACCGGATCGCCGGCGGTAGAACCGGCTTCACGTACCGGGAGCAGGACGATCAAGCCGGCGATGAGGAAAAGCAGGATTGCGGCCATACCGGCGCGCTGGTTCGCCGTCCAGTCGGTGACGAGGGCCACCAGCAACGGCGCCGCGAAGGCGGTGACCTTGCCCGAGAACGCGAACAGGCCGAAGTACTGTGCCGCCCGGTCCGGAGGGGATAGCCTGGCCATGAGGGATCGGCTCGCCGACTGGTTGGGAGCCGATACCGTTGCGATGACAATGGCGAAGGCGAGGAACACCTGCTCCCCGGTGCTCGAGAACGGTGAAGAGCCTGCAATCTTGGGTGCCACCGGGATGGTGAACAGCACGTGCGCGTGGCTCACCGACAGGATGCCGATCGAGCCGACAATCAGTATGGTGAGGGCGCCGATGATAACCCGTTTGGCACCGAGCCGGTCGTCGAGAATGCCGCCGGCCGCCGCTCCGGCGATGCCGGCCAGCGTCAGGATGATGCCAAACAAGCCCCGCTCGAAGGCCTGCCAGCCGAAAACCGAGGTGCCGTAGATGCCGCCGAACACGAAGATGGCAGCCAGGCCGTCGGTGTAGAGGGCGCGTGCGATCAGAAACAGCGCGATGTTCGGGCGGCGGGGCAGTGCTTGGAGCGTAGCCCACAGCTCCGACAGCGAAGAGCGGGCCGATCGGGGCAGCAGGGGGCCGCGCACGTCCGGCACCAGCAGGAAGAACGGCAGCATGAAGATGAGGAGCCAGACGGCAGCGAAGGGGCCGACCAGGCGGTCGCCTGTGCGCAACGCGGTGTCGAGTTCGACGATGGGAGTGAGGCCGAGGAGCGTCGATCCGGTGGCCGGATCGGCGACAAGCAGGCCGGCCATGACGGCGAGGCTGACAAGCCCCCCGGTGTAGCCGACGGCCCAGCCCATACCGGAAAGCCGGCCGAGCTGCCGGGGCCCGACCAGCGTCGGCATGAGCGAGTTCGTAAACACAGTGGTGAACTCGGACGCGGCGATGCCGATCACAACGGCCGCCAGCACGAGCGTGATGGTGGCGGCATCGGCAGCGGGACGAGCGATCCAGAGCGTCGCTGCGGCCATCGCGAGAACCAGGATGGAGGCCGCCACCCATGGCTTGCGCCGGCCGGTGCGGTCGGCGGCGGCACCGAGGAGCGGGCTTCCCGCCGCGATGAGCACGCCGGCAAGCGCCGCGGCGTAACCCCACAACGCCTGACCGCGCGCCGGGCTTTCGGCCACGGCGGTCGTGAAATAGGGCGCGAACAGGAAGGTCAGGATCAGGGTGTGGAAGGGCTGAAGCGCCCAATCGACCAGCACCCACGCGGCGAGCGCACGGAATGGAGCAGTTGCCGGCTTGTGGGGCGCGGCGATCACGGGATCTCGCCGATCATGCGCCGGCCAGCGCGCGCACGCGCGAGGCAGCGACCGTCAGGCGCGACACGGTGAGGTCGGCTGCGGCGGCGATTTCGTCGATGAGGCCCTTAGCATGGGAGAGCCGATCGGCATGCGCCTCGGCCCAGACCGCGAAGTCCGGCACGCGGTCGTAATGCTCGCGTAGCACGCTGCGGGCGAGCCCGCGGCCTGCCGTGCGGAGGGCCTCAAGTGCGCTGTCAATCGCCAGCCGATCGTAGTGATCGGCGATCCGCAGTCGTGCGGCGTGCGCCTCGAGGTCAGCCAAGCGCAGATAATCGGAGGCAGCCAGTGCCACGCGTGCAGTATGCTCGATGCTGCGGTCGGTCTCGCGGGCAAGATCGGTGATCATGGGTGCAAATCTCTGCACTTCGAAGCACGCGATGCGACGGGAAAGGTCGGAGGGAACGCCCGACCTGCTGAGCGCGGCCGTCCGTTCGGCCATGCGGGCCTGCTGGGCCGGCGTCGCCACTCGATCGAGGATCGCCGTCAGGCTTTCGATCCCCGGACGATATCGCGCGATGAGGTCGGCGAGCGCGGGGCTTTCGGTTTGCCTCAGCAGCACGCCCGTCTGCTCGATGAGCAGGTCCTGCGTCGCGCCATAGAGGTCGACCTGCAAGGCGCCCGCGATGCTGCCATCGAGAGCGCCGATTGCGGCCCATATGTCCGGCAAGGCGAAGATGGCTCGTGCGGCCATGAAGGCATAGGCGATGTCGGCTACCGTGCGGCCGGTTTCGTCGGCGAGGCGAACGGCCATCGCCGGGCCACCGCGGTTGATCATGGAGTTGGTGATGCGCGTGGCGACGATCTCGCGACGCAGGCGGTGGCTCTCGATCTCGCGCGCGAACCTCTCGCGCAGCGGCGGCGGAAAGTACTCGAACAACAACCCGGTGCCGGCGCTGTCGTCAGGGACGCTGCTTGCCAGCAGATCGCGGTTGAGCGCGATCTTGGACCAGCTCAGGAGCACGGCCAGTTCCGGGCGCGTGAAGCCCACACCGGCCGCCTGTCTGGCGCCGATCTCGGCGTCGGACGGGAGCGCCTCGAGCTTGCGGTCGAGCAGGCCGCGGTCCTCGAGCGCGTGGATCAGTCGGGCAAGGTAGCCGATACCGCGGCGGCTCGCGCGCTCAGCGAGGCTCAGGGCCAGCGACTGCTGATAGTTGTTGGCAAGGCAGGCGGCCGCCACGTGCTCCGCCATCTCCGCCAGCAGTCGGTTGCGAGCCAAAAGGTCGAGCCTGCCCGCGGCCACGGCCGAGCCCAGCGCGATCTTGATGTTGACCTCCTGGTCCGAGGTGTTCACTCCGGCCGAGTTGTCGATGAAGTCGGTGTTGATGCGGACGCCGCGGTTTGCCACCGCGATGCGGCCGCGCTGAGTGACGCCCAGGTTGGCGCCTTCGCCGATCACCTTTGCCCGCACCTCATCGGCGGTGATCCGGACGGCGTCGTTGGCGCGGTCGCCAACCTGCTCATCGGTTTCATTCGGGGCTCGAATGTAGGTGCCGATGCCTCCGAACCAGAGCAGGTCGGTCTCGGCCTTGAGCACGGCGTTGATCAACTCCGCAGGAGTCATGAGCTTGGCATCGACCCCGAGTAAGGCCCGCATCTCGTCCGAGAGGGGGATGGATTTCGCGGAGCGCGAGAAGACACCGCCGCCGTTGGAGATCCGGCTCCTGTCATAGTCCTGCCAGCTCGAACGAGGGAGGGCAAACAACCGCTTGCGCTCGGCAAAGCTCGCAGCCGGATCCGGCGACGGGTCGATGAAGATGTCGCGGTGATCGAAGGCGGCGATCAGCATGATCCGGTCGGACAACAGCATGCCGTTGCCGAACACGTCTCCCGACATATCGCCTACGCCGATGACGCGGAACGGGGTCTTCTGGATGTCGATGTCCATCTCGCGGAAGTGACGCTTGACACACTCCCAGGCGCCGCGGGCGGTGATGCCCAACTTCTTGTGGTCGTAGCCCGCAGACCCGCCCGAGGCAAAGGCATCGCCGAGCCAGAAGCCGCGTTGGAGGGCGATCTCATTGGCGTAGTCGGAGAAGGTGGCGGTGCCCTTGTCGGCGGCCACCACGAGGTAAGGATCGTCGCCATCATGGCGCACCACACGCTCGGGCGGCACGATGGCGCCTGAGCGGATGTCATCGGTGAGAGAGAGCAAAGCGGTGATGAAAATGCGATAGGCGGCGATGCCCTCGGCCATCACCGCCTCGCGGCTGCCGGACCGGGGCAGCGCCTTGGGCAGGAAGCCCCCTTTGGCGCCGGTCGGCACGATCACCGTGTTCTTGACCTGCTGCGCCTTGCAGAGGGCAAGCACCTCGGTACGGAAATCCTGAGCGCGGTCGGACCAGCGGATGCCACCGCGCGCAATGGGACCGAAGCGCAGGTGCACGCCTTCGACACGCGGGCTGTACACCCAGATCTCACGGTAGGGGTGCGGCTCGGGGAGTTCGTCAACCTCGGAGGAGGCCAACTTGAAGGCGATGGTGGCGGGCGGGCGGCCCTCAGCATCGCGCTGGAAGAAGTTGGTGCGCACGGTGGCCAGTACGAGGCCCAGGCAGCGGCGCAGGATGCGGTCCTCATCCAGGCTCGGAACGTTGGACAGCGCACCCTCAATGCGGGCGCGAATCCGGTTGCTTCGCTCCGTGCGTTCCTCCCGGGCCAACTTGAGATCGGGGTCGAAACGGGTGCGGAACAGCTCGATCAGGTCGCGCGCCACGCCGGCGTGCCGCACCAGCGTGTCGGCAATATAGCGCGGGCCGAAGGGCGCACGGATCTGGCGCAGATAGGCGGAATAGGCGCGCAGGGCTGCCGCCTCGCGCCAGTCGGCGCCGGCGGCAACGATGAGACGGTTGAAGGAATCGTTGTCGGCCTCGCCGTGCAGCACGGCGAGGAAGCATTGCTCGATGCGCTGGTCGTGGCGGGCAAGCTCGATAGGCGTGCCGTCCGCCATTTCAAGCATCATGTCGTGCAGGATTACGATGCGCCTGCCGCCAGGAAATTCGGGCCTGATCTCGTAGCTGCGCTCGTCGATGACAGAGAAGCCAAGATTCTCCAGAACCGGCACGCGCTCCGACAGAGGGATCGGGCTGTCGAAGCGGTAGACCGCGGCGCGCACCTGGGCCGGGCCGGCACCCGCCTCGCGGTAGAAGTCTATCGCCACCGGCCGATCCTGTCCGAGGCGCTCGATGCGCGAGATATCCACGAGCGCGCGGGTGACGGGAAAGGTGTCGCTGTAGGCGGCGGAGAAGGCGTTGGCGTATTTGGGGGCGAGCGCCTTCAGCGGTGGACCGGCGGCGGCAAGTGCGCTCGCCAGGTGGTCGGCCCAAGTGCGGGTGATGTCAGTGATCCGGCGCTCAAGGTCCTTATGATCGACGGCCGGGCGCGGGCCGTCGTTGCGGCCGATGATGAAGTGGACGCGCACCAGCGGCCCCTCGGGAAAGAAGGGCGTAAAGGCGGTGACGCGGCCGTTGTAGGCCTCGGCCAGCAGCGTGCCGATCCGCTCGCGAACGGTGGTCGAGAAGCGATCGCGCTGGATGTAGACCAGCACGGAAACAAAGCGGTCGAAGCGGTCGGGCCGCATGAACACGCGCACGCGAGGACGGAGCTCGAGGTCGAGGATGCCCTGCGCCCAGGCGAGCAAGGTCTCCTCGCCGATGCGGAACAGCTCATCACGGGGGAAGGTCTCGAGCACGTTCAACAGCGACTTGGCGGCGTGGCTGCCCGGCGGGAAGCCGGAGCGCGCGATGATGTTATCGACCTTGCGCCGCAAGAACGGAATCTGGCGTGGGGGCTCGGTGTAGGCCTTGGAGGTGAACAGGCCGACGATGCGTATCTCGCCGGAGATCTTTTGGTCGGCGCGGTAAGTCTTGAGGCCCACGTAGTCCATGTGAGCGCGGCGGTGGATGCGCGAGAAGAGGTTCGACTTGGTGATGATGAACGGCTGGGCGGAGAAGAACGAGCGGCGGATATCCGGCGTCAACAGGAGGGCTTCGCGACGGCGGCTCAGCACGTGGAGCGAGGGATCGCGGAGCACGCCCAATCCCGAGCCCGCCACCGGCACCAGTTCGCCCGTTTCCTCGCTGCCCTCGAGGCGGTAGTCGCGCATGCCGAGGAAAGTGAACTGCCCGTCCCGCAGCCAACGCAGGAAGGCGATGGACTCGGCGAGCACGTCTCGGGGCAGATTGGGAGGCGAGCGTTCGAGGGCCAGGATGGCCTGGTCAAGGCGCGCGAGCATGGGTTGCCAGTCGGCGACAGCGAGGCGGACGTCATCGAGGACCTGCGAAAGGCTGTGCTCGAGATCGCCGGCGGCCTTCTCGTCGAGGGGAGGCAGGTGCAGCGTAATGAAACTTTCCTGGCTGCCGTCGCTCCAGTTGCGGTCGCCGGGACCGCTGATGGCGGTCAGTTTTCCGGCCGGTGTGCGCTTGGTCTTGAAGATCGGGTGAAGCACGAGTGAGGGCATGAGGCCGCGCGCCTGCATCTCGCCCATGGTGCTGTCGACGAGGAACGGCATATCATCATTGAGGATTTCCAGAATCGTCACGGCCGCCGACTGACCACTGCCGGAGGTGGCAGTGCGCAGGCGAATCTTGTGGCGGCCGCGAGGTTTCTCGGAGATGAAGTCGAAGGCCTCGCCGGCAAACCGAGCCAGGTCTTTGGCGGTGTAATTGGCGAGGTCGTCCGCCTCGAGCTGGCCATAAAGCAGTGCGGCGAAGGCCTGCCGTTCGCGCTCGGGTCCCAGATGGCCGGCAATGTCATGCATGAGGCCGGCGTCGGGCGCGGTGCGGTCGAGGGCCATGGCGATCGTTCTCCCTGGCTGGCCGGGCGGAGCATTCGCTCTCTCGCCATCAGAGGGGAGCGATAGCACGAATGTGTGGGCGATGCGTGGCGCGGCAAACGCCGACGCGACGGGGCAGGGTTTTCACAAGTTCGCGAACAATCCGCGGCCCCGCTACGCGGCCTGCTTCACCGGCTCGCCGTTGATGGCGAGCCGGCCGTCGCGCACGGTGATCTTCACGGTATCGCCGTCCTTGACGCGGCCGGCAAGGACCTGCTCGGCGAGCGGGTCCTGCACGTTCTTCTGGATAACGCGTTTGAGAGGCCGGGCGCCGTACGCGGGATCGTAGCCCTGCTCGGCGAGCCAGGTGCGGGCCGCGTCGTCGAGCCGGAGGGTGATCTTGCGGTCGGCAAGCAGGTTCTGAAGGCGCGCGATTTGGATGTCGACGATCTTGGTCATCTGCTCCCGCCGCAGACGGTGGAACAGGATGATCTCGTCGATGCGATTCAGGAACTCAGGCCGGAACTTGGTCCTGACCTCGGCCAGAACGTAGGCCTTCACCATGTCGGTGTCCTCGCCCTCCTTCTGGTTCACTAGGTATTCCGATCCGATGTTGGAGGTCATGACGATGAGCGTGTTCTTGAAATCGACGGTGCGCCCTTGCCCGTCGGTCAGGCGGCCGTCGTCGAGTACCTGCAGGAGCACGTTGAACACGTCGGGGTGGGCTTTCTCGATTTCGTCGAACAGCACCACCTGATAAGGCCGGCGCCGGACCGCTTCGGTGAGCGCGCCGCCCTCCTCGTAGCCCACATACCCCGGCGGCGCGCCGATCAGGCGGGCGACAGAGTGCTTCTCCATGTACTCGGACATGTCGATGCGCACCATCGCCTGCTCGTCGTCGAATAGGAACTCGGCGAGCGCCTTGGTCAGCTCGGTCTTGCCGACACCAGTGGGCCCCAAGAACATGAACGAGCCGATGGGCCGGTTGGGATCCTGTAAGCCGGCGCGGGCGCGCCGCACCGCAGTGGAGACCGCAACGACGGCCTCGTCCTGACCGACCACGCGCTTGCTCAAGGCCTCTTCCATCTTGAGCAGCTTCTCGCGCTCACCCTCCAGCATCTTGTCGACGGGAATGCCGGTCCAGCGGGAGACGACCTGTGCGATGTGGTCGGGGGTCACCGCCTCCTCGACCATGGGTGCGCTGCGCCCATCGCCCGCCTCCAGCGTCTCGAGCTTCTTCTCCAGGGCAGGGATCAAGGCGTACTGCAGCTCGCCGGCCCGGTTGTAATCGCCTTGCCGGCGCACGCGCTCGAGCTCGATGCGCAAAGAATCGAGCTCCTCCTTCAGCCTCTGCGCTTCGCCCAGCTTGCTCTTTTCGGCCTGCCAGCGGTCGGACAGGGCCCGGCTCTGCTCCTCGAGGTCGGCAATGTCCTTCTCGAGCCGCTTCAGGCGGTCCTTGGAGGCCGCGTCCTGCTCCTTTTTCAGCGCCTCGCGCTCGATCTTGAGCTGGACGAGGCGACGGTCGATCTCGTCCAGCTCCTCGGGCTTGGAGTCCACCTGCATCCTGAGGCGCGAGGCCGCCTCGTCCACCAGGTCGATAGCCTTGTCGGGCAGAAAACGGTCGGAGATGTAGCGGTTGGAGAGGGTGGCGGCGGCGACAAGCGCAGAGTCAGTTATGCGCACGCCGTGGTGCAGCTCGTACTTCTCCTTGAGGCCGCGCAGGATCGAAACCGTGTCCTCCACCGAGGGCTCGGTGATAAACACAGGCTGGAAGCGGCGGGCAAGGGCCGCGTCCTTCTCGATATGCTTGCGGTATTCGTCGAGCGTGGTGGCGCCGACGCAGTGGAGCTCACCGCGGGCAAGTGCCGGCTTGAGCAGGTTGGAGGCGTCCATGGCGCCTTCCGACTTGCCGGCGCCGACGATGGTGTGCAGCTCGTCGATGAAGAGGATGATGCGGCCTTCCTCGGCCTGGATCTCTTGCAGCACGGCCTTGAGCCGCTCCTCAAACTCGCCGCGGTATTTGGCGCCGGCGATGAGGGCGCCCATGTCGAGGGCGAGCAACCTCTTGTCCTTGAGGCTCTCCGGAACGTCGCCCTTGACGATGCGCTGAGCGAGGCCTTCGGCGATGGCGGTCTTGCCGACGCCCGGTTCGCCGATAAGCACGGGATTGTTCTTGGTGCGGCGGGAGAGCACCTGAATGGTACGGCGAATCTCCTCGTCGCGTCCGATCACCGGGTCGATCTTGCCTTCGGCGGCGGCGGCGGTGAGATCGCGTGCGTAGCGCTTGAGCGCATCGAGGCCTTCCTCGGCAGTCGGACCGTCGGCGGTGCGGCCCTTCCGGATCTCGTTGATGGCCCGGTTGAGAGCCTCCGGCGTGACGCCGGCTTCGGAAAGGATGCGACCGGACTCCATGCTGCGGTCGATGGCAAGCGCGAGCAGGAGCCGTTCGACAGTGACGTAGCGGTCACCGGCCTTCTCCGCAATCTTCTCGGCCTGATCAAAGACGCGCGCGAGCTCAGGGCTCAAGTACACCTGACCGGCGCCGCTGCCCGTCACCTTCGGCCGACGGGCCAGAGCGCGCTCGACGCCAAAAAGCGCTGCCTCGGGACGGCCGCCAGCGCGGCGGATCAGGCCGGCGGCGAGCCCCTGCTCGTCGTCGAGCAGGACCTTGAGGAGGTGTTCGGGCGCAAACTGCTGATGGTTCTCGCGCACGGCGAGGCTCTGTGCCGCCTGCACGAAGCCCTTGGCGCGGTCGGTGTATTTGTCGAAGTTCATGGTTTCCCTCCTCGGCACGCTCCTTCCGCCCAGCAAAGGCGCGGATGGAACGCCGTTAAGTCAGGTTGTGGACGGTGGCCGGGCCGGCAGCCCCAGGAGGCACCGTCGGCTCAGCCCTACCAGATATGGGGTTGCCGCTCAGCAGCAAAAGGGGGCAAATTGCGTTCCAGTACATCCTTATGAAAGGGAAGCCGGGTGAACGCGCCCGAGCCGCCGCGCGTCGCGGAGCTGTTTCGATACCCCGTCAAGGGTATGACCGGGGAGTCGCTTGCGAGCATCCACGTCGAGGCCGGGGAGGCAATTCCGTTCGACCGCGCCTACGCCATCGAGAACGGGTCCGGCCGCTTCGATCCCGACCGGCCGAAGCACCTGCCGAAGATTAACTTCCTGATGCTCATGCGCGACGAGCGGCTGGCCTCGCTCGAGGCGCGATTTGAGGAGGCAAGCGAGACGCTCACCATCCTGCGCGAGGGGAAGCAAGTGGCGCGCGGGGCGCTCAAGTCGGGCGTCGGCCGGCGGATCATCGAGCAGTTTCTCGCTGCCTACCTAAAGGCGGAGCTCAGGGGGCCGCCGAAAATCGTGAGCGCGCCAGGCCACAGCTTCAGCGACGTGGCCACCAAATGCCTCCACCTCGTCAACCTGGCCAGTCTCAGCGAGGTGGAGCGCGCTGCCGGCCGGCCGGTGGACCGCCGCCGGTTCAGGGCCAACGTCTACATCAGCGGCGCACCGGCCTGGGAGGAGTTCAAGTGGATCGGCTGTCGGCTCAGGCTCGGCGGCATCGAGGTCGAAGCGTTCCAGCGCACGGGACGGTGCGAGGCGACCAACGTCGATCCGGCTACCGCCCGGCGCGACATGGCGCTGCCGGCATTGCTCCTTCGTACGTGGGGGCACTCAGACTTCGGGATCTACGTCAAGGTGGTGTCAGGAGGTCGCGTGCAGGTGGGTGAGGCCGTCGCGTTGGCTTGACCGGCACGGACACCACCAGCGCAGGCGCGCGTCAGGCTGCAGCACACTCCGTCTCAAGCCGGCGTCTTGTCGATCGGATCTTCGTCTTGGGAAGCGGACGACTCCCCATCGCTGCCGTTGCCGCCGTTCTGCTGGCGCGGGGCGCCGTCGCGGCGCGGCCGGCGAACGGGCCGGCGCAGGAATTCGGGTTGCTCATGCGCTTCAGCCATCCGGTCGCGCCGGCGCGGTGGCTCACCCCGGGCCTGAGCAGACGGCTGATCCGCGACAGACGCCTCGGGGTTGCGTTCGGCCCGGTCGGGACGCTCGCTGCCCTGCATCGGGCGCTGCTCGGAAAAGCGGTCTCGATAGGGCGGACGAGGCTGGGGCTCAAAAGCTCGCGGCTGAGGCTCCTGCCGGCGGATCACCGGCTGGCCTTCGAACGGCATATCCTCGCCATCCTCCTCGCCCAGCTCGTCGGGGCCGTCCATGGGTTCAGCCCCCGGCATGGGCCGGAAGCGCCCGGCGCCGCCATTCATCATGTCGCCAGCCTGCTGCATCTGCTGCTCGCGGTAGCTCATGATGATGCGGTTGTAGTGCTCTGCGTGCTGAAGATAGTTCTCGGCGAGTACCGGGTCGCCGGATGCCTGCGCATCACGCGCGAGCGAGATGTACTTTTCGGCGATGTGGGCGGGTGTGCCACGTATCTTTACGTCGGGCCCGTTCGACTCGAAACTGCGGGCAAGGGGATTATGGTGGTGGCCCTTGCGATTGCGGCCGCGGCCCCGGCGGTTCTGCTGTCCCTGCCTCATGATGTACCGTTCTCAGTTGTTGACTTCACAAGCCGCACTATCGTGCGACACCTCCCGCTGCACGGAAGTACGTTTCCGTGCGCGCAGAACCTCTGACGGCGTCAGAACCTCAATCAGACCTCGTGTTGTCTTCGATGCCCGACCGGCAAGGGTCCGGCAGCCGGCAGCCGTGTCCGAATTCTGCTGTTCGTCATTTACGAATGCTTACCAGCCATCCGTACGGGAAAGGCGTGCAGCGAGATGTACCTACCGACCCACGTCCAGCCCGATGAACCCATCGGGGCCAGGGCGAGATCATTTCGCTGTTTCATCCGCGTGGGCAGCGCCGCAATGTCCGGCCTCTCACCCACGTGCCCAGTACCGCCTAAGTCACGTTAGCGTGGACTCGACTATATGCCAATAGCCTTTCGCGCATGGCCTATGCTCGTGCCTTCCAAGCCACACATCGTATCTGGCCGGCCAGATCGCAAGAGGTCCTGATCAAACAATGCCGACCGGACAACGCCTTGCGGATCAGTTCGGTTACCGGCCCGGCCTGTCCGGCGCCCACCTCGAACAGAACCCAGCCATCGACTGTTGCATCCGAAAGCCCGGTAAGGATTTCCCGGTAAACCTTTAGGCCATCGCTGCCTCCGTCGAGCGCAATCCAGGGGTCGTGGAGGCGCACTTCGGGTTCGAGCAGGCCAATATCGCCCGTGGCGATATAGGGCGGGTTGGACAGCACGAGATCGAACAGGCCGCTGACGCCGGCCAAAGCGCGGGCCTGCTGCCAGCGGGCGCGGCCAGCCACGCCATGGCGACGGGCATTGGCGCGGGCGACGCTCAGTGCGGCGGCGCTGATGTCGGTGCCGAGACCGGTGGCAAGCGGAAGCTCGGCGAGAAGGGTGACGAGCAGACAGCCCGAACCCGTCCCGATGTCGAGAATCCGAATTGGGGTGTCGCGCCAACCCTCCTCGGCCGCGATCGACAGGGCAGCGTCCACGAGGGTCTCGGTCTCAGGACGCGGGTCGAGGACGTCGGGGGAGATCTCGAAGTCCCGTCCGTAGAAGCCGCGCCTTCCGAGAATGCGGGAGATCGGCTCGCGCGCGGTGCGCCGTGCGAGCATGGCGGCGAGAGCGGCGGCTGCCTCTCGCATAAGCGGCCGGTGCGGTTCGGCGAGCAGCGCGAGCGGCGCCTCGCCGATCGCCGCGGCAACCAACAGACGCGCCTCGCGGGCGGGGCTCTCAACCCCTGTCTGACCGAGGGCGTCCGCGACGTCACGGATCGCCTCGCCGATCGTCAACGCGGTGAGAGGTCGGTCGCTCCGAAGGGGCTCAGGCGGCATCAGAGGCTCCCATGGCGGCAAGCTGGGTCGCCTGGTGGTCGGTGATGAGGGCGTCGATCAGCTCGTCCAGACCACTGCCTTCCAGCACCTGCGGGAGCTTGTGCAGCGTCAGGTTGATGCGGTGGTCGGTGACGCGGCCCTGAGGGAAATTGTAGGTGCGGATGCGCTGAGAGCGATCGCCGGTGCCAACCTGCCCCTTGCGCTGAGCGGCGCGCTCTTCGGCAGCGCGCTGGCGCTCGAGCTCGTAAAGGCGGGAGCGGAGCACCTGCATGGCGAGCCGGCGGTTCTGATGCTGCGACTTCTCCGCCGAGACCACGACGATGCCGGTCGGCAGGTGGGTGACCCTGACCGCCGACTCGGTCTTGTTGACGTGCTGTCCACCGGCCCCACCCGCCCGCATGGTGTCAATTCGAATGTCCTCCGGCCGTATGGCGACATCCACTTCTTCAGCTTCCGGAAGCACGGCGACGGTGGCGGTCGAGGTGTGGATGCGGCCGCTCGCCTCGGTCACCGGGACGCGCTGGACGCGATGGACGCCAGATTCGAACTTCAGCCGGGCAAAGACGCCCTGCCCGGATATAGACGCAACGATCTCCTTGTAGCCTCCGAGCGCGTTCTCGGAGAGCGAGATGATCTCCGTCTTCCAACCCTTCAGATCGGCGTAGCGGCTGTACATGCGGAACAGGTCGGCGGCAAACAAGGCGGCCTCGTCGCCGCCGGTGCCGGCGCGCACCTCGAGGATCACACTCCTCTCGTCGGCAGCATCCTTGGGTAGCAGCATCAGGCGCAGCTGCCGTTCGAGGGCTGCGATGCGCGGGTTGATCTCGGCAAGCTCGGCCTCGGCCAGCGCCGTCATCTCCCGGTCCGCAGAGGCGTCCGCAAGAATGGCCTCTAGGCCCGCCTTCTCGGTTTCGGCACGGCGCAGGGCAGTGATCGCGGACACGACGGGATCGAGTTCGGAGAACTCCTTGGACAGGCGCGCATAGGCGGCTTGGCTTGCGGGGCCGCGGTTCAGTTCGTCCCGAAGGTACTGCCAGCGCTCGATCAAGCGGTCGAGTTTCTCGGAGGGTATGGAGGTCATGGTCATTCGTGCAAATGGGGTCGCGCGTGCGCGCCGGCGAGGACCCGAGAGCTGCGTCTAATGCATGACGAGGGAGACCGCAAATGCCCCAAGGCCATGCGGCCCCCGACCCGGACTCATGACAGCTCCACACCCTCGCCTTCGGCAAATCGCCGCAGGTGCTCGCGCAGGCTCCCCGTGGCGGAGGTAAGCCATTCCGCCATCTGCTTCTGCAGGCGACCGGCATTGAGCGACAGGATCATGGTCTTCACCGGTCCGATGGAGGCGGGCGCCATCGACAGCGAGCGGAAGCCGATGGCGATAAGAGCCATGGCCTCGAGCGGGCGGCCAGCCATCTCCCCGCACAACGTCACCGGCACGCCGTAGCGGGTGCAGGCGTCCACCACCGCCTTCATGGCGCGCAGCGCCGGCACCGACAGGCTGTCGTAGCGGTGCGCCACACGCGGGTTGGTGCGATCAGCGGCGAACAGGAACTGGAGCAGGTCGTTGCTGCCGACGGACACGAAGTCGACCATCGGCAACAGCGCGTCGAGCTCGTAGATGATGCTCGGCACCTCGATCATGGCCCCGATGCGCAGGCGAGAGGGTGGCGTCTGCGTGCGCCGGCGCTGGATCGCCAACTCACGGTGGATCAGCCGCTTGGCGCTGGCGATTTCGGTCGCGGCGGTCACCATCGGAATCATCAGCGACAGCTCGCGATCGGCCGCCGCCGCCAGCAGAGCGCGCGTCTGCATGCGCAAGAGCGCGGGTCGGTCGAGCGCAATGCGGATCGCCCGCCAGCCGAGCGCGGGGTTGTCCTCGCTGGGATGACGCAGATAAGGAAGCGCCTTGTCGCTACCGATATCAAGGGTGCGGAACACCACGCGTTTACCGACGGCGCCGTCGAGGACCTGGCGGTAGATGCGGGTCTGCTGCTCCAACCGCGGCAGCGTGTTCGAGATCATGAACTGAAGCTCGGTGCGGAACAGACCGATGCCGTCGGCGCCCGATTCGGTGAGGTGCGGCAGGTCCGCCAGCAGTCCGGCATTGATGTTGAGCTCGATGCGTGCCCCGTCCTTGGTGGCGGCGGGCCGCTCGCGCAGGGCCTCGTAGCGGCGCTGGCGGCGAGCGAGAAAACGCACCTTGTCGGAGTAGGCGGCGACCACCTCGGCCGAGGGGCGCAGGTGGATCTCGCCCGAGGTCGCATCGACGATGGCCGAATCGCCGGTCGCCACGCGCTCGATAACAGACCCGGCCTGGGCGACGGCGGCGATGCCGAGCGCACGGGCGACGATGGCAACGTGGCTCTGGCCGCTGCCGTCCTCGATGATCAGTCCGCGCAGCTTCTCGCGATCGTAGTCGAGCAGCTCGGCCGGACCCATGGTGCGGGCGACGAGGATGGTGTCGTTCGGCAGCGCCGCGTCCTTGGCGGCGCTGGTACGGCCGGCGAGAATGCGCAACAGGCGGTCGGAGAGATCATCGAGATCGCGCAACCGCTCACGCCAAAACGGGTCGTTCTGTCGCAACATGCGCGCTCGCGTCAGGTTGTGCACGCGCTCGACCGCGGCTTCCGCCGTCAACCCCTCCTTCACGCCGTCGCGGATGCGCTGCATCCAACCCTTGTCAGCAGCGAACATGCGATAGGCCTCGAGCACGTCCTTGTGCGCGCCGGCCTTTGACAGCGTTTCGTGGCGGAGCATTTCGTCGAGCGTCTGCCCGAGCTTGTCGAGCGCGGCCTCGAGCCGCTCGAGCTCAAGATCGGGGTTCTCGGAAAGCAGCTCGGTGACGACGACGCGCGGCTCGTGCAGCACGATGTGGCCGAGCGCAATGCCGTCCGAAATCGGCTCTGCCTTGATGACCGCGGACAGGGATCGCGAGATGTCCGACTCGACGGCGATGCCGGCGACGGCTCCGGAGACAAGATGCTCGGCGATGATCATAGTCGTCGCCTGCAGGACCTCGACGTCCTCCTCGGAATAGACACGCGGGGTGCGGTTCTGGACGACCAGAACGCCGAGCAGGAGGCCGCCGCGCTGGATCGGAACGGCGAGCAGCGAGTGATAGATCTCTTCGCCGGTCTCGGGTCGATAGGAGAAGGCCGGGTGGTTCTGCGCGTCGGGCTCGTTGACCGGCACGCCGAGCTCGGCGCAGCGCCCAACAAGCCCTTCGCCCCGCTTCAGCCGCGTGTTGTGTACGGCTTCCGGGTTGAGGCCCTCGGTGGCGAACAGCTCGAGCGAGCCGTCCTGGCGCTTAATGTAGATCGAGCAGACCTCGGCCACCATGAGGCCGGCGATCTGGCGCACGATCTTGTCGAGGCGCGCCTGGCCCGAGTCCGGCTCGGCCATGATCTCGCGCAGGCGGCGCATGATGACGCGCAGCGCAGGCTCCGGCGGTGTGGTACGCGGGTCGTCCCCACGTCTCGTCTGCATGGGCGACTGCCGTTCTCTCTCAACGACCTCACGAGCCCGAGGGCCGCCGGCGTTCAATACCGGGCGCGGCGCGTGCCGGTCGGGCCCAGGATCCCGTCAATCCCTATCAAGTCCATAAAGCGCGTGCAGCGTGCGCACCGCAAGCTCGGCGTAGGCGGCATCGATGAGAACGCTAATCTTAATCTCGGAGGTCGAGATCGCCAGAATGTTGATGCCTTTCTCGGCCAGCGCCTTGAACATCATGGCGGCGACACCGGCGTGGCTGCGCATGCCGACGCCGATGACGGAGACCTTGCAAACGTCGGCCGAGCTGTTGACGTCAAAGTAGCCAATGTCGTTCTTGGCCGCCTTCAATACTTCGAGCGTGCGGGCAAGCTCGGAGGCCTGGACCGTGAACGTCATGTCCGTGTGCTTTCCGTCGGGCGTGACGTTCTGCACGATCATGTCGACGTTGACGTTGGCATCGGCCAGCGGCCCGAATATGCGGGCGGCCACGCCTGGCTTGTCGGCGACCTTCAAAATAGTGACCTTGGCCTCATCCTTGGCATAGGCGATGCCGCTGACGATCTGGCTCTCCACGATCTCATCCTCGTCACAGACAATGGTGCCAATGTCCTCCAGCTCCCGCGCCGATCGCACCGGTTGAATGGCCTCCGGCGCAAGGAAGCTCGAGAGCACGCGCAGGCGCACCCCGTGCACCATGGCAAGCTGCACGGAGCGCGTCTGCAGGACCTTGGAGCCGAGGGAGGCCATCTCCAGCATCTCCTCGTAGGAGATCTTCGGCAGTCGCCGAGCCTTCGGCACGATGCGCGGGTCGGTCGTGTAGACGCCGTCCACGTCGGTATAGATGTCGCAGACGTCGGCGTTGAGCGCGACAGCCATGGCGACCGCGCTGGTGTCGGAGCCGCCGCGGCCGAGCGTGGAAATGCGGTTGCGTTGCTTCTCCAGTCCTTGAAAGCCGGCGATGACGGCGACTTCGCCCCGCTCGAGCCGCTCGCTGATCTCTCCGGCGGAGATCGACAAGATACGGGCGGCGCCATGGGCAGCGTCGGTGACGATCGGGATCTGCCAACCCTGCCAGGAACGAGCGGAAAGCCCCATCGACTGCAGAACGATCGCCAGCAGGCCGGACGTCACCTGCTCGCCCGAAGCCACCACGGTGTCATACTCGCGGGCATCGTGGAGGAGAGAAGCCTCGCGGACCCAGGCCACGAGCTGGTTGGTGGCGCCAGCCATGGCCGAGACGACGACCGCCACCTTGTTGCCGGCATCGCATTCGCGCTTGACATGGCGCGCAACGTTGCGGATGCGCTCGATGTTGGCGACGGAGGTGCCGCCAAACTTCATCACTACGACCGCCATTTCAGCACCCGCCCGGCATCGCAAGACACGCAACAATGGCTGGCGCGTGCCGGATCGCCCTCATCATCCGATCCCACAGGTCAGCACGATGCCTTTTTTTGTGCGTTTGTACGTACTCTTAACGGGATCATTGTGGTCTCGCAACACGAGCCTCGCGCTTGACAACAGGCGGGGGCGGGCGAACCTATGAGGTGCCATGTGTGCCGCCCAGCCGGAAGACGTTCTGCGCACGATCGATAAAGACGAGGTGGCGCGATTTGCGGCGCTGGCGGGAGCCTGGTGGGACGCAGACGGCAAATTCCGCCCCTTGCATCAGCTCGGGCCCGCGCGCCTTGCCTTCATTCGCAGCGAACTCCTCGCGCAATTCGGGCTCGCCGGCGAGGGGCTCAGGCCGCTCAAAGGCTTGCGCGTGCTCGATGTCGGTTGCGGCGGGGGGCTCATCGCC
>DATLZB010000164.1:0-5258 GCA_035574175.1 Hyphomicrobiaceae bacterium
CCCGCCATGATCCGAGCGGATGAGGTCAGAACGGACGGCTGCCGCAGCGGAAGAAATACGGCAGGCTCGACAGCGGCGCGTCCACCGTGATCTCGGCAGGCCCCTGGTAGCTGCGGCCGGACTCGACGTGCTGCCAGCAGCCGCGCGGCAGATAGACCGCGCGCGTCCTGGCGCCCGGCTCCACCACCGGCGCCACCAGCACGTCCGGCAACCTGCTCTCGGACCGGGCAAGCTCGCGCGTATCGGCTGCAAGGCTGGCAGAGCGATGAGATGTTATGGAATCAGAGCAACCGTTTTGACTTGCACCCACACCGGCCGTCGCGGCGACAGCTGCAGCTCGTTCACCGCGCGTTTCGTGACCAGTGCCAACAGGGGGACGCCGCCGCATCGCAGCCGGACCTGCGCCTGAGAGGGATGCGGCCCTTCGCCGATCGATTCGACCATGGCCTGCGCGTGGTTCTGGATGCTCGTCTGTGTCGGTTCCTGTAGCTGGAGGCTGACGTCCCTCGCCAGTATCCGGAGTCGTACCTGTGTCCCGATGGGCTGCCCGCCGTCCCCGATCCAGAAGCTGCCCCCCGGGAACTCAGCCCGGATCAGATGCCAGTCGGCATCGCGTTCGACGATCCGTGCGTGGACCAGCGTGCCTGCGTCCCCGCCTGCCATCACCGGACTCTCGACGGATGCCAGCACCTCGGCCGGCGCGCCTTGTGCGCGCACCTGCCCGGCGTCGAGCACGACGAGATGGTCGGCCAGGCGGGCGGCTTCGTCGGTGGAGTGGGTGACGTAGAGCATCGGAATGCGCAGCTCGTCGCGCATGCGCTCGAGCCAGGGCATGATCTCCTGCCGGCGCGCGAGGTCGAGCGAGGCCATCGGTTCGTCGAGCAGCAGCAGGCGGGGTTGTGTCGCCAGCGCGCGGGCGATGGCGACTCGTTGCCGCTCGCCCCCCGACAGAGTGTGCACCGGGCGCGTCATCAAAGACTCGATCCCGAGCAGTTTGACCGCCGCCATCAGGCCCGCCTCGCCGTCGTTTCTCCGAGTACGGCGCAGGCCATATTCGAGGTTGCCGCGAACATCCAGGTGCTCGAACAGGCTCGCCTCTTGAAAGACATAGCCCAGATCGCGCTGCCACACCGGAAGTCGGATTCCAGCTCGATCGTCTTGCCACACCGCACCGCCGATGCGGACGATGCCCCGTGCCGCCGACTCCAATCCGGCGACGCACCTCAGCAGCGTCGTTTTGCCCGAGCCCGATGGGCCGAATACGACACAAATCCCTTGGTCCGGCAGATCCAGACCGACCGACAGTGCAAACCCCGGCCGTGGCAGCCGCACCGCGATGTGCAGGCCCCGGTTCACGCGAGGATCCGGTCCATCCGCCGCTTCATCAGCGCAAGCCCGAGCAGCACGGCAAATGAGAACAGAAGCATTCCAGCTGCAAGCCAATGGGCCTGCGCGTACTCCATGGCTTCGACGTGTCCGTAGATCTGGGTTGATACGACGCGCGTCTTGCCGGGGATGTTGCCACCGATCATCAGCACGACGCCGAACTCGCCGACGGTGTGCGCGAAGCTCAGGATCGCCGCCGTGACGATGCCCGGACGCGCGAGCGGCAGGGCGACCGTGAAGAAAGCATCGAGCGGGCGGGCACGCAGCGTCGCCGCAACCTCCATCGGCCGCTTGCCGATGGCCTCGAAGGCGTGCTGGATCGGCTGCACGGCAAAGGGCAACGAGAAAATGATGGATCCGATCAACAGGCCGGTAAAGGTGAAGGACAAAACCCCCCAGCCCATGGCCTGCGTGAACTGACCGAGTGGACCCTGCGGTCCCAGGGCCACGAGCAGGTAAAACCCGAGCACCGTCGGCGGAAGGACGAGGGGCAAGGTCACGAGCGCGCCGATCGGCGCGCGCCAGCGCGATGTCGTCTGGGAGAGCCACCACGCCAGTGGTGTCGCCACCACCAGCAGCAGCGCCGTGGTCGAGGCCGCGAGCTTCAGCGTCAGCCCTACGGCCTGCAGCGACTCATGGGACAGAGGGATAGCCATGGGATTCGGCGCTGGCCTTCGTCGTCGGTGCGGTGCGCCACTGCCGTCACAACTCGTAGCCGTAAGCACGGATCACCGCGCGCGCCTTTTCGTTCTTCAGGAACGCGAGCAAGGCGGTCGCCGCGGGGTTGAGCTTGCCGGGTGCGAGCAGCACCGCGTCCTGCCGGATGGGCGCGTGCAAGTGGGCGGGAACGATCCAGGCCGAGCCCTGAGCGATTCCGCCATCCGACATCAGCTGCGACAGTGCCACGAAGCCCAACTGCGCGTTCTCGGTGGCGACAAACTGGTAGGTCTGCGCGATGTTCTCGCCCTGCACGATCTTCGGCTGGACCTCGGTCAGCACCCCGAGCTTCGTCATCGTCTCGATGGCCGCCGCTCCATAAGGGGCCAGCTTGGGATTGGCGATCGCGAGGCGCTCGAACGTGCCTGAGCGCAGGATCTCGCCCTTGTCGTCCACCAGCCCGGGTTGTCGGCTCCAGAGCACCAGTCTGCCCGTTGCGTAGGTGAAGCGGGAACCGGCGACGCCCAATCCCTCCCGCTCGAGCTTCGCGGGCGTTTCGTCGTCGGCGGCCAGTAGCATGTGAAACGGCGCGCCGTTCTTGATCTGCGCATAGAAGGCGCCGGTGGAGCCGAACGAGAGGATGGCCTTGTGCCCGGTGTCCTGCTCGAAGGTCTGCGCGATCTTCTGCATCGGCGCGGTGAAGTTGGCCGCCACGGCAACGCTGACTTCGGCGGCCTGTGCCGGAGCAAGCCAGGCCAGAGCGGCCAGCACGATGGGCATCAGTCTGGACATGGCGCCTCGTTGTTCAAAACTGGAATAGCGAGTATATCCAACGCTATTCTTTGCGAGAATAGCGCTGCACCACCTTTGCCCCGTGGCCATGAAGCGAACCTCGCTGGACCTGTCCCAGGCCCTCGGCCAGGCAGCGACCGACAAACGCATCGACATCCTGCGCAGGATCGGCGAGGCGGGCTCGATCTCGCAAGCCGCGCGCGGCGCGGGGGTGAGCTACAAGGCCGCCTGGCAGGCCATCGAGACCCTCGGCAACCTCGCAGGGCAGGATCTCGTGGAGAAGGTGGTGGGCGGCAGTGGGGGTGGCGGCGCCAGGCTGACGGATGCGGGTCGGCGACTGTTGCGCGCCGCCGATGAACTGACCAAGACCCGAGCGACAGTGCTCGCGCGAATCAACCGTGAGACGGACGATCTCGGTGCGTCGGGGCTGGCGGGGCTGGGGTTGCGCACCAGCATCCGCAATCAGATCCCGTGTACGGTCCGCAGGCTCACGCCTTGCGGGCGCGTCGTGGCCATCGAACTTGCACTGGCGGACGGCGCTGCACTTCGATCCAGGATCACCGTCGAAAGCGCTGAACTGCTGGGCCTGCAGCCGGGTATGACCGTGCTCGCGCTGTGCAAGGCGACGGCCGTGAAGATCGTCAAAGGCGGCCGTGCCAGGCCGGGCGTCAACCACCTGCGCGGTGTGGTCCGCCGCGCAACGCGGACCGAGGGCGACAAGGAGCTCTCGCTGCGGCTGGACTCCGGCGTTCAGCTGGTGGGATTCGCCCGAGCCGCAACGGGTTTTCGGGTGGGACAGACCGCCGTAGCCTGTGTCGAGGAATCCGCTGTCGCGATTGCCGTCGGAGCCTGAGCTCTGGCTAATCGGGTCCTGCGGGGGCGGCACTGGGCGCGCAGCCAGGTGGCGGCGAGGGTGTCGGTCACCGACCTGGCCGACTGCGCGCCGCGTCGCTGGCCGATGGGGAGCGGCTCTCGCTGGTCGGGCGTGTCCTTGGGCGTGTTCGTGTACGAAACCGCTGTCGGTTTGTTCACCCTGTGGCTGTTCAGTCGCGGCGGGTGGAAGAAAGTGCGGGTGTGAGCAGATGGACACGGGCGGCACGGCCTCGAGGCGGCGTTCGTGATGCAGGCAGAACGCCCTGGTGGATTGCCACCAAAGTCGAATAAATCGCGGCTTGCACGAGCCGCTTTCATAAGATCGTAATCTGGTTAACAATATTCTCACACCACGGCGATTAGTATCCGACTATGAGCCGCAGCAACGACTTCTTTCCCTACGCCGCTTCGACGGTGTGTGGATTGGTCGTCTACATGATCATCACCGTGGCGACCGGAAAGAACGAGGCGTGGGACGACGGTATCTATTATTTCGTCGGCATTCCGTTCATGAGTGTCGTAGCCTTCGTTCTCGGCTATCTGTTTCCAATCAAGCCTTGGCGGTGGGCAGTGAGCATGGCCGGCGGCCAAGCACTAGGCGCGATGATGTTTGGAAGCTCACTGAACTTGCTGCCGCTCGCCATGATCTTCATGGCGATCGTCTCGCTTCCACAGTTCCTGGCCGCGTTCATAGGCTCCAAGCTTGCGCCGAAGAAGGCCTCGCAATGACGACGATCTTCAAGTTCATCGTCGGCATCGGACTGCTCATCTATGCCTACCGAGCGTACGTCAAAGGCGAAGTTCGAGCTGGCAGAAGCGGCCTTAGGCTCTACACGCCGACACGCGAAGACAATCCGGTCGCCTTTCATTTCTTCGTCTTGCTGTATCTGTTCTGCGGCTTTGCCTTAGTGATCTGGGGTTTGCTCGTGATTGCAGGTGTTGTGGAGCCGTTGCCGCTCAACTGAGGCCGCACGTTCCGGGAGGAGGTACTCGACCAATAATCGCGCCTCTTGCCCTTGCCGCGCAGTTTCCGCTGGTGGACCTGGTGCTCGACCATTAATCCCATGTGCGCGCCCTCACGCGCCCCTTGAAGGGAAACCGCGCCAACCGGGAAGGGTGTCCCGGCTTTTCACCCCGTCGGGCTAGGTGCGGTGATTCGATTGGCTATGCCGGTGGCGACGGCATAGCGGAAAACCTGACCGCAGTTCTGGTGCGCCCGGTGCGCAGTCTCCAGGGCGCCGCGGCTCTCGATGCGGCGCAGGACTGCCAAGAGCTGCGGCGCCGTAATCTCGGCAATCGGCCGCGCGCCTATCCACGGGAAGATGTCGCGCTCCAGCCGGGCAATGATCTTGCTGGCGTGAGTCTCGGCCCAGTTCGGGGCGTGCATGGCGTACCACTCGCGCGCCACCACCTCGAATGTGTTTGCTCCGCGGGTCTCCCGTGCGGCCTTCTGCGCCTTGCGGTGCTCGCCGGGGTCTATGCCAGCCGCAACCTGCTTGCGGGCCTCGTCGCGAAGCTCGCGCGCCCGCTTGAGGCTCACGGCGGGATAG
>DATLZB010000165.1:0-17056 GCA_035574175.1 Hyphomicrobiaceae bacterium
CCTTCGCCGGCAGCGCCGGCACGCCGAGCGGCGCACGCGCCGGCGCCTCCTGCGCCAGCGCCGTCGCCACCAGAAGGCCAACGCACGCCGCCGCCGCCGCCAGTGCGCGGAGGGATCGCCTCAGGACTTGGCGCATGAGACCGTCACCGCCTTGCTCGCCGTTGCGCCGTAGGCGGCCCCCCCGAACTGCTTGAAAGCGTCGGCAAGACGCTGCACGTCGCCCTGCGGAGCGCCGACGGTGGCCTTGCATCCGGCCGGCGCTGCGGCCGACAGGCGGACCGGGTTGTCCTTGGCGAAATCGAACCAGATGAAATAGGAGGGGTCCTGGACGGCGAACTCGAATCCTTCCGCCTCCGACAGCACCGGCTCCTTGAGCGGCAGCGTAAAGTTCAAGGTCAGCACCTTCGTCTTCGACGGTCCGCCGCCGGCATCCGCTTCAAGACCGATGAGGCGCGACCACCACCGCCCAAGCCGCGTCCAGATGCTCTGCTCCTGCTCGGCCGCCGCCTGCGGCGGCGGCGGCGGTGCACCCATATCGAGGCCGGGCGCCTCCTCCACCTCGGCGACCTCGAGCCAGTAGTCCCTGGGCGCCTCGAAGGCGAGCGGCTGGCCGGCGAGGTTGGCATAGGTGAAGTAGTCGAACTCCTTGAGGCCGTCGATGTTGAGCTGGGCGAGCTCGGCAAGCTCCGAACGCTCGTAGATCCCATTGTTGTTGGCATCGAGGCCCTGCACCGCCGAGGCGGTATAGAACTCGTCGAAAATCCATCTCTGCGCGATGCCGGTGATGGTGCCGTTGTCGTAGAGGATGGTCGATTGGACCGCGATCCACACGTGCGGATGGGCGAAAGCCGCAGGCGGGGCCGCAAGCGCGAGCGCCACGGAAGCCATGCCCAGCACGGCGCTCCGCAGCACGAAACCGCATCTGGGAACGACAGGGCTTTTCGCGTGCACGCCCATTGGATCTCCGTGGTCGAAAAGGCGGGGGCAGTGGCGCCGACTCGCATAGGTGGCGCAGCCTACAACAGCGAAGGATTTGAGCAACATCGAGGCTGTCTTGGGGCCTGCGCCGGCCTCTGCACAGAGGCTGCCCCGGCGGACCCTCGACCGCCATGCGCGACCGCGACGGGCTCGCCATCGGATGGTAAAAACGCCCGCCCCCGGCGCCTTGCCCGCCTCGCCGCGACCCGCGCTAGATCGAAGCTGCTAGGGTAGAGAGAGTCTCTCCCACCTCTCCGTTTCGTAATCGAACCAGGCGCTGATTCTTTCCCCGTCCCATTTGAGCATGATGTGTTTCGTCTGTATCGGAATGCCCACCACATCCGGCCAGAACGCACCGATGCATTGCCCTTTGTAGTGGCGCACGCTGGGATAGACGAGGCCGTTGCTGCCTGCCTCGCGCAGATGCCTGCCGAGCTCCTGAGGGCGCCGATAGGTGCCGACGTCGGGGTCGAGGAACATCGACCAGTCGCCCTTCCGCAGATCGTGCATGAGGGCATCGACGGCGCCCCTGTACGTCCTGTAGGCCTCATTCTGCGGCGGATCTTCGGTGGCGCCGTAGAAAAGACTCATGTGGAAGGCGACTTCCCGCAGCGCCGTCTCGAACCTGTTGGCGGCGTAATAGACCCCGTAGGTGCCGTCCGAGAATCTGGTCGGCCTGTCGGGACTCGCGTGCGTAAACGGAGCCATCACCACCGATGCGCCGGGTCCCGTCACTCTGCGAGCTGGCGGAACCAGGCTGATCTCGCCGGCCTCTTGTCGCAACCTGGGATTTGTCAGCGCTTCGAGCTCATAGAGAAGCTCCCAGTCGTCGGCATCCGCGACCCGCTCAAAGACATCGATCGGCGGCCACCGCGATGGCACGAGGCGATAGGCGGCCTTCCAACGCACCCTGCTGACCGGAATGCTCTCGACTAGGGCGCGGTCAATGAAAAGATCCGGCTGGCTTGCCACCTCACCATCCACCCCTGACGCTGTCCAGGTAGGTGCGTACCGCCGCAAGGTCTACCATGTGCCCGGCGCGCATCCGCTCGATAGCCGACTGCCCCCCGAACGCCTTGTTTGGTCGCCGGACCCACTGATCCGCCATTTCCGGTCGCTGGTAGAGAATTTCCAGCGCCTTGAAGATGCCCAGCACATAGCTGATGCGGCTGGCGAGATCGAAGCTGTGAGCGACGTGCCCTACCCTGCCCTTCTTCCAGGCGAAATAGGTCGCCCTGCTGGGGTGACCCAGCAGAGCGATGGCCTCTTCGGTCGAGAGCCCCCACTTTTCGGCAATGGCGAAGAACGCTCTCATTCCGGCGGCGAGGCTGTTGTCACGGATGCCCCGCTGCGGCTCGGCAGGTGCGAATCGCGATTTGACGCTGGCGCGTGGCATGGGTCGGCCCTGAGCTGCTGCGTTCTGGTCCAATATTAAACTACTGAAGAAGGTGCGTCTATTATTGGACTAAGCCGCAATCATCCGCCTCACGCATCGGCACGGTAGGCTCTTGCCGGAAAAAATGATATACTATAACATCACTTGGTACATTCCTGATCGCAACCCTGAGATGACCCGATGAGAACCCATCGAAGGTTGAGTTGGCTGATTCTGACCCTGCCGCTGACGCCGGCGCTCGCTGATACGGCACTGGCCGAGCCTAGGGTCGTGGTCACGAGCAAGCCCATCCACGCCCTGGTGGCAGGCGTCATGGAGGGCGTGGGCTCCCCGCGCGTCCTGATCGAAGGCGCGGGCTCGCCGCACACCTACGCGATGCGCCCCTCGGACGCCAAGGCGGTGGCGGGCGCCGACGTGTTCTTCCGCGTCTCGGAGGCGCTCGAGCCATTTACTGCCAAACTCGTCCAGTCGCTGCCCAACAGGGTCCGCGTGGTGACGCTGGCCGAGGCCCCCGGCCTCAAGCTGCTCGACATGCGCGAGGGCGGCGCCTTCGAAGTCCACGACCATGACGAGCAAGCCCACCGCCACAGCCGCGCCAAGAAAAAGGACGCACACGACCATGGCAAGGCGGCCCATGACGAGGGGGAGAGCGATCCCCACGTCTGGCTCGATCCCGAGAATGCCAAGGCGATGGTTGCGGAAACGGTCCGCGTCCTCAGCGAGGCATCACCGGCCGATGCGCCCCGGCTGAACGCCAATGGCAAAGCTCTCTCCGCCAAGATCGATGCGCTCGCAGCCGACATCGAGCGCACAACCAAGCCGCTTGCCGGCAAGCCGTTCATCGTCTTTCACGACGCCTTCCAGTATTTCGAGCAGCGCTTCGGGCTGACCGCAGCAGGCTCCATCACCGTGCGCCCCGACGTGCCGCCGAGCGCGCGGCGCTTGAGCGAGCTGCGTAGGAAGATCCGGTCGCTCGATGCAGTTTGTGTGTTCGCCGAACCGAGCTTCGAGCCCAAGCTGGTCAGGACGCTCATCGAAGGCACCAAGGCGCGCTCGGGCACACTTGATGCGGAAGGCGCCGCCCTGCCGGCGGGTCCCGATCTCTATTTCACGCTGATGCGCAGCATCGCCCGCTCAATGCATGAGTGTCTGAGCGACTGAGTGAAGGCTGGCAAACGCCGCCGGCAAACGACGAGCGGCCGGACCCCGGCCGCTCGCATCCGCACCGTCCCGCCCGTCCGCACGTCTCAACCGGTCGAACCGGTAAGATACCGCTGATAGGTCACCGTCACCGGCGTGCCGATTCGCACCCGGTCGTAGAGATCGATCACGTCCTGGTTGTACATCCGGATGCAGCCCTTGGAGACCGGCTGTCCGATGGTCCAGGGTGCGTCTGTGCCATGGATGCGGTAGGCGCTGGAGCCGAGATAGAGCGCGCGCACGCCGAGTGGATTCATCGGATGCCCGCCTGGCACCCACGGTGGCAGTTTCGGGTTCTCCTTCATCATGTTGGGCGTCGGCGTCCAGGCCGGATTAACGCGCTTGTCGGAGATCACCATCACGCCTTCCCAGCGGCTCTGCTCGCGCGGGATGGCGATCGGATAGGCAATCGCCTCACCCGGCTTGGTAACGTAGTAAAGTCGCCTGTCCCCGAAGCTGACGACGAGCTGGCCGGGCCGGTACTTGGGAGTGAATCGCACCACCGTGCGTCCGCTGCCGCCGAACACCTGATCCCCGCCCCAGTCCCAGAGTTGGGCGCTGGCGCTGGGCGCCGCCAGCGTGCTGGCCACCAGCAAACAAGCCGCGCCGATCCCGATGCGGCTCATGATCCGCAAAAGGAGCATAACCGGTTCCCTTCTCGTTTCTCTCGCCCCGACCGACAAGGAAGGGGTCGCAGCGCTAAAGCAAGTGCCTCGATCCTGTTTGGGTTTCAGTAAAGGCTTCGTATACACGAGCTGTCCGCTCTAGGGTTAGCGCAGCACGGACACACCCCGGCCACAATTTTCGCTGCCCCGCCCGCGCGTTGCGCAACTTCAGGCGGAACCTTCGACGGTGAGCAAACAAAACTACGTGAGTGCCTTCAAAGCGCCGGCTGTGCCCGCGACATTATGGGTTGCGGGCCTCAGTCCTCGTCATCCGAGACGTCCTCGAAATCGTCATCGAGGATGCGCTCGGGCTCTTCTCTGACCGCCACTTCCTGGCCCCCGTCGAACAGCACCCGGGTTGGGCCGGAAGCGGATTCGCGGCGCATCGACACGGCTCGCTCGATGTTCAGGAAAGCAGCGCGGCCGTCGCTGCCGGTACACTTCACCCACGTTGCCATGGTCTTCCTCCGTTCCCAAGCGTGAGCACCAAGCAAACGCCCGAAAAGCGGCGAAAGTGCCGCTCGAGACGACCGCCCGATCAGCGCGGCAGGTCGCTGCGGCCCATCAAGAACTTGTCGATGGCGTGGGCGGCCTGACGGCCCTCGCGGATCGCCCACACCACGAGGCTCTGCCCGCGCCGCATGTCGCCGGCGGCGAACAGCTTGGTCCGGCCCTTGATCTTGTAGTCGCGCTCATTTGCGTCCAGCCCTTTGAAGCGTCCACGCGGGACGACGCTGAGCTTGAGCTCCTCCACCACGTCGCTCTCCACCGGCCCGGAGAAGCCCATGGCGAAGAGCACGAGGTCGGCCGCCATCTCGCCCTCACTCCCCGGGATCGGCTTCAAGGCCGGATCGACGCGCACATACTTGATCTTCTTCACCTTTCCCTTCTCGCCCACGAACCCGGTGGTGGAGATCGAGTATTCCACCCGGGCGCCTTCCGCTTGGCTCGTCGAGATGCGCAGCTTCAACGGCCAGTGCGGCCAGGTGAGTGCCTTGTTCTCCTTCTCGGGTGGCATCGGCATGATTTCGAGCTGTGTCACGCTTTTGGCGCCCTGGCGGAAGCTCGTGCCGATGCAGTCCGAGCCCGTGTCGCCGCCGCCGATGACCACGACATGTTTGCCCTTGGCGGTGATCTGCTTGCCGTCGATCTGCTTCTCACCCGACACGCGGCGGTTCTGCTGGGGCAGGAACTGCATGGCGAAATGCAGTCCGTCGAGGTCGCGGCCGGGCGCCTTCTCGAAGAAGTCGAAGGGTTTTTCCGAGCCGCCGGCGAGCAGAACCGCATCGTGCGTGGCCTCGATCTCCTTGGCCGATAGGGTCTTGCCGACGTGGACGCCGCAGTGGAACACCACGCCCTCCGCTTCCATCTGGCGCACGCGGTTGGCGACGATGTGTTTCTCCATCTTGAAGTCGGGGATGCCGTAGGTGAGCAGCCCTCCGGGCTTGGCGTTCTTCTCGTAGACGTGCACCTCGTGGCCGGCACGAGCGAGCTGCTGGGCGGCCGCCAGCCCCGCCGGTCCCGAGCCGACGATGGCGACCTTCTTGCCGGTTTTTGCTTCCGCCGGCTGCGGTACCACCCAGCCCTCCTCTAGCGCCCGGTCGGCGATGGCGCATTCGATGGTCTTGATGGTCACCGGATTGTCGTCGATGTTGAGCGTGCACGAGGCCTCGCACGGTGCCGGGCAGACGCGCCCCGTGACCTCCGGAAAGTTGTTGGTCGAGTGCAGGTTGCGTGCCGCCGCCTGCCAATTGCCGCGCCACACGAGATCGTTCCAGTCGGGGATCTGGTTGTTCACCGGGCAGCCCGAGTGGCAATAGGGGATGCCGCAGTCCATGCAGCGTCCGGCCTGGATCTTGGTCTCCTGCTCCGACAGCGGGACGACGAACTCCTTCCAATGCTTTACGCGCTCGGCCACCGGGCGATAGCCGCGGTCCTTGCGCTGAAACTCGAGAAAGCCGGTGATCTTCCCCATGATCTCGTTCCGTCAGGTCAGCCCATCGGCAGACGTCCCGATCGGCTCATCAACCCTCGCTAGCGTGCCGGCTCCAACCCGAGCGCCGCCTCGCACCGCCTGATCCACGCCTGCACCCCGGGGCGAGTGGCAAGGTCGAACCCGCCCTCGTGCGCCAGCCGCGTGTAGGCCAGAAGTGCGATGTCGGCAATGGTCATGGTACCGCCGACGAACCAGTCGCGGCCTTCGAGCAACTGCTGCATGAGGTCGAGCGCCGCCTCCCCGCGCTGGACCCGGTAGGGCTCGCGCGTATGCTTTGGCTTGCCGAGGTACTTCATGTGGAAGCGGCAGACCGCGATATAGGGCTCGTGGCTGTACTGCTCCCAGAACAGCACCTCATCGACCCGCGCCGCCAGATAAGGGTCCTCGGGCAGCAGCCCGCTGCCGCGCGCCAGATAGCGGATGATGGCGTTCGACTGGGCGAGGTGACGGCCGTCATCGAGTTCGATCACCGGCACCTGTCCCATTGGGTTCATGCCCAGGAAGTCGCGTGTCCGGGTCTCGCCCCTCATGATGTCGACGGCCACCCACCTGTAGGGCAGACGCAGGTGATCGGCGGTGTACTTCACCTTGAGGCAGTTGCCGGAGATGATGTCGCCGTAGATCTTCATGGCACGCGTTGAGATGACTCGCCGCTCGCAGCGGCGCGCGGTTGGCAATCGAGGTGCGCGCGGCGTTCCGCCGGCTCACGGCTTGGTCCGCCTCACCCCGATCTCGAGCACCTCGAGCCCGGTGGTGTCGGAGGACTGGTGTGCTGCCATCTGCTTCAGCGCTTCGCGGTACTCGACCGGCATCACCTTTTTGAACTTGGGCAGCCACACCGGCCAGTTGTCCAGGATCGTTTTGGCCTTTGCCGAGTTGGTGTAGTGCATGTGCCGCGAGATGAGGCTGTGCAGCCGCTCCGCGTCCTGCCGCGTCATGTCCTGCATGACGTCGACGAGCCCGTGGCTTTCCAGATCCCCGCCCTGGTTGGCGAGCCGGCGCATCACATCCTCCTCCGCCGCCACCGGTTCCAGGTCGATCATGGCCAGGTTGCAGCGCCGCTCGAAGTCGCCCTTCTCGTCGAGCACGTAGGCGATGCCGCCCGACATGCCGGCGGCGAAGTTGCGCCCCGTCGGCCCGATCACCACCACGCAACCACCGGTCATGTACTCGCAGCCGTGATCGCCCGTACCCTCGACGACGGCGATGGCACCGGAGTTGCGCACCGCGAAGCGCTCGCCGGCGATGCCGCGGAAGTAGCACTCGCCGCTGATCGCGCCGTAGAGCACCGTATTGCCGACGATGATGCTCCTCTCGGGCTCGATGCCCGATTTGGGGTGCGGGCGCACGATGATCTTGCCCCCCGACAGCCCCTTGCCGACGTAGTCGTTGGCCTCCCCGATAAGGTCGAGCGTGACGCCGGCGGAAAGCCAGGCGCCGAAGCTCTGCCCCGCCGTGCCTTCGAAGGAAAGCCAGATGGTGTCCTCCGGCAGCCCGGCATGACCGTAGCGCTTGGCGATGACGCCGGACAGCATGGCGCCGGTGGCGCGATCGCGGTTGGTGATGGCGAGCTCCGCCTTGACCGGCTTCTTCGCCTCTATCGCCGGCTTAGCGAGCTCGATCAGCTTCTTGTCGAGCACCTTGTCGAGGCCGTGGTCCTGGCGCTCGCAGTTGTAGATGGCGACCGTTTCCGGCACGTCCGGCTTGTGGAACAGGCGGCGGAAATCGAGGCCGCGCGCTTTCCAGTGGCGGATCGCCCGATCCTTGTCGAGCACGTCCGTCTGCCCGATCAGCTCGTTGAAGGTGCGAAAGCCGAGCGAGGCCATGATTTCGCGCACCTCCTCGGCCACGAAGAAGAAGTAGTTCACCACGTGCTCGGGCTTGCCCTTGAACTTGGCGCGCAGCACCGGGTCCTGCGTGGCGACTCCGACCGGGCAGGTGTTCAGATGGCACTTCCTCATCATGATGCAGCCGAGTGAGATCAGGGGCGCGGTCGAGAAGCCGAACTCGTCGGCGCCGAGCAGCGCGCCGATCACCACATCGCGCCCTGTACGGATGCCGCCGTCGACCTGCACGGCGATGCGCCCGCGCAGCCGGTTGGCGACCAGCGTCTGATGTGTTTCGGCGAGCCCGATCTCCCAGGGCGAGCCGGCGTGCTTGATCGAGGTGAGCGGCGAAGCGCCGGTGCCGCCCTCGAAGCCGGCGATGGTGACGTGGTCGGCGCGCGCCTTGGCGACGCCGGCCGCCACCGTGCCGACGCCGACCTCGGACACGAGCTTCACCGACACATCGGCATCGGGATTGACGTTCTTCAGATCGAAGATGAGCTGGGCCAGGTCCTCGATCGAATAGATGTCGTGGTGCGGCGGCGGCGAGATGAGTCCCACGCCTGGCGTCGAGTGGCGCACCTTGGCGATGATCGCATCGACCTTGTGGCCGGGCAGCTGACCGCCCTCGCCGGGCTTGGCGCCTTGCGCCATCTTGATCTGCATCATGTCCGAGTTGACCAGGTACTCGGTCGTCGCCCCGAACCGGCCCGAGGCCACCTGCTTGATGGCCGAGCGCATCGAATCGCCGTTGGGCAGCGGCTTGTAGCGGTCCGCCTCCTCCCCGCCTTCACCCGTGTTGGACTTGCCGCCGATGCGGTTCATGGCGATGGCGAGCGTGGTGTGCGCCTCCCGACTGATCGACCCGAAGCTCATCGCCCCGGTCGAGAAGCGCCTGACGATCTTCGTGGCGGGCTCCACTTCCTCAAGCGGCACCGGCTTGCGGCCGATCTCCTCGGCCGACTTGATGCGGAACAGCCCGCGCATGGTCATGAGCTGTTCGGACTGTTCGTTGATCTGTCGAGCGTAGTCACGGTACTTCTGGGGCAGCTTGCCGCTCATCGCCTCCTCTGTCGGCGTGCCGCGTACCGCGTGCTGCAGGTCGGCGACCACGCTCGGCCGCCACATGTGCGCCTCGCCGCGGATGCGGAATGCGTATTCGCCACCGACATCGAGGGCGCCATCGAGCGTCGGCACGTCGCCGAACGCCTGTGCGTGGCGCTCGACGGTCTCGCGGGCGATCTGCTTCAGTCCGACGCCCTCGATCTGGGTATGGGTGCCGGTGAAGTAGCGGTTGACGAAGCTTGACCGCAAGCCCACCGCG
Source organism: Hyphomicrobiaceae bacterium (assembly GCA_035574175.1). Classification (GTDB taxonomy): domain Bacteria; phylum Pseudomonadota; class Alphaproteobacteria; order Rhizobiales; family Hyphomicrobiaceae; genus DATLZB01. The sequence continues at coordinate 9,386 of DATLZB010000165.1, forward strand.
TCGAAGATCTGCGCACCGCAATAGGACTGGTAGGTGGAGATGCCCATCTTTGACATCACCTTGAGCAGTCCCTTGTCGATTGCCTTGATGTAACGCTTGATTGCTTCCTTGAGCGAAAGCTTCTCGTCGAGCTGGGGCAGCAGTTGCTCGAGCGTCTCGAAGGCGAGGTAGGGATTGATCGCCTCCGCACCGTAGCCTGCGAGGGTGGCGAACTGGTGCACCTCGTGCGCTTCGCCGGTCTCCACCACGAGCCCGACCGACGTCCTCAAGCCTTGCCGGATCAGGTGGTGATGGACGGCCGACGTCGCCAGCAATGACGGGATCGGGATGCGGTCGGGGCCGGTCGCCCGGTCGGACAGAATGATGATGTTGCAATCGCCGGAACGCACCGCCTCCTCGGCCTCGGCGCACACCACGTCAAGGGCGGCCGCCATGCCGGCAGCGCCGCGCTCGGCCGGATAGGTGATGTCGATGGTAAGCGAGTTGAACTGGTTGTCGGGCACCGCGCCGATCTGGCGGATGCGCTCGAGATCCTCGTTGGTGAGGATCGGCTGACCGACCTCAAGACGCTTGAGCTTCGAGGTTCCTTCCAAGTCGAGCAGGTTGGGCCTCGGGCCGATGAAGGAGACGAGGCTCATGACCAGTTCCTCGCGGATCGAGTCGATCGGCGGATTCGTCACCTGCGCGAAGTTCTGCTTGAAATAGGTGTGGAGCAGTTTGGGCTTGTTCGACAGCGCCGAGATCGGCGTGTCGTTGCCCATGGAGCCGACCGCCTCCTGGCCGGTGTGCGCCATCGGCGCCATCAGGAACTTGAGGCTCTCCTCCGTGTAGCCGAAGGCCTGCTGCAGATCGAGCAGCGCCACGTTGGAGCGTCGCCGCTTGGGCTTGACGGCGAGCGGCAGATCGCTGACCTGGATCTGCGTACGCTTCAGCCACTGTTCGTAAGGATAGCGCGAGGCGAGCTCTGACTTGAGCTCGTCGTCGGAGATGATGCGACCCTCTTCGAGGTCGATGAGCAGCATCTTGCCGGGCTGCAGCCGCCACTTCTCTTTGATTCGCTCCTCCGGGATCGGCAGCACGCCGGCCTCCGAGGACATGATCACGCGGTCGTCCTTGGTCACCAGGTAGCGCGCGGGGCGCAGTCCGTTGCGGTCGAGCGTGGCACCGATCTGGCGGCCGTCGGTGAAGGCCATCGCTGCCGGGCCGTCCCACGGCTCCATCAGGCAGGCGTGATACTCGTAGAAGGCGCGCCGCTTGGCATCCATCAGCGGGTTGCCGGCCCAGGCTTCGGGAATGAGCATCATGGCCGCGTGCGCGAGCGGATAGCCGCCCATCACCAGAAACTCGAGCGCGTTGTCGAAGCAGGCGGTGTCGGACTGGCCCTCGTAGGAGATGGGCCACAGCTTGGTGATGTCGGCCCCGAACAGCGGGCTCGACACCGAGGCCTGTCGCGCCGCCATCCAGTTGACGTTGCCGCGCAACGTATTGATCTCGCCGTTGTGCGCCACCATCCGGTACGGATGGGCGAGTTTCCATGACGGGAAGGTGTTGGTCGAGAAGCGCTGGTGCACGAGCGCCAGCGCCGAGGCGAGCCGCGGGTCGGAAAGGTCCTTGTAGTAGGCCTTGAGCTGGTAGGACAGGAACATGCCCTTGTAGACCAGCGTCCGGCTCGACAGGCTCACCGTGTAGTGGCCGATGTCGCGCGCCTTGTAGGCGGCATAGATGACGTTGGAGACGATCTTGCGCACCAGGTAGAGCTTGCGCTCGAAGGCGTCGACGTCCTTGATCGACTTGGGCCGGCCGATGAACACCTGCCGGTGCACGGGCTCGGTTGCCTTCACCATCTCCGACAGGCAACGGTTGTCGACGGGTACGTTGCGCCAGCCGATGAGTTCGAGTCCTTCCTCGCGCACGATGCGCGACCACACGCGCTCGCAGTGAGCGGCAAGCCGCTCGTCCTGCGGCATGAACACATGGCCGGCGGCGTAGTGACCGGGCTTGGGCAACTCGAAGCCGAGCTTGGCACACTCCTCCTTGAGGAACTCGTGCGGGATCTGGATCAAGATGCCGGCGCCATCGCCGGCGAGCGGGTCGGCACCAACCGCGCCGCGGTGCTCGAGGTTCTCCAGAATCGACAGCGCATCGACGATGATCCGGTGGCTCCTGCCGCGCTTCAGATCGACGATGAAGCCGACGCCGCACGCATCGTGCTCGCGCAAGGGATCGAAGAGGCCCGCCGCGCGGGGCTCATCGGAGTCGCAGTAGCGGAGTAGGTGGCTCTGCGTCATGCTTGACCTCGGAAAGCGGTTGGCCAGTCTGCCTGGCCTTGAAGCGGTGCTTTGGATCGGAGGCGGGGACCGGGCAACCCGCCGGATCGGGACGGAGGCGCAGGTGCCGAAGCGGCGACCGGCCTCAGGCGCTCACCGTCCGTTTTCGGGCGCGGGCGCCGGCATGAACGCCGCGCGTTCGCCCTTCGGGCGCGCCCCCCGCCACCTGCCAATCGCTGCATTTCACCGACACGCGCCGCCTCGGGGCCTCAACGCCATCATATGGCCTACAAAGGACAGGGATGCTGACCTTTTGTTGTTCCCTTGTCAAGTCGCTTTTGCATCGGCGTGTCACCGAACCGTGACCGGGTCCGCCATGCATCCGTTTGCCGATCGGCGACGGCTGTGTCGGTCGGAAACGCGAAAAGGGGCCGGCCCCGTCGGGGCCGACCCTCGCCTCATGTGACTTGCATTGTATCGACCCGCGGTCGTCCACTCCTCGACGCACTGGGAGGGCGCCCGGGCCGTATCGACCGCTACCTCACGCCTCGATCTGCTTGTGCCCGCTGCCGTTGCCGGTGCCGATCGCGATCGCGCGGGGCTTCATGCGCTCGGGCAGGTTGCGCACGAGGTGGATGTGCAAGAGGCCGTCCTTCAGGTCCGCGCCCTTGACCTCCACGTAGTCGGCGAGCTGGAAGCGCCGGTCGAAGCCGCGCTCGGCGATGCCGCGGTGCAGGAACTCGCGCTCTCCCCCGTTGGGCTTCTTTTCGCCCTTGACGGACAGCGCATTCTCCTTGACCTCGACCTTGAGCTCATCGCTCGAGAAGCCCGCCACCGCCATGGTGATGCGGTACTCGTTGTCGCCGACTCGCTCGATGTTATAGGGCGGATAGCTGGGGCCCTCCTCACCGAGACCGGAGACGGCGTCGAGCAGGTCGATCAGGCGATCGAAGCCGATGGTGGAGCGATAGAGGGGAGCAAAATCGAACTGTCGCATCACAGGTCCTCCTTTGAGAAGCGACGTGTGGAATGCCCGCCCCGGAGGGGCCGGGCGGTTTGACAGTGCAACCGCGTGGGCGGCTTGCACGGTCGAAGAGGTGGGAACGGACCGTTTTCCCGTCAAGGGGGAGGGTTGGAGGGGGGCTCGGTGGGGCTGAAGCGGGCCACGATGACCTCCCTTGCCCGGCGGGCGCCGTCGCTCCAATGGGCTCCCCTGGAGGCGATGAGGTTGGCCTGCGACTTCAGGATCACGCCGTCGGCGAGCACCTTGAGCCCGTTCGCCCTCAGCGTGCGCCCCGTGGTGGTGATGTCGACGATGAGGTCGGCGGTACCGGCTGCTGGGGTGCCCTCGGTGGCACCCAGGCTCTCCACGATGCGGTAGTCGCCGACACCCTTCTCGCGAAAGAAGGCGCGGGTCAGGTTCATGTACTTGGTCGCCACCCGAAGCCGCCGGTGGTGGCGCCGGTGGAACAACGGTGCCATTTCCCGCAGGTCCGTCATGGCGGCGATGTCGAGCCAGCACTGCGGTACGGCGACCACGACATCGGCGAACCCGAAGCCGAGCGGGCGGACCATCTCGACCCGGGCATCTGCGTCGATGATCTGCTCTCGCACCAGGTCCTCGCCGGCGATGCCGAGATGTACCTCGCCGTCCTTCAAGAGCCGCACGATCTCGGCCGATGAGACGAACGCCACCTCGACTCCGTTCATGCCCTCGATCTCACCCCGATAGCCGCGCTCGCTTCCCGTCTTGCGCACGTCGAGTCCGGCGGCGGCCAGCGCCGCGGCCGCCTGCTCCATCAGCCGCCCCTTGGACGGTACCGCGAGGATGAGCTTCTCCGTCATCGTCCGCCCCCATTGACGGCCGAGAGCAGCCGCTCGGTGTGGATGGCCGAGCCGACCGCCGGCACCTCGGCCCCGGCGCCGACCGCGGCGAGCAGGCGGTCGTAGCGTCCGCCGCCGGCGATCGGACTGAAGCTGCCGAGCGCCGGCGTCACCACCTCGAACACGAGCCCCGTGTAGTATTCGAGATTGCGGCCGAACTCGGCCGAGAACGCCAGCGCGTCGACCTCGATTCCGGCGGCCGCGAACAGCTCAAGCCGCCGGCCGTAGCGCGCGAGCGCCGGCCCGACGTTGACCTGATGTTGCCGCATCAGCGCCTCGATGCGATCGCGCGCCAGCCGCGCGGGGCCGGCGATCTGCAGGTAAGTTTCGATCAAACCGATTGTTGCCGCCGCGACCGGCTCGGCCCTGGTATCGGCGACCGCCGCCAGCAGACCTTCCGTGATCTCCTCGAGCGAGCGCGAGCCGATGAGCTCGATGCCGTTCGCCGCGAGCTGCTCGCTGACAACCAGCGTGGCCTGCTTGCGGCCCATACCGGCGATCCTCGCCGCCAGCGCTTTGTCGATGGCGCCGGTTGCCTGGGCAGCGGGGGTGCTCAGTCGCTTGAGCTCCGCGCGGAAGGCGTCGTGCCGCCAGAACTGCGCCCGCAGACGCTGGCGGCCGCGCTCGGGCAGATCGAGCGCGTCGATCAGCGCCTGAAACAGGCCGAGGTCGCCGATGCGCACGCTGAATTCGCGCAAACCGGCCCGCCGCAGCGCTTCCAGGATCAGCGCCATCACCTCGGTCTCGCCCCGCTCCCGATCGGCTTCGGCGAACAGCTCGATGCCGGCCTGGCGGAACTCGTTGGGATGGGCAGCGTCGATCCCCCGCGGCTGAAAGCGGAAAGCCGGGCCGTTGTAGCAGTAGCGCGCCACCACATCGGCCTGGCCGTGCCGGGCAAGGTGCAGCAAGCAGGTCGGCACGGTGAGGTCGGGCCTGAGGCACAGCTCCGCCCCGTCCGGATCGGTGAACACGTAGGTGCGCGCCCGCAGCTCCTCGCCGACCACGTCGAGGAACACGTCGGCCGGCTGGATGATGGCGGGTGCGACCGCCTCGTAGCCGGCGCCGGTGAACACCGCCATCAGCGTCTGCGCCTGGCGCTCCAGTGCCTCGAACTGTCGTGCCGTCTCGGCGGCCATGGGTCGGTAACCGCGTGACCTCGACTTCTGACCGTCATCCCGACGAAGCCTGCACCGGTGCAGGCCGGTGGTCGGGATCCACGCAAGTCTCAGCACGGGCGTGGCCGGTGACGTGGATCCCGGCCTGCGCCGGGAGGGCGGTGTGGGTGGGTTGAGCGCGTCGAGGCGCGAAAGTCAACGGTCGTCCTGGCCCGACCCGCGCAATAGCGGCGATTCGGCCGGCGCGCGCCGCGAATCGAAGGTCGGCGCCCCCACACGCTCAGCTCCGGTGACGCTCCAGCACGCGCCGCACTGCTGATACAAGCTCGCTCTCGGGCACGGAGAACTGGGCCGGGCGGCCTTCGCGCCATTCTTTGCTGTCCTTGATGGTGGCGGCGGCTCGTGAGCCTTCGATCAGATCCTTGATCTGCACCATGGGCCCGCCGGGAGCATTGCGCTCGTCGCTGCCCTGGATGACGACGCAAGGGGCGCCGCGCTTGTCGGCATATTTCATCTGCGCCTTGATGCCGGCGGTGCCGAGGTACATTTCGGCGCGGATGCCGGCAGCGCGCAGCGTCTGCGCCATGCGCTGGTAGTCGGCGAGGCGGTCCTTCTCCATGACCAGGACGACGACCGGACCATTTGCGGCTTCGCCCTTCGCTTTGCCGAGCGCGGCGAGCGCAGCCGCGAGCCGCGACACGCCGATGGAGAAGCCGGTGGCCGGAACCTTCTGCCCGGTGAAGCGCGCGACGAGATCGTCGTAGCGCCCGCCGCCGCCCACCGAGCCGAGGCGCACGGTCTGGCCATCCTCGTTGACGACAGGGACAGTGATCTCGGCTTCGAACACAGGTCCGGTGTAGTACTCGAGGCCGCGGACGACGGAGGGGTCGATGCGGATGCGCCTGGACCCGAACCCAGCTCCTCTGCACAGACGGTCTAACTCTCGAAGTTCACGCACTCCTTCCAGACCTCGTTCGCTCTCGCGCAGTTGATCCTCCCACGCGAGCAGCATTGACCCTCGGTCAAACACCCACGGCCCCGGACTTCCGTCGGGACCGCGTTCTATGACCCACTCGTCGATAGGGGGCGAGACCAATTGCCTAAGAGGTTCCCAACTCTCGACTTCGCTATCAAAGAATTCGATCAGGGCGCTGATTTGGAGACCCGTCAGTTTAGCCCCTTGGGTGAAGTCACCAGATTCGTCCTCGCGGCCTTCGCCAAGGAGCTGCGCCACACCATCCCTGCCAAGGCGGTCGAGCTTATCGAATGCCCGTAGTACCCTCAGTTTCGTGACGTTATCGTCAGGCGCAATGCTGACGCTTTCCAAAAGCCCATCAAGAATCTTCCGGCTATTCACCTTGATCACATAATCGCCGCGCTTCACCCCCAGCGCCTCCAGCGTGTCCGCCGCCAGCATGCACATCTCCGCGTCCGCGGCGATATTGTCCGTACCCACCGTATCGGCGTCGAACTGGGTGAACTGGCGATAGCGGCCGGGTCCCGGCTTCTCGTTGCGCCATACCGGCCCCACGGCGTACCGGCGGAAGGGTTTGGGAAGCTTGTCGAGGTTCTCCGCCACGTGGCGAGCGAGCGGCGCGGTCAGGTCGTAGCGCAGCGACAGCCACTGCAGGTCATCGTCCTGGAAGGAGAACACGCCCTCATTCGGCCGGTCCTGGTCGGGGAGGAATTTGCCGAGCGCATCCGCGTACTCGATGGCCGGCGTCTCCAGCGGCTCGAAGCCGTAGCGCTCGTAGATCGCGCGGATTTTGGCCAGCATCTCCGTCTCGGCTCGGATCTCGGCCGGCCCCCTGTCGCGCAAGCCCTTGGGCAAACGCGCCTTCGGGCGGCCCGACGCCTGCGAGGTCGCGGCTGGGCGGCCCTCCTTGTTGGTTTTGGCCATCGGCTGGGATCCTTTCGTGTGCGCGCCTTATATCGAACGAGGCGGAGCCCGGAAAGGCGTGCCAATCCCTTGCTCCCGCGCCGGCTGCCCTCTCCCTCACTCTTGTCATGCCGGCAGAGCCTGCACCGGCGCAGGCCGTGGCCGGCACCCACGCCCCCTCCGTCATGCCGGCGTAGGCCGGCATCCACGCCAAGTGCCGCGTGCGCCACGGTCGCGGGTGCACGAGGCCTCGCCCGGGCGAGTGCTGGCATCGACCAAGTGCACGCCCAAGCCGGCGTGGGTCCCGACCTGCGTCGGGATGACGTTGGAGGGTGGCGCAAGCGTGTGCCTCAAGCAGTCATGCCGGCGCAGCCTGCACCGGCGCAGGCCGGTGGCCGGCATCCACGCCCCCTCCGTCATGCCGGCGTAGGCCGGCATCCACGCCAAGTGCCGCGTGCGCCACGGTCGCGGGTGCACGAGGCCTCGCCCGGGCGAGTGCTGGCATCGACCAAGTGCACGCCCAAGC
>DATLZB010000166.1:0-21636 GCA_035574175.1 Hyphomicrobiaceae bacterium
GCTCAAGAGCCGCGCCAAATGAGCAATGGCGCCAAGAAGCCCGGCACGCCCGGCCGCACGGTGGCCGCGGTGGACCTCGGCTCCAACAGCTTCCACATGATGGTGGCGCGCGCCGACGGCCCCGAGCTGCAGATCATCGACCGCCTGCGCGAGCCCGTGCGCCTGGCCACCGGCCTGGACCACAAGGGCCGGCTGATCCCGGCCGCGCGCGAGCGCGCCATCGCCTGCCTCGAGCGCTTCGGCCAGCGCCTGCGCGACCTGCCCAAAACGCGCGTGCGCGCGGTCGGCACCAACACCCTGCGCCGCGCGCGTAACGCCGACGAGTTCCTGGACGAGGCCGAGGCCGCGCTCGGCCACCCGATCGAGATCATCTCCGGCCTGGAGGAGGCGCGCCTGATCTACGGCGGCGTAGCCCAGGGCCTGGGCCCCGAGCGCCCGCGCCGGCTGGTGGTGGACATCGGCGGCGGCAGCACCGAGCTGATCATCGGCCAGCTCAACCAGCCGAAGCTGATGGAGAGCCGCCAGCTGGGTTGCATCGTGCACACACGCGCGCATTTCAGCGACGGCGAGCTGTCCAACAAGGCCTGGAAGGCGGCCGAGCTGGCCGTGCGCGTGGAGCTGGAGAACCTGCAGCGGCCGTTCATGGAGGCCGGCTGGGACGTGGCGGTGGGCTCGTCGGGCAGCATCCGCAGCATCCAGAAGGTACTGCAGGCGCACGGCTGGTCGGAGCTGCACATCACCCGCGAGGGCCTGGAGAAGCTGGCCGAGAAGGTGATCGAGACCGGCCGCATCGACAAGCTCAAACTGCCCGGCCTGAGCGAGGACCGCCAGCCGATCTTCGCCGGCGGCGTGGTCGTGCTGCTGGGTATCTTCAAGACCTTGGGCCTGAAGGAGATGGAAGTCTCCGACCGCGCGCTGCGCGACGGCCTGCTGTTCGACCTGCTCGGCCGGCTGTCCGACCGCGACGTGCGCGCGCGCACCGTCGCGGCGGTGGCAGCGCGCTACGGCGTGGACGCGAAACAGGCCACGCGCGTAGAGGAGACCGCGCTCGCCGCCCTCGCGCAGGTGGCCGGGGACTGGGACCTGCAGGACGAGATCTGCCCGCGCCTGCTGGCCTGGGCCGCGCAACTGCACGAGGTGGGCCTCGCCATCTCGCACGCCAAGTACGAGCGCCACAGCGCCTACCTGGTCGGCAACACCGACCTGGCCGGCTTCTCGCAGCTCGAGCAGCAGGCGCTGGCGGTACTGCTGCGCGCGCACCGCGGCCGCTTCGAGGACGAGCTGTACGAGAGCCTGCCGGGCCCCTGGGCCAAGCGCGCGCAGCGCCTGGCGGTACTGCTGCGTCTGGCCGTGCTGCTGCACCGCAGCCGCAGTCCGGAACCGCTGCCGAAGTTCACGCTCCAAACCGAGCGCAGGACGCTGAAGCTGGAACTGCCCTCCGACTGGCTCGACGAGCACCCGCTGACCCGGGCGGATCTGGAACTGGAAAAAGAACAACTGCAGCAAGGGGGGTACAAACTGAGGTACGACTGAAGGGGAGTATCGCACCGGCTCACCCCATGAGCCTCTCGTGCAGTAGGCTGGCACGGACGGAGCCGGGGTCGTCCTCAGTAGCAGACAGCCCGGGGGGCTGATCGCTAACGCTTTGGGGGATTGTGTGTCGCAACTCGTAGTCGCATGTCTCGGCGTTGCACTCGTGGCCGTAGCTGTGGCGGCCTACCTGGCCGCTCAGGTACGTGGCCTGCGCCAAGCATGCGGGGCCAGCCAAGAGCGAGGGATCGCCCTGGAAACCGAGGCCGCCGCAGCACGGGCGCAGGTGGCCAGGCTCGCCGCCCGCGAGGCCGAGCTCGCCGCCGAGCTCGCCGCCGAACGCCGCGCCGCGCAGGAAAAGCTCGCCGTGCTGGAGGACGCCCGCGCCAAGCTCGCCGACGCCTTCAAGGCGCTGTCCGCCGAGGCGCTCAAATCCAGCAGCGAATCCTTCCTCAAGCTCGCGCAAGAAAGCCTCGCGCGCTTTCATACCAGCGCCAAGGCCGAGCTCGAGGCGCGGGAAAAAGCCATCGAACAACTCACCCAGCCCATCCGCGAGCGGCTGGAGAAATTCGACGGCAAGCTCGACGAGCTCGAGAAAAACCGCATCGGCGCCTATCGCGCGCTGACCCAGCAAGTGGGTGATCTGCTGCAGATCCACCTGCCGAAATTGCAGAGCGAGACCGCCGCGCTGGTGCGCGCCCTGCGCCAGCCGCAGGCGCGCGGCCGCTGGGGCGAGGAGCAATTGAAGCGCGTCGTCGAACTCGCGGGCATGCTCGAGCACTGCGACTTCGAGCAGCAGGTCAACGTCAGCACCGCCGACGGCCGCCTGCGGCCGGACCTCATCGTGCGCCTGCCCGGCGGGCGCAATCTCGTCGTCGACGCCAAAGTCGCCGTCGATGCGTATCTGTCCGCCGTCGAGGCCCAGGACGATGCCGCGCGCGAACGCCTGCTCGACCAGCACGCCGCGCAACTGCGCGCGCACGTCCAGCGCCTGTCCGCCAAGAGCTATTTCGAGCAGTTCGACCCCACGCCGGAATTCGTGGTCCTGTTCGTGCCTGGCGAGGCCTTCTTCTCCGCCGCGCTGATGCGCGATCCGCAGCTGATCGAATACGCCGCGCAAAACCGCGTCATCCCCGCGAGCCCGACGACGCTGATCGCCCTGCTCAAGGCCGTAGCCTACGGCTGGCGCCAGGAGGCCCTCGCCCAGAACGCGCGCGACATCGCCGCGCTCGGCAAAGACCTCTACGAACGCATCAGCACGCTCGCCGAACACTGGACCAAGGTCGGCGAGCGTCTGGACCAGGCCGTCAAGGCCTACAACCAATCCGTCGGCACGCTCGAATCCCGCGTCCTGCCCGCCGCGCGCAAATTCCGCGACCTCGGCGCCGCCGGCCAAGGCCGTGAAGTCCCCGCCCTCGAACCGCTCACCCAGGACACCCGCGCGCTCACCGCGCCAGAATTGAGTGCGGGGCGCGGGGGAGAGCAGCCAGAATCGTGAGAGGCGACGATGACGTTCGATGACTTTTTTCGTCAGGCGTTCGGCAAGGCCGGCGATCTGGCGTTCGCGCCGTTCGCCTACCAGCGCAAGCTCGCGACTGCGCCGTGGCCCGATCTGCTCGAAGTCCCCACCGGCATGGGCAAAACCGCGGCGGTCGTGCTCGCTTGGCTATGGAAAAGGGGCTGGCGCAGCGGCGAGCGGGAAGAGAATGCCGAAGGCAAGCCCATAACAATCGAAGATACGCCGCGCCGGCTGGTCTGGTGTCTGCCGATGCGCGTGCTGGTCGAGCAGACGCACAACAACGTCGAAAACTGGCTGCGCAACCTCGGCATCCTCGGCAAGCCGGGCGAAGGCAAGGTTTCCGTGCATCTGCTGATGGGTGGCTCGGAGGACGTCGAGAAAGCGACCTGGGCCGAGTATCCCGAGGAGGACATGATCCTTATCGGTACGCAGGACATGCTGCTGTCGCGTGCGCTGATGCGCGGCTATGGCATGAGCCGCTATGCGTGGCCGGTGCACTATGCCTTCCTGCACAACGACGCCTTCTGGGTCTTCGACGAAGTGCAGTTGATGGGCCCGGGCCTGCCCACCAGCGCCCAGCTCGAAGCCTTCCGCCGGCAGCTTCCGCTGGCCGCCAGCAGCCGCAGCCTGTGGGTCTCCGCCACCTTGAACCGGCAATGGCTCGACACCGTGGATTTCAAGGCGACCAACCTGACGTCGCATGCCCTGTCTGCCGAGGAACGAGCCACGGAGGAAGTGCGCAAACGCTGCAACGCCACCAAACGGCTGCAGCGCGCCGATGTCCGGCTCGAGGGCGTGACGAAGAAGCAGGTGGAGGACTACCTCGACACGCTCGCCCAGGCTGTGCGGCAAGCGCATGTCTCCGGCACGGTCACCCTCGTCATCGTCAACACCGTCGAGCGCGCGCAGAAGCTCTACGAGCGGCTCGGCCCGCCGCCCGCCAAGCGCGGCCCCAAGTCAGGGACCGAGTTGCAAGCCAGCGCTGGCCCCGAACGGTTATTGATCCATTCGCGCTTCCGCGGCCCCGATCGCCGGGCGATGGAAGCCCGGCTCGCCTCCCCGGTTCCCCCGCAAGGCCGCATCCTGATTTCGACCCAGGCCATCGAGGCGGGTGTGGACATGACCAGCCGGACGCTCTTCACCGAGCTCGCCCCCTGGTCCTCGCTAGTGCAGCGCTTCGGCCGCTGCAACCGCTACGGCGAATGCAGCGCTGAAGGCGCGGATGTCTACTGGATGGACCTTGCCGGTGAGAAGGACGTGGCCCGGCCTTACACGCCCGAAGCACTTGCTGTGGCGCGCGAGAAACTGGAGACCTTGACCAGCGCCAGCCCGGCCGATCTGCCGCCCACCGAGGAAGCTGCGCCACTGCATCCGGTCATCCGACGCAAGGATTTTCTGGATCTGTTCAACACCGACCCGGACCTGTCCGGTTTTGATGTGGACATTGCCCCTTACGTGCGCGATGCCGACGAGGCCGACGTCCTTCTGTTCTGGCGGAAGTTCGACCAGAACCCGAACGACCCCTTGCAAGCGGCGCCCGGACGCGACGAGCTCTGCCGCGCGGGGCTTGGCCCCGCCAAAGCGCTGCTGGATCGCTGCCAGTCAGGCCAGGTCTGGCGCTGGGATCCGCTGGCGCGGCGCTGGCGGCAACACGGCAAGAACGAGCGGCTGCGTCCGGGGATGACAATGATGCTGGCGGCCGACGTGGGCGGCTATCGGCCTGATCTCGGTCTTGCCAGCGACGAAACGGAGCCTGTCGCACAGCTCACGCCTGTGACTGCTGCTGACGAGGAACCCGAAGCCTACGACGGCGACCCGCGCAGCTTGCTGCAAAAGGCCGTGCCATTGCCCCAGCACCTGGCGGATGTCGAGACGGAGGCGCGCGTGCTGTGTGGACAGCTTCCCACACCCCATGCCGAAGCGATCGTGCAGGCAGCGCGCTGGCACGACCTCGGCAAGACGCACGAAGCCTTCGACACCATGCTGCGACGTGCCCACGAGCACGGCACCGGGCAAACCCTCGGGGAAGGCTTCTGGGCCAAGGCCGGCTGCGAGCCCGGCCGCAAGTCCGGACGGCCGAAATACATCGTCAAAGACGGTGATGGTGAGATCGAACGCAAGCGCTTCCGTCATGAGCTGGCCTCCGCCTTGGCCTGGCTCGCTTCGCGCCAGCATGCGGATGACGAGCAAACCAACCTCATCGCCTATCTGATCGCCGCCCACCACGGCAAGGTGCGCCTGTCGCTGCGGGCCCTGCCCGAAGAGACCGAGCCCGATGACGGGCGCCTGTTTGCCCGCGGCGTGTGGGATGGCGACCACCTGCCCGAGTTTCAGTTCAGCGATGGCGAGCGGGTGCCATCCATGACGCTACGGCTCGACCTGATGCGCCTGGGTCAGGGTGTGCAAGGTCCTTCCTGGACCACGCGCACGCGGCGTCTTCTCGCGAGTCTCGGCCCCTTCCGCCTCGCCTGGTGCGAAGCCCTGGTGCGCATCGCCGACTGGCGCGCTTCGGCCAAGGAGCAGGCGCCATGAGGCTCGCTGCCTTCGAACAGGTGGCGCAAGCGCTCCATGAGGCCGGCGTGCGCTTCCTCGTCGTCGGCGGGCTGGCGGTGAATGCCCACGGCTACCTGCGTTTGACGGCCGATATTGGCTTGGTGATCGCGCTCGACCCGGCCAACATCCACACCGCGTTCGAGGCGCTGGCGGGCATCGGCTATCGCCCCAGCGTGCCGATTCGCGCCGAAGAGTTCGCCGACGCCGGACTGCGCAAACGCTGGCAGCGCGAGAAAGGTATGCAGGTCCTGAACTTCTTCAGCGACCGGCGCCCGGAAACCTCGGTGGACCTGTTCGTCCACGAGCCCTTCGACTTTGCCGCCGAGTATCGAGCCGCCCTCACCGCCGAGCTGCGCCCGGGTCTGCCGGTGCGCTTCGTTTCCATCCCCACCCTGATCCGCATGAAGGAAGCGGCCGGCCGCGCGATCAGGACGACATCCAGCACCTGCGCTGGCTCCTCGAAGACCGGAGGCAGATATGAGCAGCCTATCGCGGCGTCACTTCGGTCGCCGCCATGCGCAGCAAGAATTGTAGCGCCGTGGTCCCGCCATTATGGACGGGAGTGAAGCAACATTGGAGATGCAGGCATGATCAGATCCGCACCGAAGTATGAAGACCTTCCGGCAGCAAGCTCACGAAGATCTCGCCGGGGATCGGCGACCTGCGAGCTCAGCGCGCGCATCGAAGTGGTGACACCTATTCTAGGCGGCGCCGCGCAGACCCGGGCGCTGGATGATCTCGACGTCATCCGCGCACCGACGGTGCGCGGGCACCTCCGGTTCTGGTGGCGCGCGCTCAATGCCGCGAACTATGCAAAGCCGGAGGATCTGTATCACCGCGAAAGCCAGATCTGGGGACGTGCTGCTGGCGATGCTGGAGGACGCTCTCTTGTGGAGGTGCGGATCGAAGTCGAACGCGCCGCGGATTCAGACGACAGCGACATTGATCTACAACCGACCTCAGGCGCTTACGCTTTGTGGCCGGCACGCGCAGAGAAAAAGCATGGACAAATAACGAAACTCGCTGCTCCACGGCGTAAACCGGGAACAAGGTTTCGGCTAGTGCTGGTAGCGCCTGCCGATCTCGATGTGGAGATCCGCAACGTCTTGCGCGCGTGGCTTCTGTTCGGTGGTTATGGCAGCCGCACGCGTCGCGGCCTCGGAAGCTTCAAGGTTCTGGGGGATGCCAGCGCCTGGCAGCCTCCACAGCCGACGCGCGAAGCGATTACCGCAGTTTTCGGGGTAGACGTCTTCGCATCCGCGCAGACGCCCGTCTGCGATGTGCCGCGCCTGGCTGGCGCCGCACTCCACGTCGGTACGGCAGACCGGGATGCCGTGCAGGCGTGGACGACAGCGCTCAACTGGCTCAAGGAATTCCGTCAAGGCACGCGTGGCAAACCGGGCGATCGAGCGCGCGAGCCAGACCCGAGGGGCAGCAATCGTTCATCGGTCTCGAACTGGCCGGAGGCGGACAAGATCCGACATCTCAAAGGCAAGACCCAGGCGCACCCCCCTCGCCACAATGCAAATCCGGTCTGGCCACGTGCGGGTTTCGGACTGCCGATCATCGGTCAGTTCCAGACCCATGCGCGCGACGGAGGGCGCTACGACGAACCCGGCCCGTATGAATTGCGCTGGCGAGGAGACAGGGAGCACGACCGGCTCGCGAGCCCGTTGATCGTCAAGGCGCTGCCGCTCGCCGATGGCAGCTACGTACCATGCGCCCTTTGGCTGGCGCGCACCTACCCGAAAGGCGAAGTGTTACTAAAAGGAACAGCCAACGCGACAGCGCCTTTCGATCGTCTGGTCGCGCCCGGTGATACGCCACGCTTCTCGGCGCTTGCGAACAAGCACAGCCTGCGTGAGGCCTTCCTCGACTGGCTGCAGGCCAAGTATCAGACAACGGTGATCGCGCCATGACCACTCATCTGCTCATCCTGACGCTTGGTCCCGTCCAGGACTTCATCGCCCAGGCGAGGCGCACGCGCGACCTCTGGTACGGCAGCCATCTGCTCTCGGAGCTCGGACGGGCAGCGGCACGCGCACTAGCCGCGGGCGGAGCGAATCTCGTCTTCCCTGCCCTCAAGAAGGGCGATTCGGAGCTCGAGCCTTGCATTGCACCGCTACGTGCGGATGGGATCATGCCCATGAGCATTGCCAACAAGCTCGTTGCGGAGGTTCCGTCTGGCGTGGACGCCGCGTCACTTGCACGAAAGGTGCGCGGCGCGGTCATGGGGTACTGGCGCGAGGCGCTCGCTGCGCCCGTGAAGTCGCGTTGTGCCGGTTTGCTTGCTCAAGGCATAGACGCGATCTGGGATGAGCAGATCGACAGCTTCCTCGAGTTCTCAGTTTCCTGGGCGCCGCTTGGCGATTATGCGAAAACGCGACGTCAGCTCGACAGTGCCATTGCCGCTCGCAAGCTCCTGCGCGACTTCGCCCCATGGAAACAGGTTCGTGGGGCAGTGCCAAAGTCGAGCCTCAATGGTGCGCGTGAGACCGTTCTCCGTCCATCCCGGGAGCGTGAGCCCGATCTCGCTCGCAAGTACCGCATCGCCGATGGCGAGAACCTCGACGCCATCGACCTCGTGAAACGCGCCGGCGGTGAGCCAGAGCAATTTGTTCCCGTGGTGAATGTCGCCTTGGCGTCCTGGATCGCTCTGGCCTCCGAGGAGGCCAGGTCAGAGTTACAGCAGGTGAAGAATGCATGCCGCGAGGCTGGCGTCGCCCGGGTCGCGCGTAAAGACCTCCCCTGCGCGGCGCCGTTTCCGTTCGATGCCAGCGTGCTGCTGCCGAGCCGGTGGAGTTCCATATTCGAGGAGCAAGGTCTGGAAGACGACGCAGAGCGCTGGGGGCGGAAACACATCCAGCCGTTGCTGGACAAGCTGTGCGCACCCTACCCCTACGTCGCCTGCCTCGTGGCGGATGGCGACCACGTGGGCCGGACCATCGATTCGCTGGGCTCAGCCGAATTGCATCGGGGGTTCTCAAAAGCCCTGTCCCGGTTCGCGAACGAGGCTCGAAAAATCGTCGAGCAACAGCATCGTGGGGTGCTCGTCTACGCCGGCGGCGACGATGTGCTCGCATTCGTTCCGATTCCGGAAGCACTTTCCTGTGCGGACAACCTGCGCATCTGCTTCAAGACATCCATCGCCGATGCAACCTCGTCGTTGCCGGACGATCGGCGTCCGACGCTGTCGGTCGGTCTTGGCATCGGACACGTCATGGAGAGCATGGGTGACCTGCTGGCACTCGGCCGCGAAGCGGAGCGTGAGGCCAAGTGTAACCGCAATGCGCTCGCCATCGTCGTAGACAAGCGTTCCGGTGGCAAGCGGCTGTGGCGCGCCTGCTGGAGCGAGGATCCGGTTCGCAATCTGCGGGACAGCGAGAAACTGCTGGCGGAGCGATTGCCGTCACGGAAAGCCTACGAGATCGCAGCTCTGCTCGCTCGACTTCCGCAAGCGGCCGGGGGCGACGATGCAGGCTGGTCGCGCGTGCTCTCGCTCGAGGTGCGTCGCTGCCTCAGTCGCGTCGAGGGTGGGAGTCTAAAACCAGAAGATGCTGGACTCCCCATCGGTACGGGCAACAACTTCGCTGAATTGCGGCGAGCCGTCGAGTCTTGGGTTGCACGGCTGCTGATTGCCCGCACCCTTGTTCAAGCAGCTCCGTATGTGCGAGATCGCCGACAGGAGGTGGCTGCATGAGCACGTCCACCTGCCTCGCGCTCGTTCCGCGTGACGGATTCTTCTGCAAGGATGGCAGGGGCTGGCATACCAGCGCCTCCGGCCGCGGCCATGGCCTCGACTGGCCTTGGCCGTCAACGATTCTCGGTGCGCTGCGGACCGCTTGGGGACGAAGCGATGAGACGAGGAGTGGCGCTGTGTTCGATGCGTACACTTGGCGCACGCGCACGGCCGACATCCGACTCGGCAGGACGCTCGTGTTACGCCGCCCAGTCGGCGCCGCATGGGCGATCGCACACACGCTGTGGCCCGTGCCAGCCGATGCCGTCTGGCTCGACGAACGAAAGTCGGTTCATCGGCTGGAGCCAAGGCCCGCAAAGATTGAGACACTGGGACGGGATGATGACGATGCGCGCGAGAGCCTGATGCGGCCGGTTCTCGACGATGCGGGCAAACCCCGCCCGCCGCCGCGCTGGTGGAGCTGTAAGGCGTTCGCCGCATGGCTTGCCGGTGAGTCGGTTGCAGCCGAGCAAGACCATGCCGCCTTCCATTCCGTGCGTCGCTTCCAGGCGCATGTCCGCATCCGGCCCGACGAGGTCACCGCCGAGGAAGGCGTGCTCTTCTCGCATGATGTCCTCGAAACACTCGACCGGGATGCCGAGTGGGCGATTGGCGTCGAAGCAGTAATCCCGCAGGAGGATCTCTCCGCCGTGGCGACCCTGGGCTCGGATTCGCGCTTGGCGCGCATCGAGCCGCTACCCCACGCGCTGTTTGAACCAAGCGAAGAAGTAGTCAATGCCTTCCGAACACCAAGCGCGGGACTTCGGCTGGCGGCAGTAACACCCCTGTGCTTCGAGCGGGGCTGGTTGCCTGACGGCCTCGAGCGGAACGGCGAGGAGTACCGTGGCCGCTTGCAGGGTGCTGGCAGCGAGTTGGTCTTGCGCGCGGCCTTCGTGCCGCGGCCCGTCCGCATCTCGGGCTGGGACATGGCGGCGGGCGTGCCCAAACCCACCTCGCGTATGGTGCCGCCCGGGGCCGTGTACTTCTTCGAGCGCGCCGATGGCCAGCCCTTCACCGAGGACGATGCCAGTGCCTTCTGGCTCGCCGCAGTGGGAACGCGGACTGACGAAGGGTATGGACGCGTCGTCCCCGGAATCTGGAATCCGATCAGGAGCAGCCAATGAAAACAAAGCCATTCCTTGTCCATGCCCTCTCGCCCGTACATGCAGGCACCGGGCAAGCGGCCGATGTAATTGACCTGCCGATCGCACGCATGAAGGCCACTGGCATTCCCTTCGTGCCTGGATCTTCCCTGAAAGGCGTTCTGAGAGACGCCAGACGAAGGAATGATGCGGAAAAGACGGAAGCGGTCTTCGGTCCGTCCGACGATCCGGCAGCGCACGCCGGAGCACTGGTCGTGGCCGATGCGCGCCTTCTGGCCCTGCCCGTGCGCAGTTTCCGCGGCACGTTCGCGTGGGTGACTTCACCGCTGCTGCTCGCGCTCGCCAAGCGCGACCTGGCGGAGACGGCGCAGGAGTTGAGGGTTCCGAGCAACGGCGGTGGCGCACAGGTAACCGAGGGAAGCTGTTTGATACATGAGGGGCGGCTGTATCTGGAGGATATTGACCTGCAGGTAGCAATTTCCAAGGAGGTGACGGCCTGGGCGCAATGGCTCGCGCCATTCGCATCGCCCAGCGAAGACATCTTCACTAAGCGCTTCGCCGTGGTAGACGACGACACCATGGCTTTCCTGTGGGAAACCGCCACACAGGTGGATGCACGCGTCCGGCTGAATGAAGAAACCCGCACCGTCGCACGGGGTGCCTTCTGGCTCGAGGAGAGCCTTCCGCCCGAGACGCTGCTGATCAGCCTGCTTGCCGCCGATCGTAGCCGGCGGCGTGGCGTTGCGATGACGCCAGAACAGGTGCTCGATTTCGTGCTTCCAGGTGAGGAAGTTCACCAGCTCGGAGGCAAGGCCACGACAGGCCGCGGCCGCTGCAGGCTGGTCCCGGTAGACGCTCCGGGAGGTCGCCATGGTGACTGAAACGATGAGAAAACCCGTCCTCCGTGATCAGCGACGCGCGCTGCACGCATACGAGGCCGTCGCGCGCGTGCCACAACATAAACATGCGCAGGATGACTACAGGATCGCCGTCAATGATCTTGGCGCCAACATCCTGCGCAGTGGACTCTGTGCGGCGCTGGCTGCAGTCCAGCGGCTGGGCGATCGGGGCAGGCCCCTGCTCGCTCACTTGGCTTCGGCGAACATTCCAGGACTCGAAGACACTGATGCAGAGAATCTTGCCCGCCGTGTTCGGGAACTCGATTCGGAGGCCTACATGATCGCGACCCGCGAAACGCTGCGCGTCGCGGTTTGGCTCAAGCGTGCCGTGCAAGCCACGTTCCAGGATGCCTGAATATGCGGAGAACTCTGCGAACGATCGGAACGCCGGACCATTTGGGTCTGGCGTACGACGCCTGGGCGCCGGTGGGCGACGACGGCAAGGTGCCCGACACCGAGCGCGCGGGCTGGTTGTCAGCGCTCGCGGGCACCGCCGTCTCCACCGACTATCGCCGGGCCTACGAATGCTGGAAGGCCAGCTTTCGTGCGCCGAGCCACCGCGTGTTCGAGCTGATGCTTGCGAGTCGCTTGTTGATCGGGCACGGCAACTCCAGCGCGATCGACATCGGGCTCACGGTGCATCACACCTGGGGCGTGCCCGTGATTCCGGGCTCGGCCCTTAAGGGCCTGCTCGCACACTATGTGGACGCGGTGTACGGCCCGGACGATCCATCCTTGCCGCTGTGGGAGCAAGTCGGCGAAGCCAAAGCGCGTGCGGATTACCAGGGAATCACTTGGCGCAGCGGACGCATCGAGCGTGGTCCAGGCGCCGTCTACCGGGCTCTCTTCGGAGCTCCGGACGCGAAGCAGGACGACGAAATGCGCACACAGGGCTTCGATGCGGGCGCATCGGCGGGCGCTGTGGTCTTTCACGACGCGCTCTACGTTCCGGGCAGCGTCACCGGCGATAGGCCATACGCAGCCGATGTACTCACCGTGCACCAGAAGGAGTATTACAACTCCGAAGGTAAAAGCCCGCCCAACGATTACGATGACCCGAACCCGGTGGCCTTCCTCACGGTCCGACCTGGGGCGCGTCTGTTGTTCGCTCTGTCGGGACCGGAAGACTGGACAGCTCTGGCTGAACGCCTGCTCCGCGACGCGCTCGAACGCTGGGGCGTCGGCGGAAAAACCAGCGCCGGCTATGGACGGGTGCTTGCTCCTGAGCAAGCCGGAGGAGTGCGAAGCAGTACCGGCCGAGTGACGCCTCCACGGATAGGTCCAGCCCCCAAGCCGGGGGACCGCGTCGAGGCGACGCTGCTGGAAGCGCGCACGAAAAAGGGCGGTTGGAAAGCCCGACACCTGCCAACCGGGCTCGCGGGACCGATCCAGAACAGCGCCGATGTGCCCCCCGACAAGAAACCAGGCGATGCCGTGAAGCTGATCGTAGCGACGGTGAGCGCGCACGAGATGCATTTCCGCTATCCGACACGCGCCGACGAGCAGCGTGCGGCCAAACCGAAGACACACCGAAACCGACCGCCCCCTGGAACACGGAGGTAACACTATGAATGAACCGAGCAAGGTGCTGCTCATTTGCACCGTTGGCGGCTCTCCAGAGCCGGTGGTGGCTTCGCTCAAGCACTGGCGGCCCCTGCGAATTTGCTTCGTCCATACACCGCAATCCAAAGGGGAAATTGATACGAGGATCCTGCCTCTAGCGCGCGCAGAGGGGGTTGAAATAGACGCCGGCCGATTCGATTTATTTGAACTGCCGGACGGCCAGAATCTGGCAAGTTGTGTGGCCCACCTGCGCAAGCTGAGGCCGAACATCGAAACCTGGGTGGCGCGTGGTCCGACATTCCGTGTCGTCGTTGATTACACGGGTGGCACGAAGTGCATGTCTGCCGCGATCGGCATTCAGGCCAGCCGCTGGCCTTGCCAGTTTTCTTACGTCGGCGGCAAGCAGCGCACCAAGGAGGGTCTCGGTGTGGTGGTGTCCGGGGCGGAGATGATTCTCTATGAAGAGAACCCCTGGAATGCGCTCGGTTACCAGGCCGTTGACGATTTTGTCATGTTGTTCGATCAGCATGCCTTTGTCGCTGCGGAGAGCCTCGCCAGGCGCGCGAAAGAGAAGGTCACTCTGCTGGAACGCAAGCGCGAGTTCGCTGCACTCGAACACCTCGCCAAGGGGTTTGACGCCTGGGAGCGCTTCGACCCCAAGTCAGCCAAGGCTGCATTCGACAACGTGACGAAGGGTGCCAACGATCTGCGTGCTGTCCTTGGTAATGCGAAGGCGGAGAGTGTTCTGCAGGAGTTAAGAAGAATCGCCCAGCACTTGCAGGCGTTGTGCGAGGCCGATGTGCCAAGCCGGCATCACGTGGTCGATCTGCTCGCAAACGCCAAGCGTCGCCACGATGAGGGGCGCTATGACGACGCTGTTGCCAGGCTTTATCGCGCGATCGAGGCCACAGCACAACTGGCCCTGAAAGAGCGTCATGGGTTTGACAGCACCGGGCTAGTCCGAATCGAGCAGCTTCCGGAGTCGCTCCGGGAACGTTGGGGGCCTAAAGCGAAGAACGGAACCTTGGCGCTTGGCCTGCAGGATAGTTATGCCTTGCTTGCAAGCCTGGGCGATCCGCTGGGCGAGAAATTCAGGCAAGCAGGGCTCAACGACGAGACCAAGTCGCCACTGAATGCAAGGAACCGTTCGATCCTGGCGCATGGCTTTGACCGGGTCTCCGACAAAATTTTCGAGCAGTTGTGGACGGCGACGCTCGCCCTTGCTGACGTCAGCATCGAAGACCTTCCCCAGTTCCCTGTATTGGCAAGGCATTCAGATACGGCAGCACAGCGATGAAGCAATCCCTGCGCTGGCTCCTCGAAGACCGGAGGCAGACATGAACGACTCCGACAAGACCATTGATTGGTCCAAGACCACTTTCGAAGGCAGTCGCCGCGAGCAGCTCCGGCGCTGGGCGGCGCTATCCGTGCGCGAACGGCTGGAGGCGCTCGATCGGCTGTCCGAGCAGGCCAGCCGGCTTGCGGACAAGGCGGCGGCAGCGCCCGTCTCCAGCATTCGCGAGGAGCCCGCGGGCTACCGTGAGGCGACAAAGCGCAACGAGGTCGTGCTGTCCGGCTGCGAGCCGATGCCGCTCGCCGCCTATCTGAAGGCGCTGGCCGTGCTGCGGCTGGTGGCCGAGCAGGCCGGCGATCCGGACGTCACCGGCTGCTGGCGTAAAGATGTCTTCGTTTTGCAGACACGGCTCACGCGCGAGAAGTTGATCGAGTTCTTCCTGCAGTGCTACGAGCCGACGCCACTCGTGGCGCCGTGGAATGGGGGCAGCGGGTTCTATCCCAAAGACAATCGGGATGGCATCGAGCCTCTTACATGCTCGAAAAGCCCGCGATTCGCGGCCTATCGCAAGGTCATCGAGTTCTGTCAGAACACAGTCGCGGCATGCTGCCAGAACGAGAGCCCAAAGAATGAGGAGAAGGCACTGCTCCTCAACCGTCTGCGCAATCAGGCTCCGGACGGCCTGCTGCGCTGGATGGACGCTGCCGTCATCTTGTCCGATGACGATCCCCGCTATCCGCCCTTGCTCGGTACCGGGGGCAATGACGGGCGTCTGGATTTCACCAACAACTTCATGCAGCGGCTCGGCGAGGTCTTCGACGTGTCCAGCGGAGAGCCCAAACAGGAATCGAGAGACTGGCTTGCGACCGCACTCTTTGGTGATGTCGCGCCAGGCTTATCCGACCGTGCCATTGGACAGTTCGCACCGGGCAGCGCTGGCGGCCCGAATTCAAGCGCGGGGTTCGAGGGCGCGGCCCGCATCAACGCCTGGGATTTCATCCTGATGCTGGAAGGCGCGCTGCTCTTCGCGGCGTCAGCGGTTCGGCGTCTGGAGTCATCCACGGCAGCCGTATTGTCTGCACCCTTCACGGTGCGCAGCCGGCTGGCGACCGTGGGCACTGGCGCCTCGTCCGACGATGCCGATGCGCGCGGCGAGATCTGGATGCCTCTGTGGCATGCGCCCTTCACCCTCGAAGAGGTTCAGAGCCTGTTCTCGGAGGGGCGCGCGGCCTTGGGCACCCGGCCGGCCCGCGATGGGCTGGACTTCGCACGCGCCGTGGCGCATCTGGGCGTGGACCGGGGCATCGCCGCTTTCCAGCGCTACGGTTTCTTGATGCGTTCCGGCAAGGCATTCCTGGCCACACCGCTGGCCCGGATGCCGGTCAAACGCAATCCCAAGGCCGACCTGATTGACGAGATCGGCGACTGGCTCGACCGCACGCAGCGCCATGCGCGCGATGACAAGGCGTCACAGTCCTTCCGCGCACTCGCCGCACAACTCGATGCCGCGCTGTTCGCGCTCACGCAGCGTGCCAAGCGCCAGGCCGTCGAGCGCGTGCTGCGGCTGCTGGGCCGGATCGAAGCGATGGCTGCCGTCAGTCCTTCGGTGCGTGAAGCCATTGCTCCCGTGCCGCGGCTGTCGCTGCGCTGGGCCATGGAATCGGATGACGGCAGCGCCGAGTTCCACATCGCCCTTGCCTTGGCCGGCTTGTCCCTGCGTGGCGAAGACGCCGGCAAGCCGGTGACGATTGGGCTGCGTCCCCATCTCGTGCCCGTATCGCGCGGCGGGCGGGATTGGGACACGCAGAGCCGCCTGGCGCGCTGGGGGCAGGGCGGCATCGAACGCAATCTGGCGGCGCTGTTGCACAGAAGGCGGATCGAAGCGATGGGCATGGGCGCCGAAGGCGAGCTGCTGCACAGCCGAACCGGCGCTGCGCTCGATGACGTTCATCGTTTTCTTTCCGGTGACACCGACGACCGCCGCATCGCCGAGCTGATGCACGGTTTGGCCTGCGTGAATCTGGAGGGATGGCGATTGCGGTTTGATTCGTCGCGGACAGACATGCCCGCCGCGTATTCGCTACTCAAACCGTTCTTCACAGCAGAATCGCTGCTCAAAGCAATCGGCTGGCTGCCGCCCGACCGCAGCCTGCGGTTGCCGGCCGAAATCCCCGCGCGACTCGCTGCCGACGACGTGAACGCGGTGCTACGGATCGCCTGGCAGCGTCTGCGCGCCATCGGTTGCAAGCTGCCGGGCCGGCATCCACCTCAAGTTCCGCGCGACGGCAACGGTTCTCGCCTGCTGGCCGCATTGACCATCCCGCTGACATTCACCGAAATCCGCCGCCTATTGAAAGGCCTCGACTTCGATCTTGAAGTCGAAGCCGATACCAAATTTGCCGCCAACACCGCCGATTGAAGGAGATCTAACATGGCCCTCGATTTTTCCGCCCTGAACTCTGCGCCCCGCCTGCTGCTCGAAGCCCGGCTCAAGCCGCTGCAGGGCACCCGCTTCCAGCCCACGGGTTTCCCCAACCTGGGTCCGGCAACTTACGACGGTCCGGACGGCACGCGGATGCTACTGGTCGAGTCGGCGCAGAGCGTTGCCAACCGGCTGGAAGTCGTTTGCTGGGACCGGACGGCGGACGATTGGGTTGTGCCGCTCAAGGGACTGCCTGTCATCAAGGTCGCCGACAAGAAGGGGCAGTCGTTGACCAATACGGTGCTTGAAGCCCATCGCACCAACTCGCCCTACATCCTTGAAGGCAAGGACGCCACGGTGCTCGACCTGCTGAAGCGGGAACTGGCGGACATGGAAGAGGGTCCGGTGGACATCCGTAAGCTCGCGGGGGTGTTGCTGCGCATGGATACCAACGCATTGCTTCATGGTGTCTTCCTTGCCAAGTCGGATCTCGCCGGCGGGCGCCTGCGGCTGCCGCGCGCGCTGTCCGCTTTCATCGAGGCAGAGGATGTCCGCGAAGCGCAGAGCGGTGGTGTCAAGAACGATCAGGTC
This sequence comes from Hyphomicrobiaceae bacterium, assembly GCA_035574175.1. Taxonomy (GTDB): domain Bacteria; phylum Pseudomonadota; class Alphaproteobacteria; order Rhizobiales; family Hyphomicrobiaceae; genus DATLZB01. The sequence continues at coordinate 17,214 of DATLZB010000166.1, forward strand.
AATCCGTCTGGCGATACGACGCGCGGTTTCGGAAATGTGCCATTCGCGCGCTCAGAGTTCACTGCGCCGCGTATCACCGCCTACTTCAACCTCGACCTCGCCCAGATCCGCGGCTATGGCTTGGGTGATGCAGTCAGTAACCTGCTGATCGCACTCGCCCTCTTCAAGATTCGCGCCTTCCTCGACGAGGGTCTGCGCCTGCGCACCGCCTGTGACCTCGAGTGCGAAGCGCTTACGGTGACGCGCCCGGCCGGGTTCACGGTTCCGGAACGCAAGGCGCTTGAAGACGAACTGCCCGGCCTGATCGAGACCGTCGCCAAGGAGAAGAGCTGGCCGGAGCGCGCAAAGCGCGTGACGACGGTCCGGTGGGAGGCTACCGCCAAGGCGGCGAAGGGCAAAGGGAAAGCCAAGGGCGAAGTGACCGAAGCAGAGTCCGAGTCGGAAAACGGGTGAGGCGACACCGTGCTTGCGATCTCCCTGACCTTTCCCGCCGGCCGCTACCACGCCAACGCCTGGGGCCGGCACGTCAACGAGGCCGACGTCGCCTGGCCGCCGGATCCCTGGCGGCTGACTCGGGCGCTGATCGCGACCTGGCATCGAAAACTGGACCCGCGGGTTCACCCGCGCGATCGCCTTGTGTCTTTGCTGAGCCGGCTCGCCAGTGCGCCGCCGCCCCGTATCCGCCTGCCGGAGAATGCCATACATGCACACACGCGCCACTACATGCCGACCAAGGGCGGCAAGCGCACGCTCATCTTCGACGCCTTCGCCAGAATCGCGCCCGACGATCCCATCGTGTTCGCTTGGCATGACCTCACGCTGCCTGAGGATGAGCAAGGCCTGCTGGATGCCTTGCTCGACGCGATGAACTACTTCGGCCGTGCCGAATCCTGGGTCGAGGCTCGATGTGTGTCGCAAACCGACGGATTCAATTGCGAACCCGAAGCGCCCGACCTTGATCCGCAAACCGGAAAAATCCTCGGCGAGATCGTGCGCGTGCTGGCGCCCTTGCCGCCTGAGCTCTATGCCGGATTCCGGCAGGAGCAGGTGCACGGTCGCAAAAAGCTGCCCGCGAAGCTCGCGCGCACCCTGCCGGAGGACTGGCTCGACGCGCTCAGTCTCGACACCGCCGAACTGCAGGCCGCAGGTTGGACCCAGCCCCCGGCCGCGCAGATTGTCCGCTACCGCCGCCCGCTGCATGCGCTACGCACCGTCTCACCGCGAAAGCCTGCACGCCCCCGCACGGCGAATCAGGGCACCGCCCCCACCACCGCCCGCTTCACCCTCTACGGCAAGCCCCTGCCCCGCATCGAAGACGCCGTGCGCCTCGGCGAGGCCTTCCGTGCCGCCGTCACCGGGCGCGCCAGGCGCGTGTTCGGCGAGGACGGCATTCCGCCCGAGCTGTGCGGTCACGCCTTGCCTGAGGGCAACCGCCACAGCCATGCCTTCTGGTTACCTGATCCGAACGAGCGCGGCGCGATTGATCACCTTCTGGTGCACGTGCCGGGCGGCTTGAGCCGCGAGGCGATGCAGGTGCTGACCAGCCTGAAAACCGTCCGCTACGGCGACGGCGAGCCCTTGCGCGTGATGCTCGAAGGCATAGGGCCGGCCGTGCACTTCCAGAGCGTCACGGCACTGACCGCCGAGTCCGCCACCTGGTGCAGCCTCACGCCCTGGTTGCATCCCTGGCACCTCAAGAAGCCGCAACTGCGCTCACCGGAGGCCCTGCACGCGGCCCTGCTCGAACAGCTGCGCCGTGAATGGCATGCCCGCGGGCCGGGCTTGCCGGAGATCCTCGACTTCGCGGAGATCCCCCATCGGAACTTCGCCGGCCGCCGGCTGCGAACGATCCACTACCACCGCTTCCGCCGCAAACGCGGCCTGACCCAGCCCGACACTCTGGGCCGCCTGATCGAGCTCAACTTCGCCGCGCCCGTGCGCGGGCCGCTGGCGCTGGGGTTTGGCTGTCATTTCGGCCTAGGATTGTTCCAGGCCATGCCTGAGATCGCGGTGGATGGACGGCCCCACCCAGCATGAACTGCCGCTGCCGTTTCCGGAACTCTCCGGCGACCTGCCGCTTTTGCCCGCGCGCATGGTCAACGAGTACGTCTACTGCCCGCGGCTGGCCTATCTCGAATGGGTGCAGGGCGAATGGGCCGACTCCGCCGATACCGTCGAAGGCCGCCATCGGCATCGGCGCGTGGATCAGCCCGGCGGCGAGCTGCCGCCGCCGGAGGAACTGGAAGAAAGCGAACGCCTGCATGTGCGCTCGGTGACGCTGTCCTCCAACCGTCTCGGCCTCATCGCCAGAATCGATCTCATCGAAGCCGAGGACGGCAAGGTCGTGCCCGTGGACTACAAGCGCGGCAAGCGGCCGCACGTGGCGCGCGGCGCGTATGAGCCGGAGCGCGTGCAGCTGTGCGTCCAGGCGCTGATCCTGGAAGAACACGGCTACGCCTGCGAACAGGGCGCGCTGTACTACGTGGAGTCCAAAGAGCGCGTGCCGGTGGCCTTCGACGAGGACTTGCGCGCGCAGACGCTTTCGGCCATCAACGGGCTGCGCCTGGTGGCCGCCGGCGGTCGCATCCCGCCGCCGCTGGAAGACAGCCCCAAGTGTCCGCGCTGCTCGCTGGTGGGCATCTGCCTGCCGGACGAGGTGAACTTTCTGCGCCGTGCCGAAACCCCGCCGCGGCCCTTGGCCGTGGGCCTGACCGAAGCCCTGCCGCTCTACGTGCAGGCGCACAAGGCCAAGGTCAGCAAGGAGGGCGAAACCCTCGCCATCACCGTGGACGATCAGCCCGCCGCGCACGCACGGCTGGTCGAAATCTCGCAGGTCATCCTGCAGGGCAACGTCTACATGACCACACCCACGCTGCACGAGCTGATGCGCCGCGAGATTCCGGTGTGCTGGACCAGCTACGGCGGCTGGTTCTTGGGCTACACCGCCGGGCTTGGGCACAAGAACGTGGAACTGCGCACGGCCCAGTACCGCGGCGCAGACGACGAACAGGTCTGCCTGCGGCTGGCCAAAGGCTGGGTCGCGGCCAAGATTCACAACCAGCGTGTTCTTTTGCGGCGCAACTGGCGCGGCGCGGAACCGCCGCAGGCAGCGCTGGACGCGCTCGAACACGGCATCAAAAGCGCGCGCCGTGCCCGCGACCTGACCGAGCTGCTCGGCATCGAAGGCGCCGCCGCGGCGGCTTACTTCGGCGCCTTCGGCGGACTGATCAAGACCGAACAGGGCGGGCCCAATTTCGTGTTTGATTTTGTCAAGCGCAACCGTCGCCCCCCTGCCGATCCGGTGAACGCACTCTTGTCCTTCGCCTACGCGATGCTCGTGCGTGCCTGGGCGGTGGCGCTCACCACGGTGGGTTTCGATCCCTACCGAGGCTTTTATCACCAGCCGCGCTACGGCCGCCCGGCGCTGGCGCTCGACATGATGGAACCCTTCCGCCCCTTGATCGCCGATTCCGCCGTGATCCAATCCATCAACAACGGCGAAATCCGGCCAACCGATTTCGTCAGTGCCGCAGGCAGCGTAAATCTCGACGCCGAGGGGCGCAAGCGCTTCATCGGCACGTTCGAGCGGCGGCTGTCGCACGAGATCACGCACCCGCTGTTCGGTTACCGCATCAGTTACCGGCGGCTGCTGGAACTGCAAGCCCGGCTGCTGGGCCGGCACCTGCTGGGCGAGCTGCCCGAAAACCCGAATCTGCTCACGCGATGAACGAGCACCTCTACATCGTCACCTACGATGTCAGTGACACCAAACGCTGGCGGCGCGTGTTCAAACTCATGAACGCTTACGGCGAGTGGCTGCAACTGTCCGTGTTTCAATGCCGGCTGTCCCGGCGGCGGCATGCGGAGATGATCCAACTGCTGGACGGCATCATCCATCACGAGCATGATCATGTCCTGTGCCTGGACTTGGGGCCGGCGGAAGAGATCAAGCCGCAGGTCGTGAGTCTGGGCAAGACCTTCGAGCCGGTGAAGCGCGAGCCGATCATCGTTTGAACCGCCGCCGCGCGAGCGCTACGGTGATGGCGCAAGATGCAGGGAGCGCTCGCAGAGCGGTTTGTTCTTTAACAATCAAGGCATTAAAATGCAATGGCGCGTGGGTGGCGCAGCGCCACAGCGCGATGCGGGCGCTCCTAGAGCGTAGCGCTCGCAACCCGCATGAGGGGAAGATTGCAATCAGCGGTTTGCGAGCGGTAGATTTCCGAGGCGAATTCGCCTCGGCCTCATTGAAGCCGGGTCCGGGGTCTCGGGAGCCTGGAGATCAGGCAGATTTCCGAGGCGAATTCGCCTCGGCCTCATTGAAGCAGGCCGTAGTTGTAGGCCAGGGAGAGCGAGGCGACATTTCCGAGGCGAATTCGCCTCGGCCTCATTGAAGCGATGAGGCATCTGGTGGATATGTCTGGGC
>DATLZB010000167.1:0-3469 GCA_035574175.1 Hyphomicrobiaceae bacterium
ACTCAAGAAGTCGGGCACGGTCACCCGCGGCTGGCTCGGCGTCCAGATCCAGAACATCGACGAGGACACGGCCGCCAGCCTCGGGCTCTCCGCCGCCAGGGGCGCCCTCGTCAAGGAGGTGGTGCCCAACGGCCCCGGCGCGGCGGCCGGCCTGCGCTCGCAGGATGCGATCCTGTCGGTCAACGGCGTGACCGTGAACGACAGCCGCGATTTGGCCCAGAAGATCGGCGACTTCGCTCCCGGCACCACCGTGGACCTCAAGGTGTGGCGCGGAAGCCGCGAAGAGTCGATCAAGGTCAAGCTCGGTACCTTCCCGAACTCGCGCGAGGAAATCGCCCGCCTCGAGGAGGGCCGCGTGCCCACCCCGCAGTACTCCTCGCTCGGTCTGGCCTTCGAGCCGGTCCGCGGCAAGTCCTCTCGCGAAGGCGTGCAGATCGCCGATGTCGAGCCCGGCAGCGACGCGGCCGAGAAGGGGCTCAACCCGGGCGACGTGATCACGCAGGTCAACCAGCAGCCCGTTTCCTCGCCCGAGGACATCGAGACCGCCGTCAAACGGGCTCGCGACCTCGGGCGGCCCTCGGTGCTCCTGAGCGTGCGCTCGCAGAACCAGCACCGGCTCGTTGCCGTGCAGATCAAGAAGGGCTGAAAGAAGGGTTGATGGCGGCCGCGCCATCGGGTTGACGGGGCGCAAGGCGGTCGTCCGCTCGCTGGACAGACCGCCTTGCGTTGTCGTTTCCTGAGATCGCTTGAAATGGTGGCTCCCGGCGGTGCCGAGCAATGCGCGTTCTGGTGATAGAAGACGACCGCGAAATGGCGCGCTACCTGCAGAAGGCCCTGAAGGAGAGCGGGCATTCGGCGGACGTCGCCGGCGACGGCGAGGAAGGATTGGCGCTCGCCCGCGACGGCGGCTATGACGTGCTCATCGTCGACCGCATGCTGCCGCGCCGCGACGGCCTTTCGATCATCCGCACGCTGCGCGGCGAAGGCATCCAGACGCCGGTTCTCGTCCTGTCGGCACTGGGCGAGGTGGACGACCGCGTGAAGGGTCTCAAGGCCGGGGGCGACGACTATCTGACCAAGCCCTATGCGTTCTCCGAGCTGCTGGCCCGCATTGAGGCGCTGGCCCGGCGGGCCGAGCCGCAGGAGAGCCAGGCGCGCTACGTCGTGGGCGACCTGGTGCTGGACCGTCTTTCGCGCCGGGTGACGCGAGCCGGCGAGACGATACCGTTGCAGCCACGCGAGTATCGCCTGCTCGAGTACCTGATGAAGAACGCGGGCCAGATCGTCACCCGCACCATGCTGCTTGAAAAGGTGTGGGACTACCACTTCGACCCGCAGACCAACGTCATCGACGTGCACATCTCGCGCCTGCGCGCCAAGATCGACAAGAACTTCGACAAGCCTCTGCTGCACACCGTGCGCGGGGCCGGCTACATGATCAGCAGTGACGCCGATTGATGGGTGAAGCGCAGCGACGGACGGCCGCCCTCCCCGCTGCCCGCCAGGTGGCGAGGTCCACGCCGGCACTGCCGCGCGCTCGCTCGCCGTCCGCAGAGTTCCGCGGCACGCTCGGCCGGCTGCTTGGCTTCGTTCAGGCGGCGACCGGCACCACGGCGTTCCGCCTCGTTTCCCTCTACATCGCTACCGCTGCCGTCGTCGGCGCGCTGATGATCGGGGCCCTTTATTGGGTGACCAACGACATGCTGACGCGCCAGCTCGTTCAAACCCTGACGGTGGAGGCGGAAGGCTTCACCTCGCTGGCCAAGGCCGCCGCGCCGGGCGCGGTGACGAAGGCGGTGGTCGCGAACAGCGCCAGGCCCGGCCGCATTTACCTGCTGCTCGATGCGAACGGCGCCAAGCTCGCCGGCAACCTCGACCGCTGGCCACCGGAATTCCCCGTTGAGGCGGGTGGCGGAACCTTCCGTTACCAGGCCGACGAGCGCGGTATTGATGGCGGTCGGCTCGCCGCCGGGCTGGTGGTGACGTTGCCGGGTGACATGCGCCTGCTCGTGGCGCGCGATCTGGAGCCGCAGCAGCGGTTGGCCGACCGCATCAAATGGCTGTTCCTTGGCGGGTTCGGCCTGCTGGCATTGGGCGGTGTTGCGGCAGGCCTGATGGCGAGCCGGCTCGTGCTTCGCCGCGTCGAGGCCATCACGCGCACCAGTGAGACGATCATGGCGGGCGACCTTAGCGGCCGCGTACCGACGTCGGGCTCGGGCGACGAGCTCGATCATCTGGCCACCAGCCTCAACGCCATGCTCGACCGCATCGAGCAGCTCATGGCTGGTCTGCGCGAAGTCTCAGACAACATCGCCCATGATCTCAAGACGCCTCTGAGCCGGCTGCGCCACCGCGCCGAGGCGGCATTGCGCGATCCCTCCGACGCCGCCCACCGCCAGGGCCTCGAGCGGGTGATCGAGGAGGCCGACGAACTGATCAAGACGTTCAATGCGCTGCTGCTGATCGCGCGGCTTGAGGCGGGCACGCTCGAGGAGGGCGCCGAACCATTCGATCCGGCTGCGCTGGCGCGCGATGTGGTCGACCTCTACGCGCCGGTTGCCGAAGAAGCCGGACTTTCGCTCACCTGCCGGGCCGAGCCCGGCTTCCTGGTGCGCGCCAATCGCCACTTGATCGGCCAGGCGGTAGCCAACTTGCTCGACAACGCTGTCAAGTATGGCCGGCCCACGGGCACTCCTCCGCGGGGAGCGGCCATCGAGGTGAGCGTTGAAGGCCACCCGCGCAGCGTCGCCATCACGGTGGCCGACCGCGGGCCTGGCATTCCGTCCGCCGATCGCGCCCGCGCGTTGAAGCGCTTCGTGCGCCTGGAAGCGAGCCGCACGCGACCGGGAACCGGGCTGGGGCTCAGCCTTGTCGCAGCGGTAGCGCGGGTTTCGGGCGGCGAGCTGGCGCTCGAGGACAACGGCCCCGGCTTGCGGGTGGTGTTGACGCTGCCGCGCCATGGCAACGATTCGAACCCCGCCACGAGCCAGTCTCCATGACCCAACGCCCAGCCGCGCTGGAGCCGCTGTGGAAGCGCATCGCACGCGCGCCTCTCGGCGCCGATGAGGCGCACGCCCAAGGGCTGCTTGCCGAGATCGAGGCGGGGCTTGCCGGCGACCCAGCAGCGCGTCTGCTCGCGGAACCTCGCGTGCGCGCTCTGATCGGCGGCGTCTTTGCCGGCTCGCCCTACCTTTCAGGACTTATCCGGCGCGACCCGCCGCGTCTGGTGCGCCTGCTGTCGAGCGTGCCCGAGGAACACCTGAAGAGGCTGTGTGAGGAGGCTGCCGCGGCCGCCGCCGGCTCGGACACGGCCGCCGAAGTGATGGCCAGGCTGCGCCGCCTCAGGTCGGAGGCGGCGCTGCTCGTCGCCCTCGCCGATCTCGCCGGCGTGTGGGGGCTCGAGCAAGTGACCGGCGCGCTCACTGGGCTGGCCGATGCCGCGGTCGGAGCGGCGGTCGTCTTCCTGTTC
>DATLZB010000168.1:0-2553 GCA_035574175.1 Hyphomicrobiaceae bacterium
GAGAGCAGCCGTGCCGCCCGCCGCCGTGGCCCGGTGGCCGGCGCGTTCCAGCGCTGTGCGCAGCGCCCCGACGATCAGCGCTCTGACGCCGCCCGCATCGCGGAAGCGCACCTCGGCCTTGGTCGGGTGCACGTTGACATCGACGGCCTTGGTATCGAGGTCGACGAACAGGGCGAGCAGGGGATGGCGCCCCTTGGGCAGGAGATCGCCATAGGCGGCTCGCACGGCGCCGACGAGCAGTCGGTCGCGCACGGGCCTGCCGTTGACGAAGAGAAACTGCATGACGGCATCGGCCCGGTTGAGCGTCGGCAGGCCAGCGAAGCCCGACACCTGTACGCCCTCCCGCGCGGCCTCGACAGGGAGCGCGTCCGCCATAAACTCGCGGCCCATGATACGCCCCAGACGCTCAAGCCGCCCCCCGTCACCGCCGGTGACCGCGGGCAGAACGAGGCTCGTGCGCTCGCCGGTGGTGAGCGTAAAGGCGACCTGCGGGTGGGCCATGGCCAGGCGCTTGACCACCTCGGCGATCGCCAGATTCTCGGCCCGCTCCGACTTCAGGAACTTGAGCCGCGCCGGCGTTGCCGCAAACAGGTCGCGCACCTCGACGCTGGTCCCGCCATTGAGCGCGGCCGGCTTGAGCGGGCCCTTGGCGCCCCGCTCGACGATGATCTCATATGCCTCACGGCTGCCCTGCGCCAGCGAGCGCAGGAGGAGGGTCGCAACGGCGCCGATCGAGGGTAACGCCTCGCCGCGGAAGCCGAGCGTGCGAATGTCGAAAAGGTCGTCGCCGTCGAGCTTGGAGGTGGCATGACGCTCAACCGCGAGCAGGAGGTCGTCGGCGGTCATCCCGCAGCCGTCGTCGCTGACGCGGATCAGCGAAATGCCGCCGCCGGCGGTCACCACCTCGATCCGCCGGGCGCCGGCGTCAAGCGCGTTCTCGACGAGCTCCTTGACCACGCTCGCCGGCCGCTCGATCACCTCGCCGGCAGCGATCCGGTTTATGATCTCGGGCGAGAGCTGGCGAATGGCCAAGCGCTCCTCCTCGCTCATGCAGTGGCGGCCGAGCGCGAGCCGGCGCGCTATCAGCCGCGTTCGGACAGGCCCTTGGGCTTGCCGACGATGGTGACGATCAAATCGTCGACATCGAGCAGGTCCTTGGCCACCCGCTTCACGTCCTCGAGCGTGACCGCATCGATGAGGGCGTTGCGCTTGCCCACATAATCGACGTCGAAGCCGTCGAGCTTGATGGCCAGGAGCTGGGCCGCGATCTTGGCGCTGGTATCAAAGCGCAACGCATAGGAGCCGGTGAGGAACTTCTTGGCGTTGTCCAGCTCCTCCGCGGTCGGACCTTCGCTCGCCATTCGCGCCAGCTCGGCGCGAATCACCTCGAGGGAGCGGCCGATCTCCTCGTTCTTGGTCGCCACGCTGCCGGCGAACAGGCCGGCGCGGCGGTAGGGCTGCAGATAGCTGTAGACCGAGTAGGCGAGCCCGCGCTTCTCGCGCACCTCCACCATCAGGCGCGAGGAGAAGCCGCCGCCGCCCAGGATATGGTTCAACACGTAGGCGGGCATGAACGAAGGGTCCCGGCGCAGCATGGCGCCCTTGCCGAACACCGCCACCGACTGGGGCACGTCCATCTCGATGATCTCGCGCCCGCCGCCGGGCCGGGGCCGGGTCGGCGGCACCGGCTCGAGCTCGGCCTTGGCGGGGAGGCCGCCGAACACGCGGTCAAGGAGTGCCCCGAGCCCGGCCGCATCGATGTCACCGACGGCAACGACCTTGAGCGTGTCCTTGGCGAATACGCGGCGGCGGTAGTCCTCGAGGTCCTTGCGGGTGACGGAGGCAACCGATTCCTTGGTGCCGGTGGCGGGACGGCCGTAAGGGTGGCCTGGGAAGGCTAACGCGTTCCATGCCTTGCCCGCCACCTTGTCGGGATCGCGGCCCTCGAAGGCGATGTTGGCGAGAAGCTGCTTGCGAATGCGCTCTATGGCATCGGAATCGAAGCGCGGCTCGGTGATGGCAAGCCGCAGCAGGTCGGCCGCCGGATCGCGATTGACGGTGAGCGTCTCGAAGCTGCCGTAGAAGGTGTCGCGGGAATCGTCGAAGTTCATGCGCATGGCAAGCTCTTCCATGCGCTCCTGGAACTGCGCCGCCGAAAGATCACCGGCGCCTTCGTCCATCATGGCGGTGAGGAAGTTGGCAAGCCCCTCCTTGCCGGGCGGGTCCTGGGCGTTGCCGCCCTCAAAGGCAAAGCGTAGCGCAAGCAAGGGCACGTTGTGATCCTCGACCAGCCAAGCCTCGATACCGCCGGGGCTTTTCACCTTTTGGATCTTCATGGTGCTCAAGGTGGCGCTCTTCGATGTCTCTACGGGAGGGGAGGAGGCGGTGCCGCGGGTCGGCTGCAGCGCGGCGAGCAGCAGCGGCGAGACGAGGGCGAGCGCAAGCAACGCGGCGCCGATCCTCGGCACTGCCCGATCCAGAACGGTCGTGGGCATTGGGCTCTCCTCAAATCAGGATCGCGTCGGGCGTTCGCGGGGCGTGGCCTCGCGCGGG
>DATLZB010000169.1:0-9160 GCA_035574175.1 Hyphomicrobiaceae bacterium
CTCGGGTGCCGAAGGCTTCAGCGTCTCGTTTTCCAACCGCTCGAGGGCGGCAGCGATCTCGGGCCGCGGCACGATCGCATAGCGGCGCAGGACGTCTCGCGCGTCGGCGAGGGTCGTCGGGTCGGCGACCGTCGGCCCGGAGCCGATCGTAGCCGGATCGTCGCCGGGGACGTCCGAGATCGCGAGAGTCAGAAGACGGGCGGGGTAGGCGGCGGCCGCCAACCTGCCGCCCTTGATGCGGGAGAGGTGCTTGCGCACGCAATTGATCTCGGAGATGCGCGCGCCTGCGCGTAACAGCGACCGGGTGAGGTCCTGCTTCCCCTCCAGGGTCACGCCCGCAGCCGGCGCAGTCCACAACGCCGAGGCGCCTCCCGAGAGCAGGCACAGAACGTGGTCGTCCGCGGTCGCGGAGCGGGCGAGCGCCAGCACGGCCTCCGCCGCCGCGACGCTCCTTGCATCGGGTACGGGATGTCCGGCCTCGACCACTTCGATCAGCGCATTGGGCGTGCCCCAACCGTGCCTGGTCGCCACGAGGCCCAGAAGCCGCGCGCCGTCCTCCGCACCATAGAATCGGGTTGCGGCCGATGCCATGGCGGCGGCGGCCTTGCCAGCGCCGGTGACGATGAGACGACCGCGCCGAGGAAACTCGGGCAGATGGGGCGGTAGGCAGCGGTCGGGGTGGGCGGCAGATACCGCCACCTCGAACAAATCGATGAGCAGCTCGCGGGGGTGCATGCCAATCTGCACGGGCGTCCTCGTTCGCCGCTCCTTTCAGCCGCCCCATGTTTCCCGATCGGCTGTGGGCGTCAAGGCCGCTTTCAGCCTCGCGGCGGGTCCGCGGGCCCCGGACGCTGCGGCAAGAAACAGCGGCAGTGCGCGCCGCGTGACATTTTTCGGTACAGCGCCGTCATGACGCCACAAACTCACGCACGCTTGAGCCGGTCCCTTGCGCAGCGGAGCGGGGCCGGGCCACGCTCGAGTTGCACAAGGACTTCAGTCGATCTATCACCGTTTGTGGGGAGCGGGACCTTGCAATCAGGCCGATCGACGCAGCTCGCCGCGCGAGGGTGGCCGTGAGAATTGAGCAGCGGCGGGCTGAACAACGCGGGTGAGACGCCGGTGGTGTGCCGGCATGGCTTATGTCGTTGCGCCAACGTCATGAGGTTGAGCGAGTACGATGGCAAACGAGCCTGACGGCGGCAGGGACAATCTCGACGTGATCCGCGAGCTGCTCCGGCGTCTGGAGGAAGCGGCGCACAGCAGGACGCTTGCCAGCCCCGAGCCCAATTCCAACCGCGAGCTTGCCTCGCTGCAGCAGCGCTCACCGCCGACGAGGCTCAGCCCCTCCCCGCCGCCCGGCGAGCGCGGCCTTTACCCCTCGCTCCAGGCCCTGCCCGTGGATTCGCTGGCACGCTGGCGTCTGCCCATCGTTGCAGTCGGCGCTTACGCGCTGGGTGTCGTCACCACCGTCGGCACGATAGCCTACTATGACCGGGTGGCGCGGTTTGCCGCCGATTTGTGGGGCTCCCCGCGGCCCGCGGCGGAGGAAAAGGTGGCCATGAACGAAGGGCCCGGCGCACGCAAGGAGGCTGGCGGGATCGCCCGGGATGCAAGCGACCGAGGCGCGGGAGCCGACCGGGCTTTGACCTCCTCGCCTGCCGCCGTGCGCGCCGAGGCGGGGGGACCCTCGCCGACGCCCGGAGCGCAGCAGCAGCCAGCCGCCAACAGTCCCGTGCGCTCCGACGCGCAGGGGATGGCTTCGGAACCGGCCGTCCCTGCCGGCTCCACGGCGACCGCTCCCGCGCCAGCGCCGTCGCCCCCCCAGCTGCAGGCCAAGCCGAAGGCGTACTCATCGCAAACATCACAGCCGGCTGCCACAACCACATCCGTTTCGACCGGCGCGACCGATGCCGGAACGGCGGCCATTGCGAGCACTCCGAGCCCGCCATCGCAGATCAAGCTCAAACTTGCCGCACGAGTCGACGCCAAGAGTGGGCAGCGCACCACGCTGCCCGTCGAACTCGATCCCATGCCGACCGATTCCGACGCTCTGCTGCTGGTCATGCGCGGGGTGCCCGACGAGATCGCCCTTTCTCAGGGTAGTGCCATCGGCAACGAGATCTGGCTGATCCCGGCCCATATGTCGCGTGACATCGAGTTCACCATCGCGGAGGCGGTAACCGGCACTTTCGATGTGACCGCCGAGCTCGTCACGCTCGACGGGAGGCTCATGTCGCAGGCAAGAACCCGGATCGTTGCCTCCCCGACGCTCGTCGCCGCGCCGGCGGCGAGCGAGCCGACCGCCCCGGAGAAGCTCGATGCCGATGCGTTACGGCGGCTAACCGCCCGGGGCGAGCTGTTGCTCGACACCGGCGATATCAGCGCCGCGCGTATCGTGCTAGAGCGGGCGGCCGAGGCCGGCAGCGCGATTGCGGCGTTGCGTCTTGGAGAAACCTACGATCCGGCCTACCTCCGCCGCTCCGGCGCCTCGGCCGAAGCCGGAGACGAGGCGCAAGCCTTGCGCTGGTATGAACGAGCCCAGCGCCTCGGCAGCCCTGGGGCCGCTGAACGTCTGAGCGAGCTGCGCAAGAGGTAAGCGCCCATGACAGGGCCGGGGGCCACCCAAAGGGTGCACGCTCGTGTTGCGCGGCGTGCCTGCCTCAAAGTTCTGGTTGCGGCTGCCGCCATGCTGATCGACCACCCGCGCCTGCTCGCGGAGGATCGGGGCGGCCCGCTGAAGCCGGTCAGCGTCGGTTTTCCTCGTCATGCCTACGGCACGTGGACCGGCAAGATCGCCGACGGCACGTATGAGCAGGCCGCCGGCAAGGCCATGCGCTGGATCCCCTTCGAAACCGATTCGGCTGTCGCCGCGGCGATGGCGGGCGGGCGTATCGATATCGGCATGATGGGTGCCGGAGTGGTCGCTGCCGCCATCGGCCGGGGACTCGATCTCACCGTGTTCTACGTGGTGGGCTCCTCGCGCGAAACGGAGGCCCTCATCGTCTCCAACAGCCTGCTCTACACGCCGGCGGATCCAAAGGGGCTGATGAACAAGGTGCTGGCTGTCCCGTTCGGATCGACCGCGCATTTCCGCCTCCTCCAAAGCCTCAAGGGCTGGAGCATGACACCCACCGACGTGCGGCTCGTGAACCTGCAACCGCCGCAGATCGTCGAGGCCTGGGCCCATGCCGAGCTCGACGCGGCGGTCGTGTCGGAGCCTACACTCTCGGCGCTCAAGGCTCAGGCTCGCGCGATCCCCCTGCCTCTTGCCGGCGGCAATGAAGGACTGCTGGTGCTGGCGGTTGGCAGCGACTTTCTCGAGCAGAACCGCGACATGCTGGCGCGGTTCGTCGACGTTACTGCGCGCGCCGATACCATGTTCGCGGAGATGAGCTGGCCGCTCACCGAGGAGAGGCCCGAGATCAGGTCCATTGCCTTCCTGACCGGCCTGCCTCCGGCGGCAGTGCTTGAGGCTATCGCCCGCTATCGGCCACCGCAGATACAGGAGCAGGCGACGACGCGCTGGCTCGGGGGCGGCGCCGGCTCGATGCTCGCCGCCGAACTCAAGGCGAGCGCCGAGCTGTGGAAGTGGGCCGGGCGGATCGACAAGGTTCCGGCCGATTTCTCCACCGCGGTCACGGCCGGGCCCGTCGAGCAGGCGCTGGCAACGCAGCGCTGACCTCAGGCGGCCATCAGACCGCGATCAGCGCGGGCATCGAGGCGCCGGGCAGCGCGATCGAGCAACCGCTCGGCGGCCCCCACCCGCGCCGCCAAGTGTCTTGCCACGGCTTCGAGCACCAGGGCCTCGAGCTCCGCGCCCCCGCTCTCCCTCCATTCCTCAGTTTGGGCGGCGCCGGTGCCGCCGCTGCCGAGCGCGCGCTCGGCGTCCGCCGCTGCGACCATGGCGAGCGACCGGAAATGCGGACGGGCCTCCGCATCGAGACGCGCCGCCAGCCGCTCCCGGTCGCGGCCGGCCCGCACAGCGTCCTTGTAGGTGACGACAAGGATGCCTTCAGACTGTAGCCGCTGGGGTAGTGACCTCCATACGACCTTCTCGGTCGCCTTCCAGGCTTGAGTCGACATCGTGCACCAAATGGCGATGTGGCAGCGTGTGCAAGCCTCGAGGCTCATCTCGTCGAGTCCGCTCTGGCCGCTCGCCAGCCCCGGCGTGTCGATGAGCTCAAACTTTTTCAGGCGCGCCACCGGAAGGCCGACATGCAGCAGCCGCGCCTCTCCTCTCTGCAGCGCGTCCACCTCGGCGAGCGACATCGGGTGCCGGGAACGGTCGGAGAGCTCGACCTCGAGGGTCGGCACGTTGGCGTAGTGCAACCTGACAGGGAAACGCGTGTTGGCGTGAACGCTGGTGGGAAGTACGCCGGAACCCATCAGCACATTAGCGAGCGTCGACTTGCCGGTGTTGAACTCGCCGAGCAGCGCAATTCGGGGCGGGCGCGCAAGCCGCATGCCGAGCCGGGCCACGAACCGTGCGACGCTGGCCACGGACCCGTCGCAGGAGGCGCCCGCGGCCAGCCGGCGGCAGGTGGCGAACAATTCATCAGAGATTTGGGCTGGCGAGATGGCGTTCATGCGTTTCGTCCCTCCAACGACAGCGCGCTCTGGCAGAAGCTCAGGAGCTTGCCCAGTTCGTCGGCGAGCGCTGCGGCCGCGGCTTGGCGCGCCGCGCAGCGGTCCGCCTTCTCTTGCTGCTCCTTCTCGAACCGCTCCAGATCCTGACTGTGATCAAGTTTGCTGTAGGCTTCGTGCTCGGCCAGCACCTGCGCCTTCCTGCGCTGGAAGGTGGACAACATCCCCGTGCTCACGGCATGAGCCTGCTGGAGCATGCGGGTGATGCGGGCGGCAAACTGTGCTTGGGCCTCGCGCACCATCTCGTCGACCACGGGGAGGAAGTCGGACCGGATGAGGCGCTTCAAATCGGCGGCGCGCTGGCGCGGATCGGGCCGCGCCGCGAACCAAAGCTTCCACCATGGCACGTCGAGATCGAGCACGACCGTGTCGGTGAGCGGTGTGACGGAGGGGTACGGATTGGGGTGAGTTGCATAGTCGTCCGTCACCTCAACGTCGTAACCCGGCAGGATCGCCTCGATGATGGTGCGCAGCTGTGGGTAGAGCACGCGCTCGATCTCTATGATCTGAGCCTCGGTGTGGCGGAAGGAGTCGACGTAGTGCAGCTCGAGGCCTTCGCGCAGCGGGGTGAGGTCGCAGCGCCACTGCCCGTCGTGGTCGCGA
Source organism: Hyphomicrobiaceae bacterium (assembly GCA_035574175.1). Classification (GTDB taxonomy): domain Bacteria; phylum Pseudomonadota; class Alphaproteobacteria; order Rhizobiales; family Hyphomicrobiaceae; genus DATLZB01. The sequence continues at coordinate 5,248 of DATLZB010000169.1, forward strand.
TTGCGGATCGAACCCAGCATCGCTTGGCATTCGGCTTCCGCAAAACCCTCCACGGCATTGATCAGGTCGGACTTCAGCCGCTCGGTGTCGTTGCGGACGATTTCGGCGAGCTGACGCTCGATCAGGGCGAAGGAGTGCTGAATCTTCCTGATCGGCTCGTCGATGTTGGCCAGCGACTGGCGCTCCTGGCGCAGCCGCTCGCCAAGCGCACCCAATTCGACACGCCGCGACTCACGCAGGCCCATCAGCGACTGCAGTTCCATCTTGGCGGCAGCCTCGGTGGAGCGCGCAAGCTCGAGGAAGCAGGCGGTGAGCTGCCTGAGCAAAACCGCGCTGGTGCCGCCGGAGAGGAGCTCGGTAATGCTGGCGGCAACGGCCGGAATGCCGGAGCTCGCATAGAGCGCGGCAGCCAGCCGCGAGCGCTGCTCGATGCTCAATGAATGGCTCGGGCCGACCTCGATCGACGCCGGAAGTCCATATTCCCTGAGATAGGCGGCGGAACTGGCCGGCAGCACTCGGGCCACATCCCGGCTCTCCGAAACGAGGCTCAGGTTCCCCCACCACGCGCTGCCGAGGACGACGGGAATGTCCAGGGCCGGAAACTCACGCTCGAGCCGGCTCTTGACGCTCGCGCGCACGGCCTTGGCTTCCGCAAGCGGGTTGGGCAACTGATCGACGCGGTTGACGAACACCACGATGCGATCCTTGTGCAGGCCGTTCAGGATGCGCAAAAGCGAAACATCGGAGGCGGCGAGCGGCTGCAGCGCCGAGATCACGAACACGTAGATGTCCGACTTCTCGAGGCTGCGCCGGGTGATCTCGTCGCGCACGAGGAAAGGGTCATTGGTGCCGGGCGTGTCGATGACGGTGACCGGATAGGCGAAGGGGCCGCCACTGAAATAGAGCTCAGCCGTGCGCGTAATGTCGGAGTACTGCGTCCTGGCCGGTGCCGGCCCGTTCTCAAGGTAGGTGCCAGCGCTCACGTAATCATCGAGCAGCTCCGGCGTGATCTTCTTGTAGCGATGGGTCTGGCCCAGGAGCTCATGCAGCTGAGGTCCAAGACGGCGCTCAGCGCGCTGGCGCATCACCTCAAGCTGTGCCTTGAGCAACTCCGGCTCGAAACCGGGCACCAGCCGCTCGGTCAGCTCGCGCAGGCGGCCGCCGCCCTCTGCCAGTCGCTGCCACTCGTCACGAGAAAAGAGCTGAAACACAGCCGCATACTCGGGCGGCGGGCGGTCGTTGCGAAAATGCAAAATGGTTACGACCGACGTCCAGGGATTGATGTCGGTCGGCAGCAGCTCGGGCCGATGGGTGAAGGCATTGACGAAGGAACTCTTGCCGGCCTTGATCTGGCCGATCACGGCGATCCGACAGGTCTGCTCCTGCAACACGCGGCGGGATTCCGCCACGAGCGGTTGGGCATGCTCGTCGAGCTGAGGCTCGAGCCGCGCCGCGATCGCCAGCAAACGACTGCGCACCTCCTCGAGCGGCGCGCCAACTCGCGTACCCCACTTGCCGCCATCATTGACCGTGGCCTGCCCGGACACGTTCAATGACCGCTCGACGACACCCATGTACCGGACCTCGAACCACAATCCGCCGGGCGGCTACTGCCCCCGTTGGAACTCGAACCCGTGCAGCGCCCTCAAGCGATACTGTTGCATGTGGCGGGGCCGCGGTGGCGCGAGGTGGCGCAAAGGCCACGGCGCGCGCTCCGGAGGGGAGGTGGACGGCGGACGGATCGACGCGGACGCTGCATCGTTCTTCGCCGACGGCGCATCCGGGTCCCGCCGGCGCAACCCGGCCGACCTAATTCGCATCGCGCCACGCAACGGGCGAGTAAACATACTCAACTTTGACCCCCTCCTTCGTCCCCGTTCCAGGCCGGTCGTCCCGGCCCGCCGTCGGCATCCACCACTGCTGGCTCGGCCGACGCCCGCGTGTCAGCAAACCTAGAGCAACAATGTTGGCGACAATGTGGATCGCCCCCATAATCTCCTTGACAGTGCTCGATTTGTCTCCGGCCCGCAAGTGATTCGTTGGCGCCGGGGTTTGGCCTCCGTCACCGCATCCCGGTGAGCAAGCACAAGACTGTCGCGATCGCTCCCGACACGATCGGAAGGACGAGGGAGGAGACCATGCGGATGGCCGCGAAGCGGTAGCCCATCATCGCCACCTCGTAGATCAGCACGCGGTGCCAAGCGAACACCGCCCAAGCGGTGAGGAAGGCGGTGACCTGCGGTACACCGGCACCGGCAAGGCGCAGCACCACGATGATCGGAAAGGCCACCATCGGCCCCGACGGCATCAGCGCGCCGAATGCGCTGGCGATCAGGATGCCGCTCCATCCGCTCTCGAATCCGATCGAGTGGCCGATCGTCTCGGCGGGCAGCAGCTTACCGATGAAGCCGGCGGCGAGCAGAGCCAGAAAAACCCTGGGAATGACGACAAGGAGCTGAGTGCCCGCGGCCTCCAGCGCCCCACGAAAAGCGGAGAAGCTGCGCCTCCACACGATCACGCCAAGGACGACAGCGGCGATCCACAGTAGGATGGCGCTGTCAAGCATCCTTCTCATTCCTTTCGTCGGCACGCAACGGCCAAGCGCGCGCAATGAGGCCGGCGACGAACGGCAGCGGAAGGGACGAGGCGAAACGCACCAGGGCGAAGTCAACCCCAAGCAGCGGCACCTCCCAGTTGAGAATACGCTGGAGTCCCATGGTTGACCACGACGTTACGTAAGCGATGAGGGGACTGCGCCCGGTGCCTGCATCCCGGAGCGCCCGCACGATTGGAAAGGAGGTCATGGGCCCGCCCGGCGTCATGATACCAACCGCGGTGGCGATGGTGAGGGCTCTCGAGCCCGCCTCCTCACTGACGTAACGGGCGATCTTGTCGCGCGGCAGCAGCACTTGCGCGAAAGCGGCGAGCAGCATGGCCGCGGTGAATCTTGGCAGGATGAATAGAAACAGATTGACGTCCGATTCGAGGCTCGAAACGAGCGCGTTGCCGCCGATTACCAGATAGCAAATCAGCCCCGTGACAGCGGCGAGGGCGGCAAAGGCGATGAACGAGCCGCCAAAGACGGCCTTGACCGTAAGCCTGCGCGTGCCGGATCCGTCGCCCTCGGCCATCACTTACCCTCGATCGTGTAGTCGCCTAGCGCATCTCTTGAGCGCGGGGGAGGCCCTTGGCCACAGCTCACGTCGTGACGAACGGCCGCACGGGTGGAAGCCAAACGCGCGCCCCGGCGGAGGTCCGGGCCAACCGGCCCGGACCTTTGGCGCAGGGCGCGGACGAAACTCAGACCGAGGCATGGCGTATGCCGGCGCGTGCGGCAAGCGCCTCCCTGGCCGCCTCCTGGAAGGTCTCGGTCCGGGAGAGGATCACCGATGCCGAGCGCACGCGTTGATGGGCCGGGTTGACACCTGGCGGCTCGACGCCCTTCTCGACGAGCGCCTTGACCGAACGCATCAGGCGATGACGGGCCATGATGATGCCGTTGTCGGTCGAAACCAGGTTTTCCTTGGTGCGGTCGACGATCGGCCCCATGCTTTCCTGCAGGGAGGAGTCCTGAATGGCGATGCCCTCCACACCGCTGTAGGTAAGACCCGCCTTCTGCGCCGCGCGATCCATGAGGTAGTCGTTGTCCTTGTTGGCGAGCGGGCGGAAGGTGCCGGGGACGTATTTACAGTGGACACCCTCGCCGGCCGAGAGCGCGGCGAGTTCTCTGGCCGTCAGCGAACGGACCGGATGATAATCGTAGCTCCAGGCCCAGCAGTTCTCGTCGTCAATCGGGATCCAGAAGTGGCCGTGCACGGGGTGGTCGCCTCGCGGGGGCACCATGGTGAAAGACGGCATCACCCACGGCGTGATGCGCCAATAGTAGTTGCCGCCCTCGGCATTGCGGCGGGCG
>DATLZB010000170.1:0-3005 GCA_035574175.1 Hyphomicrobiaceae bacterium
GAACTGCGCCTGATCGAGGACTTTCCGATCGTCTTTCAGATCCAACCGGGGACGGAGCCCGCTCTTCGCCGGACGATCTCCCAGGTCGAAAAGGTGAGGAAGGCGCTTGATGAGCAATCCCAGTCGAAGAAGCATTAGCTACTTCCCGGCGCAAAATTAGAGCGCCTTGTTCTGCATTCAGAATCAGGGGTTCGGCGGAAAAGTGCAAGGTCGGACGGGCTGATATGAGGCTTGACTTGCCTCGACGCCTTTGATTCATTCTTGTGAATGATTCGCGAGCGAACCCTTCGAGCGCGTGAAAAGCTGGTCGGCAAGCTGCCGATTACCGGGGAGTTGCTGCGCGGCTCGTTGCTGGAGCGCACGGTTCGGCACACCAAGGACTGCCCGAAATGCGCCCGCGGCGAAGGGCATCAGGTGTTCGTCCTGACCGTGACATACGGTGGTGGTCGCACACAGCAGTTCAGTGTCCGTCGCGAGCGGGTCGCCGAGGTTCGCCGTTGGCTCGACAATTATCAGAAGCTGAAGCAGGCGATCGAGGGCATCTGCGAGCTCAATCATGAGCTGCTTCGTCCGGAGCCGCATCGCAGGCGCGCGAGGCGTCCACATGATTGAGATGCGGCGGGCACAGCTCAGCTTTGGCGACGGGTTGATCGCCGAGGAAGTGAGCGATCTGCGCGAAGACTGGATGGAGCACGCCGACCGGGTTCTGGCGGACGAGGAGGTCGTGGCAACGGTCTACGACGCCCTGGCGAAGCGGCACCCCAGGAGCCGCAGCCGTGGCCGGCTCGGCACGCCGGCTGAGGTGGTGCTCCGTCTATTGGTGCTCAAGCATATCAGGAACCTGAGCTATGCCGCCTTGGAGCGGGAGGTGCGCGCCAACCTGGTGTACCGCCACTTTACCCGGGTGGGCGGCGGGAAGATGCCTGACGCCAAGACCATGGGGCGGTGGGGCGTAGCGGTCGGACCTCAGGTGCTCAAGCGGATCCACGATCGTATGGTGAAGATTGCACAGGAACAGGGTGTCGTCGCGGGGCGGCGCATGCGGGTAGATACGACCGTGGTGGAGACCAACATTCACCATCCGACCGACAGCACGTTGCTGGGAGACGGAGTACGGGTGCTGACCCGCACCATGAAGAAGATCACGAGTATCGTGGGTGCGGTTGGGACCAAGCTGCGCGACCGCAGCCGGAGCGTGAAGCTGCGCTTGTTCGAGATCGCACGCATCGCGCGTGCGAAGGGCCCGCTCAATCGGGACCGGCTGCAGCAGCGTTATCGCCGGCTGCTCGATGCGACGAGCCGGGTGGTGGGACAGGCCAAGCGGTTCTCCCGGGAGATATCCGAAGGGATAAAGCGCTCGTCGGACGTGCTGCAGCAAATCGCATTGGAGGGCCTGCGCAAGCAGCTCGACCGGATGGTGCCGCTGTTGCGAAAGGTGATGCATCAGACGCGGGCGCGCATCTTCCGCGGCGACACACATGTCGAAGACAAGATTCTCAGCGTGTTCGAGCCATCGACCGAGGTCATCCGCAAGGGCAAGGCTGGCAAGCCCAACGAGTTCGGCAAGATGATCAAGCTGCAAGAAGCCGAAAACCAGATCATCGTCGACTATGAGGTCTATGCCCGGCGACCGCATGACTCCGATCTCTTGATCCCGGCCATCGCAGCCCACCAGGCCAAGCTGGGCCGCGTTCCGCGACTGGTAGCGACCGATGCCGGGTTCTATTCCGCCAGGAACGAGGCAGCGGCGAAAGCCATGGGCGTCAAGCGGGTGTGCATTCCCAATCGATCGAGCAGAAGCCCCGATCGCAAGCGCGAGCAGCGGAAGCGCTGGTTCCGCAACGGCCAGAAATGGCGCACCGGATGCGAGGGCCGCATCAGCGTGGTCAAGCGGCGAAACGGTCTGGATCGTTGCCGATACAAAGGTGAGGACGGAATGCAGCGCTGGGTGGGTCTCGGCGTAATCTCTGACAACCTCATCAACATCGGCCGAGCGATCAGCAAGCAAGCCGCCCCGTAGCCCGCGCTCGCACCAACCCACTGCGAACCCCGCCGTTCACCACGGCGGGGTTTGCTTTGTCACATCCCCGTGACCAAAGCCCTGAAAGCGTCAATTTTGCGCCGCGAAGTAGCTATGGAACTGGCAAAGCCGCCCCATCGCCAGGCGCGCGGCGGCGAAATCCTCGATCGCGGTGCCGACCGACTTGAACAGCGTCACCTCGTCCGGGCTCGTGCGGCCCTTGTGCCGGCCGCGCGCGAGGTCGGCGAGGTCGGCCTTGATCGCGGCCTCGGTGATGAGCCCGGCCTTGAGCGGGATCACGAGGTCGCCGCCCTCCTTCAGCGCGCCGGCGCGCGTGTCGCAGAACAGGGACGCCCGGCCGACTGCCGCGTCGTCGCTCTCGCGCATCTCCGGCGTGAAGGCGCCGACCAGGTCGAGATGCGCGCCCGGTTTCAGCCAGGCGCCGCGGACCAGCGGCTCCGTGCTCAAGGTGGCGCAGGAGATGAGGTCGGCCTCCCGCACGGCTCGCTCCAGATCCGCGGCTGGCTCGACCGGCAGGCCGAGCGCAGCCAGCTCCTTCACCTTGGCATCGCGCTTGCCTGTGTCGCGCGCCCAGAGCTGCACGCGCTTGATGGGGCGCTGGGAGCAATGGGCCTCGATCAGCGGCCGGCAGAGCGCGCCCGCCCCGACCATCAGCATGCGCGACGCATCGGCGCGCGCGAGATAGCGCGCCGCCAGGGCAGACGCGGCGGCCGTGCGGCGCACGGTCAAGGTCGCGCCTTCGATCAAGGCGCGCGGCTGGCCCGTCGGTCCATCTACCAATAGATAGACCGCGTTCACCTCCGGCAGGCCGCGCGGGCCATTGCCCGGCGTGATGGTGGCGAGCTTCATGCCGATCGCCTGGCCCGCTTCCCACGCCGGCATCAGCAGCAGGGTCTGGTCGGGCTCGCCCGGGATCGGGATCGAGTAGTGATGGCGGACCGGCACGGTCCAGTCGGCGGCGAAG